>JAEYPY010000268.1 GCA_023410295.1 Pseudomonadota bacterium | reverse complement strand
GGCCGGAGGAGTAGGTTCATGCGTAAGATTCTGTTTGCGGCCGCGGGTCTCGCGGCGCTTGCCGGTGTGGGCGGTCTGGCGCTGGCGCAAGAAAATGCGACGCCGCCGCGCGCTGGCCATCATCTGTTTCAGGGCGACGCGAACAATGACGGCGTCCTGACGCGCGCCGAGTTCGACGCCGCGCGGCAAGCGCGGTTCACGCAGCAGGACGCCAACAATGACGGCCAGCTGACGCGCGAAGAAATGCGCGCCGGGCGCGGCGAGCGTGGGCATCATGGGCGCGGCTGGGGCCGACGCGGCGGCGGCATGCACATGCTGACGCGCGCCGACGCCAATAACGATGGCAACGTCACCCGCGATGAATATCTCGCCGGCCCGATCGCGCGCTTCGATCGGCTCGACGCCAATAATGACGGCGTGATCAGCGAAGCCGAGCGTCCGCAGCGGCGTGAACGTGGCGAACGCCGCGGCCGCATCGACGCCGATGGCGATCGCCAAATCTCGCGCGCCGAGTTCGACGCCATGGGCGCACGTATGTTCGAGCGGCTCGACGCCAACAGCGACGGCCGCGTCACGCGCGAAGAAGCGAATGCTGCGCGTTCGCATCGCCGCGGGCGCGACTAGGGCGGGGCGGCGCGGCCGGGCTCTTGGCTCGACCGGCCGCGCCAACTGTCCGCCAGAGGAGAAGGGCCTTGCCGGGGCCGGCTTTCCGGCCATGTGGAGTGGGTGATGTTCGCCGATCTGAAGCAGAAAGTGTTGGCGTTGTGGGCGAAGCGGCCAGGGCTGCTGCGCGGACGCAACCTTTTCATCACCGGCGGCGCGGCCCTCATCGTGCTCTTCATCGCCTGGGGTATGATCAACGGCGACGGCGATGCCGAGCCTTATCGCACCGCCGAAGTCGATCGCGGGTCGATCACCCGCGTCGTGAGCGCCACCGGCACGCTGCAGCCGTTGGTCTCCGCGAACGTTGGTTCGACCGTCTCCGGGCCCGTGATCGAGGTATTGGCCGACTTCAACAGCCAAGTGCGCGCCGGCCAAGTGCTGGCGCGGCTTGATCCGACGCCGTTCCAGCAGCGCATCGTGCAAGCGCAGGCGCAATTGGCCCAGTCGCAGGCGCAGCTGGCCGTCGCGGAATCCGATTACCAGCGCTACCGGCTTTTGCAGCAACGCGGCTTTGCCTCGGAGCAATTGATGGCCCAGCAGCGCGCCGCTCGCGACACTGCCCGCGCCGCCGTCGCACAAGCTTCGGCGCAAGTGGCGACAGCGCGCACCGATCTGGAGCGCAGCGTCATCCGCTCACCCATCGATGGCGTCGTCGTCGATCGCCAAGTGAACGTCGGCCAGCCAGTCGCCTCCAGCCTGCAAGCGGCGACGCTCTTCGTCATCGCTCAGGACCTCTCACGTCTTCAGGCCAACATCACGGTGGATGAAGCCGACATCGGCGAAGTCAACGAAGGCCAGGCCGTGCGCTTCACCGTCGACGCCTTCCCGGACCGCGAGTTCGAAGGCCGCGTCAGTCAGGTGCGCCAGCAGGGCGTCGCCGAAAGCGGCGTCGTCAGCTACACCGTCGTCGTCGAAGCCGATAACCCCGGCCGGCAATTGCTGCCCGGCATGACCGCGAACGCCGAGATCGTGCTCGAACAGCGCGATAACGTGCTACGCGTGCCGAACACGGCGCTGCGCTTCCGTCCGGCCGACCCCGCGCTCGTGGCGCGCGGTCAAGAATTGATGGCGGACAACAGCGGTCGCCGCGCCGGTTCAGGCGAAGCGCAAGCGCAGACGCGCGGCGAAGGGCGCGGCCAGGGTCAGCGCGGGCGCGGCGTCGCGCAGATCGCCGAAACGCTAGAACTCAACGAAGCCCAACGGGCAGCGGCGCAAACGGCGTTCGAGAACGCGATGGCCTCGACGCCGCGCGGTCAAGGCGGCGGCAATCGCCGCGCCGCCATGCGCCAGGCACGGGATCAAGTCATCCGCGCCATCGAGCCGACGCTCACCGAACGCCAGCGCGAACTCTTGGCGCAGATGCGTTCGGGCGCCGGCCCGCGCCGCGAAATCCGCCAGCAAGCCATCGTCTGGGTGTTGCGCAACCGCCAGCCGACGCCGGTGCAAGTCGAGATCGGCGTCGCCGACAACGGCTTCACGCTGGTGCACAGCGGCCTCAACGAAGGCGATGAAGTGATCATCGGCGGCGGCCCTCAAGCTGAGGAAGATGCGCGCAGCCCGTTCGGTGGCGGCGGAGGCCGCGGCGGCTCCGGCGTTCGCATCCGGGGCGCGTGATGAGCGCGCTGATTGAGGCTCACAACCTGGTCAAGCTCTACAGCATGGGCGATGAGACCGTGCACGCGCTCGATCAGGTGAGCTTTTCCATTCCGCGCGGCGACTATTGCGCCATTGTCGGGCCGTCTGGCTCCGGCAAGTCGACGTTGATGAACATCGTCGGCGGACTCGACACGCCGACGGAAGGGCGCATCGTTATCGCCGGCAACGACATCGGCGCTATGAACGACGACGATCTCGCCATCTTCCGCAATCGCACGATTGGCTTCGTGTTTCAGAGCTTCAATCTGCTGCCGCGCCTCACGGCGCTGGAGAATGTCGAGCTGCCGATGATTTATGGCGGCGTCGATCCTAAGGAGCGGCGCGACCGCGCGGCCGACCTCTTGACCCGCGTTGGCCTCGGCGAGCGCATGGGCCATAAGCCGACGCAGCTCTCGGGCGGCCAACAACAGCGCGTCGCCATCGCCCGCGCGCTCTCGGGCAAGCCAGATTTGCTGCTCGCGGACGAGCCCACCGGCGCGCTCGATACCAACACCGGCATCGAGATTCTCGGCCTCTTCAATCAGCTCAACGCCGAGGGCGCGACTGTCGTGCTCGTTACCCACGATCATGACGTCGCCGCCGCGACCAAGCGCACGATCGAAATGCGCGACGGCAAGATCGTGTCGGACCGCCTGAACGAACGGGAGACGCGCCATGATGCGTACGTCTGACCTCATCGCCAGCGCTGCGCGGGCGCTGCGGTCCAATCCGCTGCGTTCGGCGCTGACCGCGCTCGGCGTCATTATCGGCGTCGCTTCGGTTGTCGCCATGGTCGCGCTCGGCTCGGGCGCGCAGGCGCAAGTCGAGCGCTCGATCTCGAGTCTGGGCTCGAACCTTCTCATCGTTGTGCCGGGCGCGCAGCGCAGCGGCGGCGGCGTGCGCGCCCAGGCGGGCGCTGGCGGGGGCTGGGATTCGCTCTCGCTCGATGACGCGCAAGCGATCCGCGAGCAGGTCGAAGGCGTCGTCGCGGTTGCGCCGTCGCAGCGCGCGCGCACGCAAGTCATCGCCAACGGCCTCAATTGGAACCCGCAAGTCGAAGGCGTGACGCCCGATTACCTGGTCGCGCGCGATTGGCAAATCGCCGCCGGCCGCATGTTCGACGACACCGAAGAACGCCAGGCCCGCCGCGTTGTGGTGCTCGGCGCCACCGTCGCCGCTGAACTTTTCCCCAATGTCGATCCGCTCGGCCAAAGCGTGCGCATGAACGGCGGCGCTTACGAAGTCATCGGCGTGCTGGAGTCCAAGGGCCAGTCCGGTTTCGGCCTGGATCAGGACGACGTGGTGCTGGCGCCGCTGACGACGGTAAAACGACGCATCTCCGGTCGCCGCGGCCGCGGCGACAGCGTCAGCCAGATTTCTGTCAAGGCCGCCAGCGAAGGCGAGCTCTCGCGCATGCAGGAGGACGTGGAGAACCTGTTGCGCCAGCGCCACCGCACCCGCGAAGGCGAGGACGATTTCACCGTCCAGAACTTGAGCTCGATCACACAAACCGCAGCGCAGACGACACAGGTGTTCACTTATCTCCTCGGGGGAATATCCGCCGTGTCGCTCCTGGTCGGTGGTATAGGTATCATGAACATCATGCTGGTCAGCGTAACTGAACGGACGCGCGAAATAGGGCTGAGGAAGGCGCTGGGCGCGCGTCAATCGGATATTCTGCACCAATTCGGATTGGAGGCGGTGACGCTTTCGGTGGCGGGGGGAATTGTCGGACTTGCGCTCGGCGTGCTTGGCGCATGGTTTATGACATCTCTATTTAACCTGCCCTTGGTGGTGGCGCCCCAGAACGCGATTATGGCAATCGCTTTCTCGGGCCTGGTGGGCGTTCTGTTCGGCGCTTACCCAGCTTGGCGGGCGGCCAAACTCGATCCGATCGAGGCGCTGCGGCGGGAATGAGGGTAGGTCTGATGCGTGTGTTGATTGCTTCAGTGCTGGCGCTGTCGATGGCGATGCCGGCTTCGGCCGATACGCTCGCCGACGCGATGCAGGGCGCGGTGGAAACCAATCCCGCGCTCGCGGCGCAACGCCAGCGTCTCAACGCAACGCGCGAAGCGTTGCCGCAAGCCTGGGCCGAAGCGTTGCCGCAAATCTCGGTCTCCGCCGGCGCGACCGACAGCAGCCGCGAAGATGATACTCCGACTCCAGCCGACGACGACGAAAGCTGGACCGCCTCCGGCGGAGTCTCGCAACTCCTCTTCTCCGGCGGCCGCGTGCTGGCAACGACGCGCGCCGCGCGCGCGCAGATCGCGGGCGCTGTGGCTGACTATGACAACGCCCTGCAGACGCTGCTGCTCGATGTCACTGAAGCCTACGCCGACGTGCGCCAGGCGCAGGCGGTCGTCGCCGCGCGCGAGCAAACCGTCTCCAACCTGACGCGGCTCCTGGAATACGCGCAAGCGCAGTTCGACGCCGGCGTCGTCACGCGCACCGACGTGGCGCAAAGCCAGGCGCGGCTCGCGCAAGCGCGTACGCTGCTGGTGCAGGCGCAAGGCGCACTCGCCGCGTCCGTGCAAGCTTATCAGCGTCTGGTCGGTCATCCGCCTGGCGCGCTCGAAGCGCCGCCGCCGGCGCTTGGCTTGCCGGCCGGCCTTGAACAAGCGCTCGACATCGCCGTGCGTGAAAGCCCGGTGCTGCAAAGCGCGCAAGCCGACACGGTTCTTGCGGACGCTAATGTCGATGCGGCTGACGCCGCGGGCCGTCTGCGCGTCACGTTGGAAGCAGGCCAGTCTCTCGGCGGCGCCTTCGAAAGTGACTTCCAAGGCACGACGGACTCGGTGACGGATTCGGTCGGCGTGCGCCTTTCGTTGCCGATCTTCCAGGGCGGCGCCATTCGCTCGCGCTCGCGTCAGCAACGTGCGCTGCGCGCCGCCTCCAATCTCGATCTCGCCGCGACGCAGCGCGTGCTGCAGGAGAACGTCACCAATTCCTGGACTGGTCTCGCCAGTGCCCGCGCCGCGGTGGAATCCGCAAGCGAAGAGGTGCAGGCGGCCGAACTCGCCTACGAAGGCGTGCGCCTGGAGCAGGAGACGGGGCTTCGCGCCACCTTCGAAGTGCTGCAGCAGGAGCAGGCGCTGCTCGACGCGCGCCTCGCACTGGCGCAAGCCGAGCGCAACCTCGTCGTCGCCGAGCGTCAGCTGTTAGCGGCGGTCGGCGAACTCGACGTGCCGCGCGGCGCAGGCACTGGCGCGCCGGTCAACGCCGACTGAGCCGGCGCGATGGCGAAGCTGCCGCCGCGCATCAAGGTGTTCCGCACCCAAATCGGGCTTAGCGATTACGTCGTCGCCACCAGCAGTCAGAAAGCCGCGCTCGAGGCCTGGGACGTCAGCCGCAACCTCTTCGCCAACGGTGAAGCCGAAGTGACGGACGATCCCAAAGCCATCGCTGCGGCGATGACCAATATCGCTAAGGCCGTGCAGATGCCGCGCGCCGGGGCCAACAAGGTCGCGCGAAAGCCGTCGAAGCGGAAAGCGAAAAGTAAGCGGTAGTCATTCGCTCGGTCGTAGGACGTGCACGATGCATAAAGGCGCCGGCCGTTCATCGCGGCCGGCGCCTAGATATTGATCGCGTCGCTCAAATGCGACGCTCGCACGTAACGAACCAGGGATCAGTTACATTGCATCGCTGAGCGATAGTTACCGGACGGCGTCACCGTCTCGGTGCCACGGCATTCGAGAAAGCCGCCGGCCCCATCAGGCGCCGTCGTCGTAAATCTGTTGGTGACCGCGCGCGAGGGCGCCGTTTGGCCTGGCTGCAGCTGACCGTGATCCTGATAATTCCGCAGAACTCTCGCCCCATCGACAGTCCGTCTGACGAGTTGCCACTCGCAGCTTGGATCTTCCGCGTAGTTGATGAAGTCCACCGAGACCAAGCAGCCATTACCAATGTCTTCGTTCGTTATGATCTCAGCACCGTTCGGGGATTTTGCAGCGGCCGCACTCGGCGCCAGCGTCGCTGCCGCAAGAAGCCCCGCGCAGGCAAGCGTTCTCCAATAGCTATTGCGTTTGGTCATAGCCAAGCCCTCCCATTGGTACGTCTAGAAAAGTCCACACACCCATTGTGAGACGGCCGAGACTGGAGAGCGCATTAAGGGCATGCGTCAAGCGAAAAGAATCTTACAATGCGAATGGAACCGCGGAGCGTGACGCGTTCCGATCCTGATCGGCGCTTCCCTCCCGATGATGCTGCACGTGCGAGCATCGACTCTAGTCGTGCGCATCCATTGACTCGCAGATGATATGGGCGTTGTTCGTCAAGCGGCGGACGGGGCTGGGGTTTTGAAGCTTCATTGGCTCTTCTTGGCGCTCGTTGCCGGATGGCCGAGCGGATCCGCTGAAGGCTATGCGGACGGAGAGGCCTTGGCCTTCGGGCCGAGTGCTGAACCCAGCGACGAAGAAGCAGACTTGCTTCTCCTCAACTCGATACGCACCGAACGTGGCGACGAAGCACGTGAGGATGAAGGAGAACCCCCCCCGCCGACATTGCCGATGACGCGGCAGCGGTCGCGGGCGATGTTACGCAAAGCGCATCCGACATCGTCGTCGTCGGCGCCCGGAGCGCCTTTGTCGAACCAGAGCAGAGCTACGATTTCGATCGTCTCTTGTCTTATGGGGCGAGCACGGTTGGCGATGCGCTTGAGGCGCTCTCAATAGAAAACGGCGACGCGGAGCCCACTTTCCTTGTCAACGGGCGGCGCATAGAGGGTCGCGGCAGCATTGAAGATTTCCCAGTCGAATCCGTTGAGCGCATCGAAGCGCTCCCGCGCGGATCCGCCGCTCGGGTCGGCGGGAGCGTCGGCGAGCGCATTTACAACATCGTCCTGCGCGATGCGGCTCTGGCGCGCACACTAGGCGCCAACCGAAAGACGGCGCTCAACACGGGTTGGAGCCTTGCAGAGGGCGAGGCGCAATTCGCTTACATTCGCGGGCCTGATCGCGTGAACTTCTCGCTCGGCGCGTCTTACGCCGAGCCCCTGCTCGAATCCGAGCTCAATCTCGAACAGCCGATCGAGAGCCTGCTGGCGTCGGCGATGGGCAATATACTGCCGAACCCGCCAGCCTCTGAGATTGATCCGCTGCTCAGCGCGTTGGCGGGGGAGGGCGTATTCGTCGCGGGGGCGCCGCGCGGCCTCGTCTCGCCAACACTCGCCGATTTTGCCGCAAACGCGAACCTGCCGCACATTGCGCCGGCCGGACGCTATCGTACGCTGCGCTCGGAATCGCGCGGGTATGAAGCGACACTGGCCAGTAACAAGCAGATCGCGCCATGGCTGTCCGCAAGTCTCGATGCGCAGTGGAATTGGCAAACCGACACCTCGCTCGATGGCGCGCCAAGTGCGCTATTTGGCGTGCCGAACAGCCTCGCCGCCAGCCCATTTTCGACCGACGTGATCCTATCCCTGAGCGACCCGGACCGACCGCTGCGGGGACAGGCCGAGTATAGTTTGTTCGATGCATCGGCGATGTTTACGGCGAGCGCCGGGGAGTGGACGTTTCCGTTCTCCATCACCTACAGCGACAACCGCAGCACACTGGAACTTCAGCATGCCGATGTCGCCGGGCCGATCGAGGTGGGGCCTGCGTCAAACCCCTTTGACGGATCGCTGTCAGCCCTGATCCCGGTTTCATCCGAGACGATCGAGAGCCGCACCACCAGCAAGAGCGTCTCGATCGGCGCTGAAGGCACTGTGCTCGAACTCCCCGCTGGTGCGATGCTCGTTCGTTCAAGCATTGCCTTGAGGCGTACGACACTCAGCTCAAACATCTCCTTCGCCGATCCTCCTGCCGCTTTTGTCAGTGATGAAGAGACGCTGGAGGCGGGCGTAACCATTCCCATCGTTAGCGAGGATTGGACATCAGGGTTGGGCGCCGCCGAGTTGAGCGCGGCTACGATAAGCACCGATTTCGGCGAATTCGGAGCGGCGACGCACCACCAGGCTAGTCTCAGCTGGCGGTGGCGCGATTGGCTGAGGCTGGCTGCGTCCGTGAGTGAGCGCCGGACGCCTTTGGCCCCGGATCTCCGCTACGCGCCGGCGCATACCGAGCATAACACGCGCGTGTTCGATCCCATCCGCGCCGAGACGGTCGACGTCGTGAGCATCTCTGGAGGCAATCCGGCGCTCCGGCCTGAAACACAGAGTCAGAATCTCTTCTCGTTGGGGCTGGGTCCGTTTGCGTCGATCAATCTGCAGCTCAATCTCGATTATGCGCGCAGTGAACGGCGCAACTTGATGGGCTCGCTATGGGATGCGGACGCGGCATTGGCGACGGCGTTCGCTGATCGATTTGAAAGGGATGGCGAAGGACGGCTTGTCGCCGTCGATTATCGGCCGGTGAACCTGGAGGCTCTACGCATGGAGGAGCTGCGCACCAGTGCCGGCTTCACCATTCCGCTCTACGAGTCCACCCCATTGTCAGACGCTGCGGGTTCGTCAGCCGCGCGCGCCCGTCCGAGACTGCAGGCCAACATGGCCTACACGCGCGTGCTGGATGCTCGTCTCCGCACGCGTGCGGGCGTGGCCGAGGTGAATCTCCTGGACGGTGGGCCGTTCGGCATGAGTGGCGCGGTTGCGCCAGAACACGCCACCGCGAGCATGGCCGTGACCGATCGCGGAAGCGGAGCGCGTGTCTCGCTGACTTGGAGAGGCGCGTCAGACCTGAACATCGGAACGACCGCGGCGCCGGATCGGCTGCACTTCGACTCCTATTCCCGAATTGATGTCGCGGTGTTCGCCGAAATCGGCGCACTCTTTCCGGACCTCGACCTGCTTGAGAGAACCCGCATCAGCCTAAGTATCGAGAATGTCGCCGACACGGTGCAGTCGGTGCGCGATCAACAAGGCGAGACGCCCTTGGCCTATCAGGCCGGGTACCGCGACCCCGTTGGCCGCGCAGTTCGTCTGGAGTTACGCAGAGCGTTTTAGGCCGCTGACTGAGATCGCGATCAAATCGTATACACACCGATGCTCTGGAGCCTTGTTTTTCCGCTCGGGTCAGACGTTCGAGCGCGCCAAGACCGAGAGCGCTTCGGCGGGCTCGATCGAGGTCATTGGAAAGATCTTGCCAGGGTTCATGATGCCGGCGGGATCGAGCGCTCCTTTGATAGCCCGCATCAGTGAAACCGATTCGCCGAGTTCGGCGCCGAGCGCCTGCTGCTTGCCGAGGCCTATGCCGTGTTCGCCCGTGCAGGTGCCGTCCATGTCGAGCGCGCGCGCCACTAGCGCGTCATTGAAGCGTTCGGCGGCTGCACATTCGGTCTTGTCCGCCGGATCAAGAAGGAGGACGACGTGGAAGTTGCCGTCGCCGACATGGCCCAAGACCACCGACGGAAAGGGCGCGCCGATCAAATCAGTCTTGGTCTGGTCGATGCATTCAGCCAAGCGGCTGATCGGCACGCAAACATCGGTTGACCACGGACGCGCGCCAGGCCGCATCGCCGCAGCTGCGAAGCCCGCATGATGGCGCCCGCGCCAAAGCCTGGCGCGCTCCTCCTGGTCGCTTGCCCATTGGAAGGCCCCCGCGCCATGTTCCTTGGCGATCGCGCCGAAGCGCTCGGCTTGTCGCGCAACTTCGTCGGGCGCGCCGTGGAATTCCAAGAACAGCGTATCGGCTTCCTCGTAACTGGTGTGGAAGGCGCTGTTCACCGCCCTGATGGCGCTAGAGTCAAGATACTCCGCGCGGGCGAGCGGCAGCGCGAGCTGTACCGCGTCGATAACGCAAGCGGTTGCGGCCTGGGCGGATGGAAACGCGCAGATGGCGGCGGCGATCGCTTCCGGGGACGGGTGAAGGCGCAGCGTCACTTCGGCGATGACGCCAAGCGTGCCTTCAGCGCCAACAAAGAGCCGAGTGAGATCGTAACCCGCCGCGCTTTTGCGCGCACGGCGCGCGGTGCGAATGATTTGGCCCGCGGGCGTGACGACGGTGAGACCTAACACATTCTCGCGCATGCCGCCGTAACGCAGCGTCGTGGTGCCGGAGGCGCGCGTCGCGGCCATGCCGCCGAGCGTTGCGTCCGCACCAGGATCGACCGGAAAGAAGAGGCCGGTGTGGCGAAGCTGCTCGTTGAGCGCTACGCGCGTCACGCCGGCCTCGACGGTGCAATCCTGGTCTTCGAGGTTGACGCGAGTGATCTTCGTCATGCCTGAAAGGTCAAGGCTGACGCCGCCGTGCGGCGCGCCGACATGGCATTCGAGCGAGGTGCCGGCGCCATAGGGAATGATCGGCACATTGGCTGCCGCGCAGCTGCGAACGATATAAGCGATTTCGTCGATGCTGTTGGCGAAAGCCACCGCTTGCGGCGGCAGCGCCGGTAAATGCATTCCCCCGCCGCCGTGCTGATCGCAAAGCGAAGCATTCGTGCTGAACCGCGCGCCCAGCCGTTCTTGCAGACGCGCGACCAAAGAGTCTGCCAGCCGCTTCATGTGAACATGACCTCGATGAGAGAAGGACCGGGCGTCGCGTAGCTTCGCCCCAGCGCCGCGGCTAAGTCATGCACCGTGGCGACGCGCTCGGCAGGGAGGCCGAAGCCTTTCGCCAGCTGTGTGAAGTCAATGGAGGGCCGGCCAAGGTCGAACAGATTGGCCGCGGCGTCGGTTTGCGCAGCGACGCCGGCGCGCATCATCTCGAGTTTGAGAATGGCGTAGGCGCCATTGTTGAGGATGACGTTGGTGACGTTGAGGCCTTCACGCGCCTGGGTCCACAAGGCTTGGATCGTGTAGAGCGCGCTGCCATCGGCTTCGAGTGCAAGCACGCGTCGGTCGGGAGCGGCCACGCCAGCGCCTGTGGCCAGTGGCAGGCCTTGACCGATCGACCCGCCCGTCAGCGTCAACCAATCGTGCCGCGCAGCGCCCGCGCAAGTATCGAAAGCATAGAGGCCAAGCGTATTGGATTCATCGGAGACAATGGCGTTCTCAGGCAAGGTCGCGGCGATGGCCTGAGCGAAGCCGTAAGGATCGATCTTCGCGTTTGTGTTGGGCAGCGTCACCGGCGCCGGCAGGGGCGCCTCCAGTGCGGCGCTCGCGCCAACGACCTCCGCCAGCGCTTCCAGGGCCTGTTCCAGGTCGCCTGTCGCGTGCACGAACTCAAGGATGCGCGCGCTCGTGGGCGCGAGTTTGGCAGGCCGTTCCGGCAGCGCGAAGAACGCGACTGGATCGGCTGCGCCGGCGAGTACGATGGTCTCCGCGTCGGCCAGCATGCCTGCCGCCATTTCGCTGAGATAGGGCAGACGCTTCAGCGTGCTTTCGGTTCGTTCCATCCGAGCGGGGAAAGTCTCCACCAGAACCTGCGCGCCGGTCTTAGCCGCGATGCGCTGCGCAGCAGCGCTTGCGCGCGCTGAAAGAAAGCGTCCGCCGAGCAACAAGGTCGCGTTGGCGCTCAGCGCCGCCGCCGCGTCATCGAGCGTCTTAATCCAGGCGTCGTCTCGACGCTGAGCACGTGCGCGCGGCGCAGGATGGGGTTCAACATCCGACCACGCGATGTCCGCCGGCAGGACAAGAGCAGCTGGTCCGCGTTCACGCGCGGCGTGCAATGCTTCTGCCGCCAGCACGACCAGATTTTCCGGAGCATCCGCAGTCTCCAGCCACACCGAAACCGGCGCAGCGAGGGAGGTGATGTCGGACGCGAGCGGCGGATTGTTGGCGCGGTGGTAGGTGGCGTGTTCGCCGATCAGCGAAAGGATCGGCGTGCGTGCGCGAAAGGCGTTGTGCAGGTTCGCGGCGCCATTCGAGAGGCCAGGTCCAAGATGGAGCAGCGTCAGCGCCGGCTTCTCCGCCACGCGTCCGAATCCATCAGCCGCGCCTGTGGCCACGCCTTCAAACAGGCAAAGGATCGGGCGAATAGCCGGCACAGCGTCAAGCGCCGCCACCAAGTGCATCTCCGACGTTCCCGGATTTGCGAAGCAGGCGCTCACCCCGGTTTCGGCGGCATATTCCAGCAGACGTTGAGCCGCTTTCATGGCCGCTCCTTTGTTTAACCCTATCGCAGAGCATGAGTGGCTGAATTGACGGAGGTCAAACCAGCCAGCGCGGCAAACTGTACGCAAGGGCCGGCGCGCCCGCGAGCGCGTCGTTTCCGAGGCGCACGACCATTAGCGGCTATTTCATGAAGACCATCATCGAACCTTTCAGGATAAAGTCCGTCGAGCCGATCCGCATGACGACGCGGCAAGAGAGGCAGCGCATTCTAGAGCGCGCGCACTATAATCTCTTCGCCATCTCAGCCGATGACGTGCTCATTGACCTTCTGACCGATTCCGGCGTCGCCGCGATGAGCGGTGAACAATGGGGCGCTCTGATGCGCGGCGATGAATCCTATGCGGGCTCGGCCTCATTCTATCGCTTCGAATCCGCGGTTCAGGCTCTGATGCCGTTCAAGCATGTCATTCCGACACACCAGGGTCGCGCCGCTGAAGCGATCCTGTTCAATTTGATAGCAGGTCCTGGCCGCATTATTCCTTCGAACACGCATTTCGACACCACGCGCGGCAATATCGAAGCCACAGGCGCGGACGCCATCGACTTGCCATGCGCCGCAAACGCCGACCCAGACTCAATGGCCCCATTCAAAGGCGACATGGATATCGATCGGCTGGCGGACCTCCTGGAGAGCGAGGGCGCGCGCGTGCCGTGCGTGATGATGACTATCACCAACAATGCTGGCGGCGGCCAGCCCGCCAGTCTTGCCAACATCAAGGCGGCGGCTACGACGGCGCGCCGGTTTGGCAAACCCTTCTTCATCGACGGCTGCCGCTTTGCCGAGAACGCCTGGTTCATCAAGGTGCGCGACGAGAGTCAGCGCCACCGCGCCGTCACTGATATCGTGCACGACATCTTCGCCTGCGCTGACGGGATGACCATGTCGGCGAAGAAGGATGCGTTCGCCAACATTGGCGGCTGGCTCGCGCTCAACGACGATGCGCTCGCGGCCGAAGCGCGCGGCCGGCTGATCCTGACCGAGGGTTTTCCCACATATGGCGGTCTCGCCGGACGCGATCTCGATGCGATCGCACAGGGTCTCAGAGAGATCGTCGATGAGGATTATCTGCGTTATCGCGTGCGTGTGAACGAGTATGTAGTCGAACAACTGGCGCGGGAGGGTGTGCCAGTGCTTCGCCCAGCCGGCGGCCATGCGGTCTTTCTCGACGCCAAACGCATGCTGCCCCACATCGCGCCGCTCCATTACCCAGGGCAGGCGCTGACGGTGGCGCTATACGAAGAAGGCGGTGTGCGCGGCTGCGAGATAGGGAGCGTCATGTTCGGGCGCCGGCCGGACGGCAGCGAAGCGCCAGCGGCCAAGGAGCTAGTGCGCCTGGCCATGCCGCGCCGCGTCTATACCCAAAGTCACGCCGATTATCTGATCGAGACTATTGTCGCCGTGCATGCGCGCCGTGCGGCGCTTCACGGCATGCGCATCGTCGAAGAACCGCGGCGCCTGCGTCACTTCACCGCCAAGTTCGCACCAATGGCTTGATAGAGGCACGGCGCGGGGAGGCGCTAGCCCGAGAACGGCCGCGTTGCACGGGACAGTGTGTCGGCTATCAGTGAAACGCTTCCGCTCTCGCTTATGAGAGGTGACGCCTCAAGGTGGTCGCCCGAGACATTGCACGCACTATTCTGCAAGCCAAATAGCAAACCGAGCCCTTTTGTTCTCTTGCAGTGCGTGGGAAAACCGTTATCGCTCAACCGCTTCGCGGGCATAGTTCAGAGGTAGAACGTCAGCTTCCCAAGCTGAATGTCGCGGGTTCGATTCCCGCTGCCCGCTCCAGGTTCCCGAAGCGCACCCTACGAAATGCTCATCGTGCGCGCCCGCCAACGCGGTTGCGCGCGGGCGCTGGCGGGTCCATCGTGATGTGAGGTGAGCTTGAAGGAGGTGCGGGGATGCGCCGTCAGTCAGGCAGGATGGCGGGGGCGTTCTGGCTCCAGCTGGCGTTTCAGACCGCCGCGGTGGTGACCGCCACGGCTGCGGCCGCCGCGGTTGAGCGCACGGTCGGCGCCGATGCCTCGGCGCACCACTTCATCATCAACGATCTCGACGCCGACGGCTTCCTCTTCACCGGCTCATCCGGGCCCGACTATGCGAGCCTCGACAGCGCGCCCTCTGCGGCGCCGTTCTTGGAGGAGTTCGCGACCGCGCCACCTGTGCTGATGCCGGAGCCGGCGTTCGACTTCCTGGCCGGCCTCGATGCGCTGACCACGCCCAGCAGCGACTGGCTCTACCTGGAATAGGCGACGCACACGTCACAGACGAATGCGTTGACGCGCCCTTCGCAGGCGCGGTATGTCTCTTGCCAGAAAGGCCGTCCCTTAGATGCGTCTCGTTGCGATCACCCTAGCTGCCGCCCGCGCCACCGCGCGCGCGCATGCGCATGGGCATTCGCACCACCATCATCACGGCCACGCGGCGCATCATCACGCGCCGCGACATTGAAGCTCTTCACCGCCGTTTGAGCTGAAGAGCCGGAGCGCCCGCCGGGCGCGCCCTCACCCCCAATGTCAAAGCGCCCGGGCCGATCCCATCGCCCGAGCCATCTCGCGTGAGTTGCCCCATGAACACCCAACGTCTGCACATCGCCATCCAGAAGAGCGGCCGCCTGGCCGAAAAGAGCCTCGATCTCATTCGCGACGCCGGCTATCGCCTGGTCAAGAGCGCCAGCGATCTCGCCTACAGCGTCGAGAATGCGCCGATCGATCTCTGGTGCGTCCGCGATGACGACATCCCGACCTTCGTCGCCGATGGCGTTGCCGATTTCGGCATTGTCGGCCGCAATGTCTTGGCCGAGCGCGCGGCGGGCCCGAACGCGGGCCGCCTGACCGAAGTGATGCCGCTCGGCTTTGGCCGCTGCCGGCTCTCCATCGCCGCGCCCGATGCGTTCGACTATGCCGGCCCCGGCGCGCTCGCGGGCCTGCGCATCGCGACGACGTACCCCAACTTGCTGAAGCGCTTTCTCGATGCGGAGGGGGTGACGGCTGACATCGTCACCATGCGCGGCGCTGTCGAAGTCGCGCCGCGGCTGAAGCTCGCCGAAGTGATCTGCGACTTGGTTTCCACCGGGGCAACGCTTGAAGCCAATGGCCTCAAGCCCGTGCAGACCATCCTCGAAAGCGAAGCGGTGCTGGTGCGGGGCCCACGCGCGTTCGATGGCGACTTACAGCGCGTCGCCGACAGCCTGCTTACGCGTTTTCGCGGCGTGATCGCCTCGCAGGGCGCCAAGTACGTGATGATGAACGCGCCGCGCGCAGCGCTGGCCGACATCGCGCGCATTCTGCCAGGGGCGGGCGCGCCGACGGTGACGCCGCTGGCCGGGCGCGACGACGCCGTCGCGGTGCACGCGGTGTGTCAGGAATCCGTGTTCTGGGAGACGCTCGAAGAGCTCAAAGCCGCCGGCGCGTCAGCCATCCTCGTTCTCCCGATCGAAAAGATGATGTGAGGGGCGTGATGCAAAGCTACGATTGGAGCACGCTTTCTGCAGTGCAACGACGCGACGTGCTGCGCCGGCCGGCACAGCGCACTGCACCCGAAGTCACCGCCACCGTGCGCGCCATCTTTGACGAGATCGAGCGCGACGGCGAAGCTGGGTTGCGGCGCTGGGCGCAGAAGCTCGACGGCGCCGCGCCGCGTGCGCTGAAGCTGACGCGCGACGTGATCCAAAGCGCCCATTCGCAGCTGACGCGCGAGGACCTCGATGCGATCGCTTTCGCAGTCGATCAAGTGCGGTTCTACCACGAAGCGACCAAACCGAAGCCGCAGACCGTTGAAACCGCACCCGGCGTGGTGTGCCGGCGTGAATGGCGGCCGATCCAGACCTGTGGTCTCTACGTGCCGGGCGGCTCGGCGCCGCTTGTTTCCACGCTGATCATGCTGGCCGAACCCGCGCGCGCCGCGGGCGTGCCGAACCGGGTCGTGGTCACACCGCCTGGCCCGAACGGGTCGCCGCATCCGGCCGTGATCGCCGCCGCCGCAGCGTGCGAACTCGATGCGCTCTGGATCGTCGGCGGCGCGCAAGCCGTAGCTGCGCTCACGTTCGGCGTGCTGACGCCGAAAGCGCAAAAGATCTTCGGCCCCGGCAATTCCTATGTCGCCGAAGCCAAGCGCTACGCCGCCGCGCTGCCGAATGGGCCCGCGATCGATCTCCCGGCGGGCCCCAGCGAGCTCATGGTCATCGCCGACGCGAGCGCCGATGCCGCGTTCGTCGCCGCCGATCTCTTGAGCCAAGCCGAGCACGATGCGGATGCACAGGTGCTGCTCGTCTCCACGTCAAACGAGTTGATCGAGGGCGTGCAGACGGAAGTGGAGCGGCAAGTCGCCGATCTGCCGCGTGCCGAAATCGCTCGCCGCGCGCTCACATCGGCGCGCGCCATCCGCGTGCGTGACGTTGGCGAGGCGGTCGCCATCGCCAACGCGTATGCGCCCGAGCACTTGTCGGTGCAACTCGCGCGGCCGGCGGACGTGCTTAGCGAGGTTAGCAACGCCGGCGCCGTGTTCGTCGGCGGCATGAGCGCGGAAACCTTCGGCGATTATGTCGCCGGCCCGAGCCACGTCTTGCCCACCGACGGCGCAGCCGCAGCGTATGCCGGCGTCACCGTCGCCGCTTTCATGAAGAGCTTCACCATCCAGGAAGTCAGCGCCGACGCTTTGCCCGCGCTGGCCGGCCCCGCCGCACGTCTGGCGCGGCTCGAAGGTCTCGAGGCGCACGCGCGCGCCGCCGACATCCGCGCCGGAACGATCTCGAACGCGAAGAAGGCCCCGCAAGCTCCCGTCATCCGCCGCCGTCGCGCGAAGGTCACCCGCAACACGCGCGAAACTCAGATCAGCGTCGCTATCGATCTTGACCGCAGCACGCCCGTTCGCATCCAAAGCGGCGTCGGTTTCTTCGATCACATGCTGGAACAAGTGGCGCACCATGGCGGCTTTGCGCTCGAGCTCTCCTGCGCGGGCGATCTCCATATCGACCCGCACCACAGTATCGAGGATTGTGCGCTCGCATTTGGCCAGACGCTGCGCGAAGCGCTGGGCGATCGGCGCGGCATCGGTCGCTTCGGTTTCGTTCTGCCGATGGACGAAGCGGAAGCGCAGCTCTCGATCGATCTCGGCGGGCGGCCCTATCTCGCGTTCGACGGCGCCTTCGCTGCGCCGCTGCTCGGCGCCTATCCAACGGAAATGACCGAGCACGTTTTCCGTTCGCTCTCGCAAACCCTCGGCGCGACCGTGCACCTCGCTGTCAAAGGCGAAAACGATCACCACAAGACCGAGGTTTGCTTCAAAGCGCTCGGCCGCGCGCTGCGCCAAGCCATCCGCATCGAAGGCGGCGACACGCCCTCTACTAAGGGGGTGATCTGATGGAGGTCGCAGTCATCAAGCTTGGCGTGGGCAACACCGCGTCGGTGCTGTTCGCGCTCGAACGCCTCGGCGCACGCGGCGTGCTCACTGACGACCCCGCGCGCATCGCAGAGGCTGAGCGCGTGATCCTCCCCGGCGTCGGCGCCGCCGGCTACGCTATCGCCGCTCTCCGCGCGCGCCGCCTCGATGAGGCGCTGCGCCGCTTCACGCGCCCGCTGCTCGGCATCTGCCTCGGCCAGCAATTGCTCTACGAAAGAAGCGAAGAGGGCGACGCTGAGGGGCTTGGCCTTCTGCCCGGCGTCGTCACCGCGCTGCCGAACAGCCGCGAGCTGCCCTCGCCGCATATGGGCTGGAGCAGGCTCGAGATCACGCGCGCGCATCCTTTGCTCGAAGGCGTAACGAGCGGCGCATACGCCTATTTCGTCCACTCGTTCGCGTGTCCCATCGGACCGGAAACCGCGGCCACCGCCGAATACGGCCGCGCCTTCGCCGCCGTCACCGCGAAGGACAACGTGTTCGGCTGCCAGTTTCACCCCGAACGCTCAGGCGCCATTGGCGCGCGCGTGCTCAAAAACTTCCTGGCGCTGCCATGCTGATCATTCCCGCTATCGACCTGCAGGACGGTGTCGCCGTGCGGCTGTTGCGCGGCGCCTTCGACAGCGCAACGCGCTACGCCGATCCGCTCGACGCTCTGCGCGGCTTCGCCGCCAGCGGCGCGCGCTGGGTGCACATCGTCGATCTCGACGGCGCCAAGACCGGGCGTCCGGTCCAGCACGAGCTGATCGCGCGGCTAGCGGCGGAAACCAATGTCAGCATTCAGTGCGGCGGCGGCGTGCGTGCGCGCGCGCATGTCGAAGCTTTGCTCGACGCCGGCGTTGCACGGGTCGTCGTAGGCTCGGTCGCGGCGCGGCAGCCCGAAGAGGTGAGCGCCTGGATCGCCGACTTTGGACCCGAGCGCATCTGCGTCGCCCTCGATGTACGCATCGGCGCGCAGGGCTGGGAAGTCGCCGCCGATGGCTGGGCCGCGGGTTCGGGCCGCACGCTCAGCCAGGCGCTGGACGCATTCCCTCCCGGCGGTTTGCGCCACGCGCTCGTCACCGATATCTCCCGCGATGGCGCGCTCAGCGGCGCAAACGTGACGTTGATGTCGGCGCTGCGCGAGTTGCGCCCCGACATTGCTTTCCAGGCCTCGGGCGGCGTCGCCGATCTGGCCGACCTCAAGGCACTGCGCACCGTTGGCGCCGACGCCGTGATCATCGGCCGCGCGCTTTACGAAAACCGTTTCACGCTGGAGGACGCCCTTGCCGTCTAAACGCATCATCGCTTGCCTCGATGTGAAAGGCGGCCGCGTCGTCAAGGGCGTGCGCTTCGAAGGTCACGCTGACGCGGGCGACCCCGCCGAATGCGCTGCGCGTTACCGTGACGAAGGCGCCGACGAGATTGTCATCTACGACATCACCGCCTCCGCCGAGCGGCGCACCATCGACTATGCTTGGCTCGCCAGCATCGCCAGGGTGCTCGATATTCCGCTTGCCGTCGCCGGCGGCATCCGCACCCTTGAGCAAGCCATCGCCTGCCTCGAACACGGCGCCGACAAGGTCTCAATCAATTCGCCCGCCCTGGAACGACCCGAACTCATTACCGAGATCGCGGAGGTCGCCGGCTCGCAATGCGTCGTCGTCGGCGTCGACAGCCGCAGCAACGATGGCGACTGGATGACGTACCAATACACCGGCTCCTCCGACACTATCCGCCGCACACCGCGGCGTACGCTCGACTGGCTCGTTGAAGCGCAGGAGCGCGGCGCAGGCGAGATCGTTTTGAATTGCATGGATCAAGACGGCGTGCGCGAGGGCTACGACATTCTGCAGCTTAAAGCCGCGCGCGAGCTGCTCTCGATCCCGCTGGTGGCGTCCGGCGGCGCCGGCGCGCCCGAGCACTTCGCTGCGGTGTTCCGCGAAGCGGATGTTTCAGCCGCCTTGGCCGCCGGCATCTTCCACACGGGCGCCTATAGCGTGCGCGACGTGAAGGAAGCCGTGCGCGCCGCCGGATTGGAGGTGCGCCTATGATTGCGTTCGATATCAGCCGCGTCGACTTTGCCAAGGGCGATGGGCTCGTCTGCGCCGTTGTGCAGGACGTACGCACGCTGCAAGTGCTGATGGTGGCGTGGATGGATCGCGCGGCGCTCGAAGAGACGCTGCAATCGGGCGAGGCGACGTTCTACTCGCGCTCCCGCCAGACACGCTGGCGCAAAGGCGAAACCTCCGGCAATCGTCTCCACGTCACTCGTATCGAAGCCGATTGCGACGGTGACACGCTGTTGCTCTCCGTCGAACCTTCTGGTCCTGCCTGCCACCTCGGCACAACAAGCTGCTTTGGCGCCGCCGAAGCGCCGGGTGTCGGCCGGCTTGGCGCGCTGGAGCGCACAATCGCCACGCGGGCGTCCGTCGATCCGAAGCAAAGCTACACCGCCGCGCTCATCGCGCGGGGGCTGCCGCGCGTGGCGCAGAAGGTGGGCGAAGAAGGTGTCGAAACGGCGCTCGCCGCCGTCACTGGCACGAATGACGAGCTTTGCGCCGAAAGCGCGGACTTGCTTTATCACCTGATCGTGCTGCTGCGCGCGCGCGGGCTTGCGCTTGATGACGTGATGACTGTGCTTGCCGCGCGTGCGGAGGCGGCGCGATGAGGCCCACACCCAAGCCCGGCATCCTCGACATCGCACCTTACATCCCCGGCGCCTCGAAAGCTGACGGCGTCGCGCGCCCAATCAAGCTCTCAGCCAACGAGAATCCCCTCGGCTGCAGCCCGCAGGCGCGTGCGGCCTATCTTGAAGCCGCCGATGAGCTTCATCTCTACCCCGACTCGCGCACCTCGCGCCTCCGCGCCGCCATCGCCGAGAAATTCGGCGTGGAAGAAGATCGTCTCATCTTCGGCGCGGGCTCTGACGAGATTTTCGCCATCGCCTGCCAAGCCTATCTCAGCGCCGGCGACACGATGGTGCAGCCCGCGCACGGCTTCGCGGCCTGGGCCATCGCCGCACGCGCCGCCGGGGGCGTGGTGAAGTCTGCGCCGGAGAAAGAATACACCGTCGATGTCGACGCGCTGCTCGATGCCGTCGATGCGCGCACCCGCATCGTCTTTGTCGCCAACCCCGCCAACCCCACCGGGACATGGCTGCCCTTCAGCGAGATTGAGCGTCTACACGCGGAGCTGCCGCAGAGTATCCTGCTTGTGCTCGATGGCGCCTACGCCGAATGCGCGCGCGGTTGCGCCGGCTACGCCGATGGCCTCGACTGGTCGCGCGATAAGGCGAATGTGCTGGTTACACGCACCTTCTCCAAACTCTACGGTCTCGCCTCGCTGCGCATCGGCTGGGCCTATGGGCCCACGGAGATGATCGCCGCACTCGACCGCATCCGCCTTCCATTCTCCGTGCCGCGCGCGGGCGAAGCCGCCGCCGTCGCCGCGCTTGGCGATGAAGATTTCCTTGCCCGCTCCGCCGCGCTAGTCAAAGCCGGGCGCGCGCGCCTCAGCGCCGCGTTCGATGCGCGCGGTATCCGCACCTTGCCGTCCGCCGCAAACTTCGTGACGGCCGACCTCGGCGCTCGCGCTGACGACATCCGCAACGGGCTCGCACAACGCGGCATCCTGGTGCGTAGTCTCGCCAACTACGCCATGCCCGATTGGCTGCGCATCAGCATCGGCACGGAAACCGAACTCGATCATTTGCTAACCGCGCTCGACGCGCTGATCTAGCAGACTGGAACTTCGCTCCGCGCCCAGCGCGAGCGTAGTCGGGCGTACACGCGCCGGCGGCGAATTTACCTCTCCATCTGCGCCTGTTGCGCGGCGTAAGTCGCATGCGAGGCGAAACACGCGGCGACTGCGCACGCTCTGAGGCACATTCACGTCGCGTGAAGTGGGGCGCGCAGCAATGAAGCTGCTGGTGGTTGAGGACGATCAGGCCGCGGCCAGTTTCCTGCGTAGGGGGCTGGGCGAGGAGGGCTTCGTCGTTGACGTTTGCGGCGACGGCGAGGAAGGCCTGCACGCGGCGCTGACGGGCCAGTACAGCCTCATGGTGCTCGACGTCATGCTGCCGGTGATGAACGGTTGGGACGTCTTGCACGAGATTCGCGCGCGCAAATGCCCCATGCCGGTGCTGATGCTGACCGCGCTCGACGCCGTAAATCATCGCATCCAAGGCCTTTCCGAGGGCGCCGACGATTATCTGGTGAAGCCCTTTGCTTTCGGCGAGCTCGCCGCCCGCGTACGTGCTGTGCTCCGGCGCAACGCCGCCGCACTCAGCGGCGAGCAGCTCTCGTTCGACGACCTGACGCTCGACGCCAAGCGTAATCATGTCGAGCGCGCCGGAACGCCGCTGCGGCTCACCGCCAAGGAGTTCCAGCTGCTGGAGCTCTTGTTGCAGCATCAGGGCAAGGTGCTGTCGCGGACCTTCATCGCCGAGTGCGTCTGGGAAATGAGCTTCGACGGTGACAGCAATGTCATCGACGTCAACATCAAGCGCCTGCGCGCCAAGGTGGATGATCCGTTCGAGCGCAAGCTGATCCATACCGTGCGCGGGCGCGGCTATGTCCTACGCTGAAGCGCCCGGCGCCGCGATCGCGTCTCATGCCGCTGAGGCCGGCGCATCTGTGCGCGAACGTCAGCCGCTGCCACGGCGGCGCCTCGACCTCATCTACTTCGTGCTGGCGGCGATCGACCTCGTCACCATCCTGGTCACGCTTTTTCTTAGCAATCACATCATGTCGCTCTACCAGATGTCGGTGGGGCGGAGCGCGGTGTGGTCCGCACGCGTGGGCGAACTGGCGGAGCTCGCACAACTGGCGCAAGCGACAAACGCGCCCGGCAATGACGTCTTCGACAGCCAAAACGCCGAGGCCGAGCGTGCGCAGCGCAATTTGGCGTTCACAGCCTACCGGCGACAGCGCGACGCCATCATGACGGATATCGCCGACGGCCGTGTCAGCCCGGGCGAAGAGCGCGTTGGAGAGCGCATCCGCGCGGCCGATCTGCATATGGCCGAGATGGTGCGCGAGGGCGACCTTATCTTCAACGAGATCGAGGCTGGCCGCCAGGACGATGCCGGGCGGCGCATGGCCACCATGGACCGCACCTACGCACACCTCTCGCGGGCTTTGCTCGACGCTATGATCGAGGTGCAGGCGGTCGAGGATCGCCACCTCGAACGCCAAGCGGCGCTCGCCGAACAATTGCGCCGGCTCGAGTACGTGATCATGGCCGCGATCATCATCATCATTGTCGGCGTGGTGCTTTACGGCCGCCGTATCGGCCAAGTGATGCGCGCCACAGAAGATGCGCACAACGCCATGTTGCAGGAACTCGGGGTCGCGAACGAAAGTCTGCAGCAATACGCCGACAACGTCGCCCATGAGCTGCGCAGCCCGGTCAACAAGATGCTGCTCGCCAGCGAACTTGCGCTGACGCGTAACAGCTCGCCAGCAGAGTATCAGGACGCACTGGTCGGCATAATCGAGGAATGCCGCCGCCTTGCCGCCACGGTGGGCAGCCTGCTCTTTCTCGCCCGCGCGCGGCAGACGAAGGTGCAACTCGACCGGCAAACCATCGACGTCGCAGCTGAACTCGGCATCATCTGCACCTATTTCGAGGCGCCTGCGGCGGAGGCGGGGATAAATCTCGCTTGCAGCGCCGGTGAGGGCCTTGGCCTCAATGTGGATCGTACGCTCTTCCAGCGCGCCGTCGGTAATCTCATTGCAAACGCCATTGCGCATACGCCGGATGGCGGCCGCATCGAGGTATCGGCAGCGCGCGATGGGGCCATTATCCGTGTCGCCGTGCGGGACACTGGTGAAGGTATGGCCGCCGATGTAAAGGCGCGCGTGTTCGAGCGGTTCTACCGCGTTGACCAAGCGCGCAGCGCCGCCAGCGGCCGCATAGGCCTTGGCCTCTCCATCACCAAGAGCATCGTCGAGCTGCACGGCGGTGCGGTGCGCCTGGAGAGTGCGCTAGGGGCCGGTACGTGCGTGCGGCTCGATTTCCCGGCCTAAATGCCGTCCGCGATTCTGACAGGCTCCGTCATTTTCGCGTCACGACGCCGTAATGGTGCGACGCGCATCATGCCCCACTAAGCGCCACGTGTTGTGCGTGGTGCGGGGGACGTTCGGCCGTGCTGCGGACACCGCATCAGTCAACGCCTCAGCTTGTGAGCAGCAATGCGCACCGGCGTGTTGCAGCCGTCGTTGCTGCAACGATCGTCAGCGCATGCGTGTGGCGGATGATCATGATCGCCGCCGCAGCAATGCTCTGAAACTGCGCAAATCGCGCGTGTTCGTGACGGCGAATACGCAGCGATAAACCGCGCTTTATTTGCCATTACGCGCGTCGCACGCTGACAAGACGTCCGCACGCAAACTGAGCGAATTGCATTGCAGCGATGCGTTTATGAGCAGCTGTCTTGCGTCTCTACATTCACGTGCACATCGCGCGCGAGGGGGAAGACCATGGTCACGTATATCCGCAGCGATCTCGCTTTCATTCTGCAACAGATCAAAATCGCTGAAGCGCACGCGCGTTGGCTTGCCGATCCAAATGATCCTCTCGGAAAGCCGCTCTACGGCGAAGGCGGATCGATTCCGACATACAACATCGCCTGGGGTCTGCGCACCGTAGACGGCAGCAACAACAATCTGCTGCACCCGACCTGGGGCGCGGCCGACCAGCCGTTCCCATCGCTGATGCCGCCCGGGTATCGACCTGCGACCGTGCTCGACATGAACGGCCCCGCGCCCGGCGGTGAAACCGCGTCCAGCTACGCGCCGTCCAACGATCCGAACAACGTCGTTGTCGATGCGAGCCTGCGCACCATTTCGAATCTGATCGTTGATCAGACGCCGGCGAATCCCGCGGCGATCATGGCCGCGCTCGCCGGCGGCGATGTGCCGCCCGAACAGCATCTGGAAGCGGCCGTCGCGATCTCGACACCCTACCGCCTGCTGCAGAAAGCCGAAGTGGCGCACGCCGTGTTGGACGCCGCCATCGCTCGCACGGCCGCCGCTCAAGCCGCCCTGGACGCCGATCCAGGAAATCCGGATCTGCAGGCCGCGCTCCTGGACGCGCAAGCGCGTGAGGCGACCGCCCAGTCCGCCGCCAATACCGCGGACGCTAATGCGGCCAATTACGATCCAGATCCGAACGACGCCGTGCCTGCGATTGGCGCGCAAGCGGCGTACGATGCGGCTGTCGTGCAATACGGCCTCGTCGTCGGCGAGAACAACAATATCGATCTTCCAAACACGGCGCCTGACGAGGGCCTCTCTGCGCCGTTCAATTCATGGTTCACGCTGTTCGGCCAGTTCTTCGATCACGGCCTCGACCTCGTCGCCAAGGGCAACAGCGGCACCGTGTTCGTCCCGCTCTCACCGGACGATCCGCTCTACGATCCCAACAGCAACACCAACTTCATGGTGTTGACGCGCGCGTCGACGAGCCCCGGCCAAGACGGCCTTTGGGGCACGGCGGACGATGTGAAGCCGATCAACGTCACGACGCCGTTCGTCGATCAAAACCAAACCTACACCTCGCACCCATCGCACCAGGTGTTCCTGCGCGAGTATGCGCTCGGTACAGACGGCCGGCCGTACGCGACGGGCAAATTGCTCGACGGCGCCAATGGCGGCTTGCCGACGTGGGGCGAGGTCAAGGAGCAGGCGCGCACTATCCTGGGCATTGATCTCACCGACTATCACGTCGGCAACCTCCCGCTGCTTGCGACCGATCCTTATGGCAATTTCATTCCCGATCCGGTCACCGGCTTTCCGCAAGTCGTGATGCTGCCGCTGCCAGGCACGCTGGCGTCGGGCACGCCGGATAATCCATTGCAGCTCGTCAGCGTTGCCGAGGGACAGGTGGAAACGCACCTCGCTGCGCGTACTGGCCACGCGTTCCTCGACGACATCGCTCACAACGCGGTGCCAGTCGGCAAGCTGGCCGACGGCGACATCGAAATCGGCCTCGGCAATTTCGATCCCGATCTTTTCTACGACAGCGAACTGCTCGACGCGCACTTCGTCACCGGCGACGGTCGCGGCAACGAGAATATTGGCCTAACCGCCGTGCACCACGTCTTCCACTCCGAGCACAACCGCCTGGTGGAGCATACCAAGGAAGTCGCGCTGGCGGATGCCGCGGCGATGCTGGCGCAGGGCGCGACGCAGGCCGAAGCCGTCGCGTTCCTCAACGAATGGCTGGACGTGCCCGTCGGCGCTGTGCCGACCACGCCAGCGCAGATCGCGGCGCTCGACTGGAACGGCGAACGCGTCTTCCAGGCCGCCAAGTTCGGCACCGAGATGCAATACCAGCACCTCGTGTTCGAAGAGTTCGCGCGCAAGATCCAGCCGAACATCAACGTCTTTCTGGTGCCGGACGGCTTCGATGTCACCATCGATCCCACCATCGTCGCCGAGTTCGCGCACGTCGTGTACCGGTTCGGCCACTCGATGCTGACCGAAAGCATCGACCGCTTCGATCCGAGCTTCAACGCCGAGCACATCGGCCTGATTGAAGGCTTCCTCAATCCGGTCGAGTTCGACGCACTGTCGGCCGATGAGATGGCCGGCTCGATTATCCGCGGCATGACGCGCCAAGTCGGAAATCACATCGACGAGTTCGTCACCAGCGCGCTGCGCAACAACCTCTTGGGTCTGCCGCTGGACCTCGCCACCATCAACCTGGCGCGCGGGCGCGATACGGGCGTACCTTCGCTCAACGCCGCGCGGCGCGACTTCTTCCAGAAGACAAACGGCGATGCGCAGCTGAAACCCTATGAAAGCTGGGTGGAGTTCGCCGGCGCGATCAAGAACGAAGCGTCGATCATCAACTTCATCGCCGCTTACGGCACGCACAGCCTCATCACCAACGAAACCACGATCGACGGCAAGCGCGACGCGGCGCTGACGCTGATCACCGGCGTCGCGGTCGGCAAGTTCGCGGATGACCCAGGCTTCGTCATGCCCGCGGACGCCGAGGCCTTCCTCAACGGGACGGGCGCCTATGACTTCGCCGGCGCTTATGGCGGGTTGGAGAACGTCGATCTCTGGATCGGCGGTTTGGCCGAGCAGATCATGCCGTTCGGCGGCATGCTCGGCTCGACCTTCAACTTCGTCTTCGAAACCCAGATGGAGAAGCTGCAGAACGGCGACCGCTTCTACTACCTGCAGCGGCTCGACGGCCTGCATCTGTTTGGCGAAATGGAAGCGAATTCGTTCGCCGCCATGATCATGCGCAATACGGATGCGACGCACTTGCCGTCGGACGTGTTCTCAACGCCCAATCTGATCCTCGAGATCGACCGCACCAAGCAATACAATCCGGAGCTCGGTGAAGACGCCGGCTTGGACGGCATCCTTGAAGACGATCCAAACACCGCCGTCGATGAAAGCGCGGACAATCGCGGGCTCGATCCGACGGGCGGGGGCCTCCTGACCAAGGTCGTCATCCGCAACAATCCGGCGACCGTCGGCGAGGACAGCAATTACCTCAAGTACCAAGGCGGCGACCACGTCCTGCTCGGCGGCACCGACAATGACGACATCCTCATTGCCGGTATCGGCGACGACACGCTCTACGGCGATGGCGGGCACGACTATCTCGACGGCGGCCACGGCAACGACATCATCAATGGCGGCGCCGGCGATGACATCATCCGCGACCTGGGCGGGGACGACAACATCAAGGGCGGCGATGGCAACGATGTGATCCATGCCGGCCCTGGTCTCGATCTCGTGCTGGCCGGCAGGGGCCAGGACTTCGTCGTGCTCGGCACCGACATGGGCTCGGAAGTGTTCGGCGGTGAAGGCAACGACTTCATCTACGGCAACAAGAACGCCGAGCGTATCCTGGGCAACGAGGGCGACGACTGGCTCGAAACCGGCACCTTCGACGGCGCGCCGGGCGACAATTTCGATGAAATCTTCGCCCATGACGGCATCGACGGCCACGACGTCTTCTTAGGGGACGGCGGCTTCGACGAGTTCATCGGCGAAGGCGGCGACGACATCATGGTCGGCAGCCCCGGCCGCGGAAAAATGGCCGGCATGTCCGGCTTCGACTGGGCGACGTACAAGGACTCCGCGCTCGCGGTGAATGCGGATCTCTCGATCCCGATCATCTTCGACGAAGCGCCGACCTTGCCGGCGAACGCATCGCTCGATGAATACCAGTCGATGGAAGGCCTGTCCGGCTCCAAGCACAATGACGTGCTCAAGGGCTCGAACATCATTGCTGAAGAGCGCTTGCCCGTCAGCCAAGGCGGCGATGGCGCGGAGGGCTACCTCGGCAGCTATCTCGATGCGGACGGCATAGCCCGCATCGCTGGGCTGCAAGCTGTGCTGGGTGCTGGCGTCACGTTCTACAACGCCGGCGATATCATTCTCGGCGGCGACGGCAGCGATAGCATCCAAGGCAATGCCGGCGATGACATCATCGACGGCGACAAGTGGCTCAACGTGCAGATCAGCATCCGCACCAGTGTTGGTCCGAATGGCGGGGAAGGCGCCGAGATCGCGCGCGCAAGCAGCATGACGGGCCCGATCACGCTCACGGTCAATGGCGTGCCGACCACCAAGCCGCTTACGTCCTGGATGCTGGAAGGCGCGATCAATCCCGGCCAACTGACGATCGTGCGCGAGATCGTCTCGACCGCGGATGCGGTGCCGGACATCGATACGGCCGTCTATCAAGGCAATCGCTCCGAGTACGCCTTCGCAGCGACGAGCGACGGCCAGGTGATCGTTTCGCACGCGGTCGAAGACTCGCTCGACGGCACGGACCGTCTGCGCAACATGGAGAAGATCCAGTTCGCCAACGGCAATGCGCTCAACATCATCGTCGGCACTAATGCGGCCGAGACGCTGAACGGCACGGCGGAAGACGACCTGATGCTGGGTCTCGACGGCGCCGATACGCTAAACGGCGGCGCCGGCGACGACATCCTAGTCGGTGGCCCAGGCACGGGCTCCAACGGCACGATGATCGACAACTTCAACGGCGCGGACAGCTACAGTGACAACAACGGTACGGCGAACTTTGCCGGCCCGTGGATCGAGACCAATGACACTGGCAGCGCCGGCGGCGCTGGCGGCGGCGACATCGAGCTCGTGAGTGTAGGCGGGACCGATAACGCCCTGCACTTCGACGGCAACATCACCGGCGGCGAGATGATCCATCGCATGGCCAATCTCAGCGGCGCCGCCGCAGTCACGGTGAGCTTCGACTATTTCGATAATGGGCTCGACGATAGCGCCGGCACGGCCAACGATGAGAACGTCGTGTTCGAGGCCTTCAATGGCACGCAATGGGTGGTGCTGGCGACCTTCGGCAGCACAACTCCGACGGCTATCGACGATTTCTCGACCAGTCTCGCTGCCCAATTCATAGGCGCACACAGCGGCTTCCGCTTCCGCGCTGAGGGCGACTGGGAGACCGGTGAAGAATTCTATGTCGACAACTTCACCGTCACGTTCTCGTCGGTCGAAACCCTGAACGGCGGCGCCGGCAATGACACTTATTCCGTCACCAATGGCGACGGCAACGATGTCATCAACGAACTGGCCAACGAAGGGTCGTCGGATCGCATCTCGATCCTGTGGACGACACCGCTCGATCCGGTGACGCAACTGCCGGTGCTGTCGGCGCTCAACGCGGCCGACGATAACAGCGGCACGCAGAACGGCGATCTCATCATCACCTATGGCAGCCAGCAGATCACGGTCGCAAACCACTTCGATGGGAGCAACGCCCAAACCGGCGTCGAGCGCATCAACTTTAACGGCGCGACCTACGCCGGTTATCTGCTCGGCACGGATGATTACTTCATCAGCCGCGCCGATCCGGGCAACCGCGACAGCGGCGGCGCCTCGATGGCGGCGAGCACGCAGCAGAACTTCATCGCCGGTGAAAACGGCGTCAACGATCAGATCACCGGCGGCCTCGCGAACGATCTCATCTTCGGCGGCACCGGCGACAACAACCTGAACGGCGGCGATGGCGACGACCTCATCGTCGGCGGCTCCGGTACAGGCGATAACGATCTGATCGATGGCGGCGCGGGCGCCGACACCATGGTCGGTCTCGCCGGCAACGACACCTACATCGTTGACGATGTGCTCGACGTCGTGGTCGAGGCTGCCGGCGGCGGCACAGACACGGTCGAAACGCTGATGGCGGAACTCTCGATCGAGAACATGGCCAATGTCGAGAACCTCTCTTACGAAGGCCTCGACGGCGATCAGTTCATCGGCACCGGCAATAGCGGCAATAACAGTATCAGCGGCGGCGATCTCAACGACACGCTGCGCGGGCTCGCCGGCAACGATACGCTGAACGGCGGTCTCGGGGCCGATACCATGGAAGGCGGCGCCGGCAACGACACCTACATCGTCGATGACGTGGGCGATGTCGTGAACGAGTCAACCGGCCTGCCTGCCGATATCGACACAGTGCAATCGAGCGTCGACTACGTCCTCGCCGCCGGCATCGAGAACCTCCAGCTCAACGGGGCGGCGGTGCAGGGTTCCGGCAACGCCAGCAACAACACCATCACCGGCAACAACAACGCGAATCTGCTCTTCGGCGCGGGCGGCAACGACACGCTCGTCGGCGATGATGGCAATGACGTGCTCGACGGCGGCGACGGCAACGACACCCTGAACGGCGGCGACGATAACGACACCATCATCGGCGGCGCCGGCAACGACGTCATTGATGTCGGCAGTGGCGTTAACACCATTGTCTACAACGCGGCGGGTTTCGGCAACGATATCATCAACAGCTTCGACGCGACGGGCGGCAACGCGACCAACCAGGATCTCATCGACCTGCGAGGCCTCGGCGTCACCGCCGCCAACTTCGCGGCCCGGGTCACCTTTTAAGTTGTGGTGGACGCCGGTACCGACGACACGCGCGTGACCGTTCGCGATGGAAGCGGCGCCATACTCGGCACCATCTTCATCGAAGAGGTCGATGGCAACGACATCACCGCCAGCGACTTCCTCTTAGCGACGGCCGGCAACACCATCACCGGCAACGGTACGGGCCAAACCCACAACGGCACCGGCGGCATCGACACCATCAACGCGCTCGGCGGCAACGACACCGTCAATGCCGGCGCCGGCGATGATTGGATCAATGGCGGCACGGGCAACGACACGCTGAACGGCGACGCCGGCGACGACACTTTCACCTGGAACGCCAACGCTGTGGCCCCGACCGATGGACGCGACATCGTCAATGGCGGAACCGAAGGCGCCGCCGGCGACACATTCGTGATCAACGGCAATGCCTCCAGCGAAACCTTCCGCATCTACACGCGGGCGGCCTGGGATGCGCTGCCGGGCAACAATGGCGGTTCGCTCAACGGCGCCACTGAAATCGTCGTCACCCGCAACGGCACCGGCTTCAACGAAATCATCGGCGAGCTGCGCGAGAT
>JAEYPY010000242.1 GCA_023410295.1 Pseudomonadota bacterium | reverse complement strand
GCCGAATTACAGCTGGCGATCCGTGAGCAGCAACGCGTCGCCACTCTGCGCGCCCGGGACTTCGCCTCACCGGCAGCTCTCGACGCCGCCAACGCCGCCCTGAGTGCGGCGCGGGCAAACGTGAATGCGCGCCGCGCCGATCTCACGCGCGCCCGTGCCGCCGCGGGCTCCCCATCTGCCCGCGCGCGCGCTGCAACTGTGGTTCGCAGCCCCGCCGGCGGGCGTGTTCTGCGCGTGCTGCAGGAGAGCGAGACGATCGCGCCGGCTGGTGCGCCGTTGATCGAAATTGGCGACCCGCGACAAATCGAGGTTATCGCCGAATTCCTGTCCCAAGACGCGGTGCAGATGCAGGCCGGCGCGCACGCGCTCATCGAGAACTGGGGCGGCGACACACCGATACGCGCGCATGTTTTTCGAATCGAGCCGTACGGACGCACGAAGATATCGGCGTTGGGAGTGGAGGAACAACGGGTCAACGTCATCCTGCATCTTGACCAACCAGAGGCAGCACCGCCGCTCGGGCATGGTTATCGCGTTGATGTGCGCGTTGTCGTCTCCGAGCAGCCGAACGCTGTTCGCGTGCCGACCTCCGCGTTGGTCCGCGATGGGACGGGCTGGGCCGTCTTCCGCATCGCACGTGGCCGCGCGCGATTGACCCCGGTGCAAGTGGGGCAAGATGGCGGTGATTACCGGGCTGTCATGCAGGGCGTCAGTGAGGCCGACCGTGTCGTCGTGTATCCGGGCGAAGCGCTGGAAGACGGCACACGCGTCCGAGCGCGATGACCCCTGCCCTCCTTGATCCGAAGCAAAGACGAAGGGCTTTGGCGTTTTAGGTTTCCGGCAGCACAGGAGAGCCGCCATGGAACGCGTTAAAGGCAAGGTCGCGCTTGTCACTGGCGCCGCGCTGGGACTCGGCCGCGCTTGCGCGCTGCTGCTCGCTCGCGAAGGGGCCAAGGTCGTGGCCACCGACCTCAAGCAAGATGAGGGCGCGGGCCTCGTACAAGAGATCAAGGCCTCCGGCGGCGAGGCCACCTTCGTCCGTCACGACGTCGCCTCATCGGACGACTGGAAGAACGCGATCGAGACAGCCACGCGCAAGTATGGCGACCTCGATATCGTGGTGAACAATGCGGGCGTCGCGCTCTCGGCGAGCGTCGAAGACACAACGCTTGAACAATGGCGCTGGCTGATGTCGATCAATCTCGACGGCGTCTTTCTCGGCACGCAGCTCGCCATTGCCGTCATGAAGGAGAAGGGCGGCTCGATCATCAATCTCTCCTCTATTGAGGGATTGATCGGCGACCCTAACCTTGCGGCTTACAACGCCAGCAAAGGCGCGGTGCGTCTTTTGACCAAGTCCTGTGCCCTGCATTGCGCGAAGTCCGGCTATCGCATTCGCGTTAATTCGGTGCATCCAGGTTATATCTGGACGCCGATGGTGGAAGCCTTCCTTGCGGCCCAGGCTGATCCGGCCACAGCTAAGATTGCGCTCGAGGCGATGCATCCCGTCGGTCATCTGGGGGAACCCAATGACATCGCCTACGGCGTGCTCTATCTGGCGTCGGACGAAAGCAAATTCGTCACCGGCGCCGAATTGGTCATCGATGGCGGTTACACCGCGCAATGACGCCTCGCGATCATGGAGTTGCGCGCTCTGCCTCGACGATGTGTTCCTTCACAGCGAGAAAGCTGTCTGGGCTCACCGAAACTGAGGTGATGCCGCAGGCAACAAGAAACCGCGCGAACTCGGGATGATCGCTGGGCGCCTGGCCGCATAGGCCAACCTTTACGCCGCGCGCATTTGCCCGCTCGATGACTGTGCTGATCATCCATTTCACCGCAGCGTCCTGTTCGTCGAACAGGCCCGCCAGCTCCGCCGAATCCCGATCAACGCCGAGCGTTAGCTGGGTCAGATCGTTACTGCCGATGGAGAAGCCGTCGAAGCGATCCGCGAAGGCGTCGGCGAGGATCACGTTCGATGGGATTTCGCACATGACGTAGACCTCAAGGCCGTCTTCACCGCGCGTCAAACCATTCTGCGCCATCACCTCCAGAACGCGATCGGCTTCCTTCGGCGAGCGGCAGAACGGGATCATGACGACGACGTTGGTGAAGCCGTACTGTGAGCGCAGACGCTGCAACGCCCGGCATTCGAGCGCGAAACCTTCACGGTACTGTGGTGCATAATACCGCGATGCGCCGCGGAAACCGAGCATGGGGTTCTCCTCATGCGGCTCGAATGCGGCGCCGCCAAGCAGATGCGCATATTCGTTGGTCTTGAAGTCGCTGGTGCGGATGATCACCGGGTTGGGCCAGCCTACCGCAGCAATGCGAGCCAGACCCCGCGCAAGACGATCGATAAAGTACTCGGCCTTGTCCTCATACCCATGGGTCAGACGCTTGATCTCGGCCGTCGCCGCCGCGTCTTCGAGTTCGCCGAACTTGAGCAACGCCATGGGATGAATCTTCACATAGTTGCTGATCACGAACTCCATCCGCGCCAGCCCGACTCCATCGGCCGGCACGCGCCACCAGCGGAAGGCGGCGGCGGGATTGGCCAGATTGAGCATGACGTGCGTGCGCGTCTTTGGCGCTTTGGCTAGGTCCGTTTCGACAACATCAATCTCAGCGGCCCCGGCGTAGACAAAGCCTTCGTCGCCCTCCGCACATGAGACAGTAACCTGCTGACCTTCTTTGAGCGTTGTTGTGGCGTTCCGCGCACCAACCACCGCAGGCAGACCGAGCTCACGACTAACGATGGCGGCGTGGGAGGTGCGCCCGCCATGATCGGTGACGATCGCCGCGGCGCGCTTCATGATCGGCACCCAGTCCGGGTCAGTCGTCGTTGTGACCAGAACGGCGCCGTCGATAAAACGACCGATGTCGCGAGCGTCATCGATCCGGCATACTGGCCCGACTGCAGCAGCTTGGCCGATGCTGAGCCCCTTCACCAGCACTTCGCCCTTGCTTCGCAGAAGGTAGGACTGGACTCTGCGTGCGTCGCGGCGCGACTGCACCGTCTCCGGCCTCGCCTGCACCATGAAGAGCTCGCCGGAGATGCCGTCCTTGGCCCACTCCATGTCCATGGCCTGGCCATAATGCGCTTCAATCGCACAGGCCCACCGCGCGAGGGTCAGTATCTCTTCATCGCTGAGTACAAAAGCGCCGCGTTCGGCTTCACTCGTTTCGATATTAGTCGTCCGCGCGCCGTCTGCGCCGTAGATCATCTTGAGCGCCTTGGCGCCCCTCTTCTTCTCCACGATCGGCGCGAGCCGCTCATTGCGCAGCAGCGGTTTGAATACTTGATAGGTGTCGGGATCGACCGCGCCCTGCACGACATTCTCGCCGAGCCCCCAGGCGGCATCGATCATCACCACCCTGTCGAACCCGGTTTCCGTGTCGATCGAGAACATCACGCCGGCGCCAGCGAGGTCTGAACGCACCATCGCTTGGACGCCGACGGAGAGCGCCACTTTCATGTGCTCGAACCCATGCACGACCCGATACGTGATCGCCCGATCGGTGAAGAGCGATGCGACGCACCGCTTGCATGCTTCGAGCAACGCCGCCTCGCCCGAAACGTTGAGGAAGCTCTCGAGCTGACCTGCGAAGCTCGCGGTGGGCAAATCCTCCGCTGTCGCGCTCGAACGCACAGCGACATCGCAGTCTTGCCGCCCGAGACGACGGCAGAGTTCGCGATAGGACACGCCGATAGCTTCGGCGACATCGGCCGGCCATGCGCCCGCAACAATGGCGTCGCGTATGGTCTGACCCGCGGTTCTCAGCGTGACTTCACCGGCCGCGAGCGCCGCGAGCTGGTCGGTGAGGACCGGGCGCAAACCGTTCGAGTCGAGGAATGCCCAGTAGGCCGCCGTCGTCGTCGCGAAGCCGGCGGGGGTGCGAATGCCCGCATCCGCGAAGGTTCGCGCCATCTCCCCCAGAGATGCATTCTTGCCGCCAACCTTGGCCAAGTCTCCTCGGCCAATGTCCGCGAACCAAGCGATATAGCCACCCTGCATGGCTCGACCTCCCAAGCGCCCCGACGCTCGCATCCTAAGTCCTGAGCACCGTTGCTCTCGATCAACTCGGCGTTCAATAAACGCGCGGCGACCGTTTTCCTGCCGTGTCAGACAGATGGCTTGCCCATCTCCTTCGCAAGCAGGCCGGCCACACTGATAACGTTCGTCTCATGACGAATGGTATCGGTTGAGACCACAAACCCCGCCTCCGCGCGAATTCGCTCAAGCGCACCATCGGCGAAGATGGCGTGCACCACGGCGCAATGTGGCTTGGCAAAGCCTGCGACGCGCAACAGGCGGGCCGCGTCGGACAATGTTGCGCCTGACGAGGCGATGTCATCGACCAGAACAGGCTGCCGCCCAATGAAGCGACCGATGTCGTCCGCTGCCTCAAGCTGTACGCGCCTATCGCCCAATCTCGTCTTCTTCAACGTTATGCACGGCGCGTTCGCTGCTGCAGCGATTCCGGACGCCCATTGCAGGCTTTCCTCGTCCGGGCCGACGATCAGCGGCTCATCAACGTGCTGGCCGATCCAGGCGCCCAGCTCGTCGGAGGCCGTAAGCGCGCTCGCCGAGATGCTGTAAACATCGCTCAAGCGTGCGAGCCGGTGAAGATGCGGATCAACGGTGATCAGCGCGTCGAATACACCAGACAACAACGATGCAAATTGCGAAGCAGCCAGCGCCTCGCCCGCTTTAAATCGGGCGTCCTGGCGGAGATACGAAAGGTAAGGCGCGATGAGCCGTACGCGGCGCGCCCCCGCGCCTCGCGCAGCGTCGGCCACGAAGCACAGATTCAGAAACTTGGTATCTGGATCTGCCAACGTGCAGAGCACGTCAACGTCGCGCCCATCTACATTCGACACAACGCGTACATACGATTCTCCATCTGGAAACCGCCGGCACTCCAGAACGCCGACCTCGGCGCCCGAGTGCGCGCCGATGGCGGTTGCCATGGCTTCGTTGCCTGGGAGCGGCAAAATTAAAGGCGCCATTCAGTTCTCCAGGCCGAACATGTCTGGGTTAGCGTGGGCATACTCCATCGCGTAACCCAACTCGCCCTCGGTCTCGGCATGAACCGTCACCAACGGCTGGCCGACAGTGATGACATCGCCGATACGTACGTGCAGTTCGAGACCCGCGGCCTTGTCGTCCGGCGCGCCGGCGAGCTTAGCGAGGCGCGAGAGTTTGCGGTTATTGATGTGATCCACCACGCCGGAGTGAGGCGCCAGCCAATCGCGCCGCAGCGGCGCTACCGGAGGCGTCCGCATTCCGCCTTGCGCTTCGCAAATCGCCGCAAATTTCGACCAGGCGCGCCCGTCCTGGAGCGCCGCAATTGCCGTCCTCACACCGTCGCCACTCTCGCATCGTCCCGTCAGCTCCAGCGCCGCCGCAGCGATCTGCAGCGCGCGGCGGCGCAAATCGTCCGGCGCCTCCGCTTCATTGCGCAAGACCGCCAGCACATCGCGCGCTTCAAGCGCTGGGCCAATACGCCGCCCGACGGGTTGCAGGCCCTCAGTCACCAAGAGGCGAATTTGCAGGCCGAACTGTGCGGCGATTGCCGTTATGTGGTCGCAGAGCGTGCCCGCCGCTTCGGCCGTGCGCACCTTCGCCGTTGGCCCCACCGGTACTTCCAGCACACAATGGGTGGCGCCCGCCGCGATCTTCTTAGAC
>JAEYPY010000157.1 GCA_023410295.1 Pseudomonadota bacterium | reverse complement strand
CGTTATTGAAGAAGCGGCGCGCGGCGGCGAGCTTGTTCTCGATGTCCGAAAGCTCAGCCTGCAGCTGTTGGAAGTTGGTGTTGGCCTTCAAGTCCGGATAAGCCTCGGCCAGCGCGATCAGACGCCCCAGGGCTGCGCCCAGCACGCCCTCGGCTGCGCCCATCGCCTTGGGATCGCCAGTGCGCTCGGCGCTGACCGCGGCGTTGCGCGCCTGGATCACGGCCTCAAGCGTCGACTTCTCGTGCCCGGCATAGCCCTTCACGGTCTCCACCAGGTTCGGGATGAGATCGTGGCGCTGCTTCAACTGCACGTCGATGTCGGCGAAGGCCTGGTTGGCGTTCTGCCGGAGCGCAACCAAGCGGTTATAAATGCCGATGACGAGCACCGCCAGAACGGCGACGACGATCAGGACGATGATCAATTCCATGAGGAGCCCTTCCGTTCGCGTGCGACTCTCTTAGCGGAAGATCTCCACAAGCGCTATCCGATCACGTCAGAGAACCGGCCCGAGCGCGAGAAGCCCTTCGGCGCCACCTTGCCGGCGCCGCCGCGCTTGCCGCGATACTCCTTCCACTCCGGCACCGCCCGTACGCGCCCGGCACTGTCGATCCAGGTGAGACCCTCGTCCTTGGCGAACACCGTCACGTCGGCGAGGCCGCGGTCGTGGTAGCTCTGCAGCTTGACGCCCTTGCCGCGCGTCATTTCCGGGAGTTCGGCGAGCGGGAAGACGAGGAGCTTCTTGCGCTGGCCAATCACGGCGACCTGGTCGCCGATCACTTTGGCGGCGGCCATTGCGCGCCCGTTCAGGATCTGCTTGCCGGAGCGCTTGGTCGCCAGCATCTCGTCTTCGCTGACGATGAAGCCGTAGCCTTCGTTGCTGGCGACCACGCGCTTGACGCCAGGCTCATACTTGAACGCCGCCACCACTTCGTCGATGTCGCCGAGATCGATCGAAAGCCGGATCGGCTCGCCGTGTCCGCGCCCGCCTGGAAGCTTGTGCGCGTCGAGCGTGAAGGCGCGCCCATCGGAGGCGAAGAAGAGCACCTTGTCGGTGGTCTCGCACTGGATGATGTGCTGGGGGCCGTCGCCTTCTTTGTACTTGATCTCTGTGAGATCGGCGATGTGGCCCTTGAGAGCGCGGATCCAGCCCTTCTCCGAGAGCACGACGGTCAGCGGCTCGCGCGTGATGAACGCTTCCAGGTCGATCTCGGCCGCAACCGCCGCGGCTTCGCCCAACTCGGTGCGGCGCTTGCCCCAAGCCGTGCCGGGGCCGAACAGCTTTCTGGTTTCTTTGAGCTCGCCCGCGATCTTGCGCCATTGCTTGCGCGTGTCTTCGAGCAGACCTTGCAAATCCTTCTGCTCTTCGCGCAGCGCCGCGTCCTCGCGGCGGATTTCCATCTCTTCAAGCTTGCGCAATTGGCGAAGTCGCGTGTTGAGGATGGCTTCGGCCTGCGTCTCGTTGAGCTTGAAGCGCGCGATCAGCTTGACCTTTGGATCGTCCTCATTGCGAATGATGCGGATCACTTCATCCAGATTGAGATAGACGATGAGGAGACCCGCGAGCACATCCAGGCGCGCGGCGATCTTCTCCAACCGATGGGCCGTGCGCCGCTGCAGCACGTCGCGCCGGTGATCAAGGAACGCGCGCAGCACGTCCTTGAGACCCATGACGCGCGGCACGCTGTCCTTGTCCAGAACGTTCATGTTGAGCGAGATGCGCGATTCAAGCGCGGTCAGCTTGAAGAGGCTCTCCATCAGCACTTCGGGCTCGACGGTGCGCGACTTCGGCTCCAGCACGAGGCGCATGTCCTCTGCGCTTTCGTCGCGCACATCGCCCAGCAGCGGCGCTTTCTTGTTTTCGATCACCGCCGCCAGCGCTTCGACCAGCTTCGATTTCTGCACCAGGTGCGGAATCTCGGTGACGATGATGCGCCACATGCCGCGGCCGAGGTCTTCAGTCTGCCAGCGCGCGCGCACGCGGAAACCGCCCCGGCCGGTTTCATAGGCTTCGCGGATGCTCTCTGGTGGCTCAACGACAATGCCGCCGGTCGGGAAGTCCGGACCGGGCATCACCTTCAGAAGATCGTCGAGCGTCGCCTTCGAGTTCTCGATCAGGACAAGGCAGGCGTCGATCAGTTCGGCGACATTGTGCGGGGGGATGTTCGTGGCCATGCCGACAGCGATGCCGGAAGCGCCGTTGGCGAGCAGGTTCGGAAACGCCGCGGGCAGAACGACCGGCTCTTCTTTCGAGCCGTCATAGCTGGGGCGGAAGTCGACCGCGTCTTCGTCGATGCCTTCGAGCAGCGCTTCAGCCGCTTTGGTGAGGCGGCTTTCGGTGTAGCGCATCGCCGCCGGCGCATCGCCGTCGATGTTGCCGAAATTGCCTTGCCCGTCGATCAGCGGGTAGCGCGAGTTGAAGTCCTGCGCGAGGCGCACCATCGCGTCGTAGATCGCCTGGTCGCCGTGCGGGTGATAATCGCCCATCACGTCGCCGACGACCTTCGCGCTTTTGCGGAATGCGGCGTCAGCCGTGAGGTTGAGCCGCTTCATCGCGTAGAGGACGCGGCGGTGCACAGGCTTCAAGCCATCGCGCACATCTGGCAGCGCGCGGCTGGTGATGGTCGAGAGCGCATAGGCTAGGTAGCGCTTGGCCAGCGCCTCGCCGATGGGCTCTTCCACAATGCGCCCGCCTTCTTCCGGCGAGCGGGTGATGTCGTCAGCCATTCTAGCTTCCAAGTGTCGGTTTCAGGTGTCAGGTGTCAGGAATCGCGGGCAAACGCCAGTTCCCGCTGACATCTGCCCCTGATACCTGACAGCTAAAGCCGCCCAGCGAATCCCAGCCGCTCGATCAAGCGGCGGCGCGAGTCTGGCATGCCTTCGCCGCGCTGGTCGAACAGGCGCCGCTCAAGGAAATAGCCGGAGAGCGCAAATGCATCGGCCACATCGCCCGACTTTAATTCCGCATCCGCATCAATCAGAAACGGCGGCAAGCGCAGCAGCACATCCGCGTGTGGAGCGCCGGCTTCCTGCGTCGCGGCGCGGCCGGTGCGAGGGCTGACCCAGGCGAGGCCTTCGGTGGCACCCGTCACCGCGCAGCGTGTCAGATCGAGGCCGTAACCAAGCGCGGAGAGGAGCCCCAGCTCGAAACGGGTGTAGAGCGCCGGCCAGATATCGGTGTGCGGCATCGCCTCGATGAGCACGATCAGCGCATCGTAGAGCTGGGGATAGGCTTGCCGCTCCGGCGTCGCTGCGCGGATGAGCGCGACGGCGGAGGAAAGCCCGGCCAGCGCAATCGGATCATCGAGCAGGCGCGTCGCGTGCGGCTCGACAAGCTCTAGCGGATTGTAGAAGCCAAGTTGCTCGGAAAGCCGCGCCTTCCATCCGGCATGCACGACATTGCCAGCTTGCAGGATCGGCTGCGACTTGCGTCCCGCATGCACGACGCCGCCAAAGCGGCCATGCTCACGCGCGAACACTTCGGCCACCAGCTTGCCCTCGCCGAAATGGCGTGCGCCCAGCACGATGGCGTTATCGACCCATTCCATAGCTCACGCTTCGAAGTCCAAACCTAGTCGCTGATATTGCGCGCGTTCTTCGGTCCAGCCTTCGCGCACTTTCACATGCAGGAAGAGGTGGATGCGTCGATCAAACGCCTCTTCCATTTCCTTGCGCGCAAGTTCGCCGATCGTCTTGATGGTTTGGCCGCCCGAACCGATGGCGATTTTTCGCTGGCCTTCTCGGCCGACGTAGATGGTCTGCTCGATCCGCGCCGAGCCGTCCTTCTTCTCTTCCCAGCTATCGGTCTCGACCATCAGCTCGTACGGAATCTCGTCGTGGAGGCGCAGCATCGCTTTTTCGCGCGTGATCTCGGCGGCGAGCACGCGCGTCGGCGCATCCATGATCTGGTCTTCCGGGAAGAGCCAAGGCCCTTCCGGCGCGCGCTCGATCAAGGTGCGGGCGAGATCATCAACGCCATCGCCCTTCTTGGCCGAGATCATGAACACGTCCGTGTAAAGCCCCTGCTCGACCAGCTTCGTCGTCAGCTCCAGCAGCGCCGGCCGCGGCACGGCGTCCACTTTGTTGATCGCCAGGATGGAGGGCAAATCCATCTGCTTCAGCTTTTCGCCAATACGCTGGCTGTCCTCCACCGAATGCTGGTCGGCGCCTTTGCTCTTGCCTTCGCCGACATGCGCGACGGCGTCGACGACGTGAACAATTGCATCGGCGCCTTCGAGCGCGCTCCAGGCCGCGGCGACCATGGCGCGGTCCAGACGGCGCTTCGGCGCAAACACGCCGGGTGTGTCGATCAGCACGAGTTGGACTTCGTCGCGCATGGCGATGCCGCGCACTTGCGTCCGCGTCGTCTGCACCTTCTGCGTCACGGCGGCGACCTTGGCGCCCACCAGCGTGTTCACCAGTGTCGATTTGCCGGCGTTCGGCGCGCCGAGCACGGCGACGACGGCGCAACGTGTCTCAGCCATTGGCATGCTCCTTCAAGAAAAACGCAGCCGCCGCACGCTGCGCCTCGCGCTTAGATCCGCCTTCGCCGCGCGCCGGTTCATAGCCATCGATCCGAGCTTCCACCACAAAATGCGGCGCATGTTCTGGCCCTGACTGCTCAATCACCGTGTAGCTCAATCCTTTGCGTCGCGCCGCGGCCCATTCCTGCAGCACCGTCTTTGCATCCCGCGCGGCGTCCGCCACTTCATCGAAGGCGGCGCCCCAAAAGCGCGTCACGAACGCCCGCGCAGCTTCGAAACCACCGTCGAGATAGAGCGCTGCAATGACAGACTCGCAGACGTCCGAGAGGATTGCCTCTTTGCCGCGTCCGCCGCTTGCCTCTTCCGAAGGGGAGAGCAGCACGGCCTCTCCCAAACCGGCCGCACGTGCGGCGCGGGCGCAGGCGTGGCGGTTGACCAGCGCATTATAGCGCGGCGCGAGTTCGCCTTCGTGCAGCTTCTGGTGTTCGTCCAAGAGCCGCTCGGCGACGATGAGGCCCAGCACGCGGTCGCCGAGAAATTCCAGCCGGTCGTACGAACGCTTCTTCTTCGCTCCATCGAGCGAGGATCCATGCGTCATCGCTTCGCGCAGCAGCTCGCGATTGGCGAACACGTAGCCGATGCGCTGTTCCAGCTCCGCCAGCCGGACATCGTGTTTACGTGGCCCGCTCATGGGCCGGGGCTCAATTGACGGACTTGAGGAAGCGCTCGCCGCGGAAGCCGGTGAACATGGTCCACGGGCGGAAGAGCGAGGTGGTCTCATCGAACGAGGCGACGATGAATTGCGCAGGGCCGACCAGGTGATCGAACGGCACCATGCCGACCATACGGCGGCTGTCGTCCGAATTGTCGCGGTCATCGCCCATGAAGAAGTAATGGCCTTCCGGGACGATGAACTCGCGGGTGTTATCGAGTTCGGTCATGCCCTTGTCGCAGATGGTGTAGGAGACGCCGTTTGGCAGCGTCTCGCGGATAGCGACAGCCGGACGCTGAAACGCGCCGCCGTCGGGGCACGCATCGGTCGCGCCGGTTTCTTCGCGCTGCACCGCTTCGCCGTTGATCAGCAGCACGCCATCCACCATCTGCACGCGGTCGCCCGGCAGGCCGATGAGGCGCTTGATGAAGTCGCGCTGCGGCTCGGTCGGCGGACGGAATACGACGACGTCGCCGCGGTTCGGCTCGGCGCCGAACAATCGTCCCTGCGGCAACAGGCCCTCAAGCGGCGCAAACGAGAAGCGGCCGTAGCCGTAGGACCATTTTGTCACGACGATATAATCGCCCACCGCCAGCGTCGGCTGCATCGAGCCTGACGGAATGCGGAAGGGCTGTGCGATCGTGAAGCGCAGCACCATGGCCAGCGCCAGCGCGTAGAGGATCGTCTTCACATTGTCCCAGAAGACGTCCATCGCGGGGGACGTAGAAGACGTGCTGCTCATGCTCATGCGTTTCTCGCTCGTGATCTGCGGCCGCGGGCGCTTTCGCCCCCGCAGTCGATGATCGGACGCCCTTTCAGTGGCTTGGCCGCCCCATTGGCGGCGATGAGATTCCCCTGGCGCGACAGCCTCATTACCGACCTGGCTCCTTCGGGTCTAACTCCGCCGAAATGATGACGAAGCCGACAGCCATGGGATAATCGTCCGTCAGGCTGAGGTGGATGTGCGCGGTGTGCCCGGCAGGGGTTAATTGTTCCAGACGCTGCAAGGCGCCCCCGGTGAGCCGCATGGTGGGCTGGCCGCTAGGCAGGTTGGCCACCCCCATATCGCGCCAAAACACGCCTCTTTTTATCCCTGTTCCCAATGCCTTAGCGCAGGCTTCCTTGGCGGCGAAGCGCTTGGCGTAGCTGGCCGCGCGCTCATGCGGGCGCCGTTCTGCGCGGGCGCGCTCGGTTTCGGTATAGACGCGGTTGGTGAAGCGCTCGCCAAAGCGCTCCAGCGTCTGCTCGACGCGGCGGATGTCGATGATGTCCGAACCGATCCCTAAGATCATGCGCGGTGCTTAGCGGCCAGCGCGGGCGGCGTCGATGCGCCGCCGCATTTCGGACACAGCTTCCTTAAGGCCCACAAAGATCGCTTCGCCGACCAGGAAATGGCCGATATTGAGCTCGGCCACTTCGGGGATGGCGGCGATGGGCGCGACGGTCTCGTAATCGATGCCGTGGCCGGCGTGGACTTCAAGGCCGAGGCTTGCGGCTTGGGTAGCGCCGCGTTGCAGCGCTTCGAGGATCGCCGTGGCGCCTTCGACATCGCCATCGCGCGCGGCGTCGCAATAGGCGCCGGTGTGGAGTTCGATGACTTGCGCGCCGGTCCGGCTCGCAGCCTCGATCTGCAAGGGATCGGCGCCGATGAAGAGCGAGACACGGCTGCCCGCATCGCGCAGCTTTTCCACGAACGGCGCGATCCAGTTGTGGCCGCCAGCGACATCGAGCCCGCCTTCGGTTGTGCGTTCCTCGCGCCGCTCCGGGACCAGACACACAGCCGGCGGGCGATGCTTCAGCGCGATCTCCAGCATCTCGGATGTGACGGCCATTTCAAGGTTCAGCGGCCGGCCCCGCTCGCGCAGCATGGCGGAGAGATTGGCGATGTCGGCGTCCGAGATGTGGCGGCGGTCTTCGCGCAGGTGCGCGGTGACGCCATCGGCGCCGGCATCAAGCGCGACGATCGCCGCGCGCGTGGGATCAGGATACGAAACGCCGCGCGCGTTGCGGATGGTGGCGACGTGATCGATGTTCACGCCAAGCCGCACGCGCTCGCTCATGCGGCGAGCCCGCGTGAGCCGGGTTTGATCGCCGGCAGCGCCGCGAGCTCAGCTGGAAGCTGATCGGCGGGATAAGCCGGCGCGGTGACGCTTGCGAGCGAAATTAGTTTCGCGCCGATATCGGCCTTGCCGCCGGAGCGATCGATCAGGCACGCGGCGCCGACGAGCTCGCCGGGATGGCCGCGGATGGCGTCGAGGCATTCGCGCGACGAAAGCCCAGTGGTGACGACGTCCTCCACCATCAGCACGCGCTCGCCCGGCTTAATCTCGAAACCGCGGCGCAGTTGAAAGGCGCCGCCTTCGCGTTCGACGAACATCGCGCGCGCGCCGAGGTGACGCGCCGTCTCGTAACCAGGAATAATGGCGCCGACCGCAGGCGAAACCACCACATCGATCTTGCCGAACGCAGCCTGCGCCTTTTCCGCCAGCGCCTTGCACAGCCGCTCGGTGCGCGCGGGATCCATGAAGACCGCATTCTTCTGAAAGAAAACCGGCGAATGGAGACCCGAGGAAAGGATGAAATGCCCCTCCAGCAGCGCGCCGGCAGCGCGGAATTCGTCGAGCACCTGATCCTGATTCATGGCCCGGTTCTAACTCTGACCAGCGGCGGCGTCATCATCGCCCGACGCAAACTCCACCACGCCAGCGAGGAGCTGGACTGCAGCGTTGAAGACCGGGCCGCCGAGCTCGTCGCGCGTTAAGTCGGCGATGTCGCCTTCGCCGAAATAGAGCCCATCCGAACCGAGGAAGGTCAGGCGCACGCGGCGGGTGCGCGGCGGCGGCAGCCGCTCTTCGGTCCAAGGGCCGATGCGGTCGACCAGGGCTTGTGCAGCTGCAAAGAGCGCATGGACCTGCGGCTTCAGGGTGGTGACATCCTCCTCGATGAAGACCATGCCGCCGTCTTGATTGATGTAGCGCACACGGCCATCGGCATAGGCGGCGAGCGTATCGAGCCCGTGCTCCAACGGCACTTCCGCGATGACGCCCAGGACGAGCCGGGAAGGCACCTCGCGGCCTTCCTCGCGCAGCCGATTGAACGCCAGCAGGCGCACACGCGCCTCGGTGTTCTCCTCCTGGGCGATGGCGCGCACGGCGTCTTCGTCGAGCTCGTTGGCGAAGAGCTCGGGCTGCCAGGCGCCGTCCTGATCGAACAGTTCGGGCGTATCGGCGAAGGTCATGTTGTAGATCGTGTTGGCGCCGTCCGCCGCATAGGGGCGATGAAACGGCATCAGCCTTTCACGCGCTCGACTTCCTTCACCGCGCGGCTGGTGCGCATGGCGGCAAGGATGTTGGTGAGGTGCTTGGCGTCGGCGACCTCGATGTCGAAAATCATGTCGAAGAAATCGACGGTGCGCTTGGCGAGCCGCAGGTTGAGGATGTCGCCCTCGTTCTCGGCGATAATGGAGCAAAGCTCGGCGAGGACACCGCGCTTGTTCTCCACGGTGGCCAAGATGCGGCCGACGGCGAGCGTTTTCTTCAGCGCTGTCGGCGTCCAGGCAAGATCGACCCACTGAACGTCGTCGTCGCTTTCGAGCTTTGCCAGCGTATCGCAATCGATGGTGTGGACGGTGACGCCCTTGCCCGGGGTTTGCACGCCGATGATGCGGTCGCCCGGGATCGGTGAGCAGCACTCGGCGAAATGCAGCGCAACGCCGGGCGTCAGGTCGCTGCCTTTGACGTAGAGCTTAGCCTTTTCCAGCTCCATCGGCCGGCGGCTTTCGTCCTTGCGGACTCTCTCTTCAAGCCCTGGGAACGCAGCCACCGCGACTTTGCTGGCTTTGATCGCGCCCTCGCCGACTGCGATAAACAGCTCTTCCTCATCGTGCTTGCCGAGGCGTTCGGCAGCTTGCTTCAGCACGGTGTCGGCAAGCTCGTGCCCGTAGCGGTGGAGCGCGTGCTGCACGAGTTCGCGGCCAAGCCGCGCAAATTCTTCGCGCCGCGCCGCGCGCTCCAGTCGCCGTTGCGCCGACTTGGCGCGTCCAGTTTTCGCCAGCGCCTCGAAGCCAGGCACGGGCGCGACACGATCGGAGGTGATGACTTCAACGACATCGCCATTGCGCAGCACAGAACGGAGCGGGCGTTCGACACCGTTGATGCGAACACCCACACATCGGTCGCCGATATCGGAGTGCACGGCGTAGGCGAAATCGAGCGGCGTCGCGCCTTGCGGCAGCGGGATCAGCGTGCCCTTCGGCGTGAAGGCGAATACGTGATCGGAATACATTTCGAGCTTGGCGTGCTCGAGGAATTCGCTGGGATCGCCGCCGTGCTCGGCGATTTCGAGCAGCGAGCGCGTGGCTTCGCGCGCATCGAGGCCGGCGGAGGCGGCGAGTTCTTCGTCGAAGCCGTAGCTCTCGTTCTTATAGCGCCAGTGCGCGGCGACGCCGACTTCGGCGATCTGATCCATCTCCTCGGTGCGGATCTGAATCTCGACGCGCACGTTACCCGGCCCGATCACGGTGGTGTGGATCGAGCGATAGCCGTTGGGCTTGGGGTTGGAGATGTAGTCTTCCACCTGATCCGGCACGCAACGCCAAGTTTGATGAATGAGGCCGAGCGCGCGATAGCAATCATCCGGATTATTGACGATGACGCGGAAGGCGTAGACGTCGGCCAAATCCGAGAACTCGATACTCTTGCGCTGCAGCTTGCGCCAGATCGAGTACGGCTGCTTCTCGCGGCCGAACACCCGCGCATCGATGCCGGCGAACTCGAACACCTCCATGATCGTCTGGATGATGATGGCGACGTTCTGGCCCTTTTCGTTGCGCAGCTGTTCAAGGCGCGCATTGATGGCCGTTTCGGCATCGGGGAATGCTTCGTGGAAGGCGAGGCTCTCTAACTCGCGCGCCATCTTCTCCATGCCGATGCGGCGCGCGAGAGGACCGTAGATTTCAAGCGTCTCCATCGCGATGCGGCGGCGCTTATCTTTGGTCGGGATGTGTTTCAGCGTCCGCATGTTGTGCAGACGGTCGGCGAGCTTGACGATCAGCACGCGCACGTCGCGCGACATGGCGAGGATGAACTTCTGCAGGTTCTGCGCCTGCTTGTTCTCCTCCGACTGCATCTCCAGCTGCGAGAGCTTGGTCACGCCTTCAACGAGATCGGCAATCTGCGGGCCGAACTTGGATTCGATTTCCGTACGTGTGGCGTCGGTGTCTTCGATGGTGTCGTGCAACAGCCCGGCGACGATGGTCGCCGCGTCAAGCTTGTATTCGGTGAGGATGCCGGCGACTTCGATCGGGTGGGCGAAGTAAGGGTCGCCCGAGTGGCGCTTCTGGCTGCCGTGCTTGGCCGTGGCGTAGACGTAGGCGCGGTTGATCAGGTTCTCGTCAAGCGAGGGATCGTAGGCGCGCATGCGCTCGACCAACTCGAACTGGCGCAGAAAGCCCTTACGCGGCGCCGCAGCGCCCGCGCCAGCAACACCGGCGTGGGTTTTGGCGGCGACGCCGTCACCGCCAGCCATGGGCTTAGTACCGTTCGTCGCGCTGCGCTTCGGCTTCCTGCTGGAGCGCGCGGAGAACGTCCTCTTCGCTGGTCTCGACAGGCGCGGCGATCGCCAGGCGATCCTGCTCTTCTTCGGCCGCTGCAGCGGGCTGGACGTCCTGGTAGAGCATCACGTAGCTGTCACGGAGGGTTTCCGGCGTGATGGCGCCGTCGCCAATCTCGCGCAGGGCAACGACCGGGTCCTTATCACGATCGCGGTCCACCATGGGCTCCGCGCCCGAGGAAATGTTACGGGCGCGATGCGCCGCGAGCAGCACCAGCGAGAACCGGTTTGGGATTTTTTCTACGCAATCTTCGACGGTTACGCGTGCCAAGGCGTGCTTCCTCTCGGGTCGGTCGGGAACAGACGGGCAATGAACCTAGTGGTTCTGCGGCCTTTTCGCAATGCGAAGAGCGCGTTGCAGGCGCGAAAGCCGCAGCCCCGCCCTGCCCGCTCAGCCCGGCGTCAAGTCGCTAACCCTCTGGTAACGCTCTCCCGGCGGCAGCGCGGCCAAAAGCTCAGCGGCCGAGCGCTCCAGCGCCGGATGCTTCCAGTCCGGCGCGATCTCCGCCAGCGGCGCCAGGACGAACGCCCGCTCCTGCATGCGCGGGTGCGGCAAGGTGATGCCGTCGAAGCTGCCGACCCAGCCATCCATGGCGATAATGTCGAGATCCAAGGTCCGCGCCGACCAGCGTTCGCGCCGGTCGCGGCCGTGTGCGACCTCGATCTCAAGCAGGAGGGCGTAAAGCGCTTGCGGCGAGTGGGGCCCCGGGTCTAGCTCCGCCACCGCGTTGTAATAGTCGGGCTGGTCGCTGGGCGGCCAGGCCGGCGTTCGCCAGATACCGGAGAGCGCGCGGAGCTCAAGCCCCGCCGATTGCAGCGCCGATAGAGCACGCGCCAGCAAGTTCGGCGGCGACAGGCCCTCGAACGGCAGGTTGGAGCCTAAAGCAATGAAGGCGCGTGGTTTGAGCATTGTTGCGGAATTACTTCAGGCGGGGCCTGCTAGATTGGATTGCTTATGACCATCCTCGACCGCCTGATCCACCCCAACGAACGCGTCCTAATGTTTATCGACGGCGCCAATCTCTATTCCCCCGCCAAGGCCCTCGCGTTCGACATCGACTACCGCAAGCTGCTGGATGAATTCCGCAAGCGCGGGCGCTTCATCCGGGCGAGCTATTATACGGCGCTGGTCGAAGATCAGGATTTCTCACCGATCCGCCCGCTGGTCGATTGGCTGGACTATAACGGCTACACGCTGGTGACGAAGCCGGCCAAGGAATACACCGACGCCGCTGGCCGTCGCCGCTTCAAGGGCGACATGGACGTCGAGATCGCCGTGGATCTCCTCCAGGCGACCGAGTATTGCGACCATGCGTTTCTGTTTTCCGGCGACGGCGATTTCGTCGCCGCGATCGAGGCGGCGCAGCGCAAGGGCATGCGCGTGTCGATCGTCTCCACCATCAAGTCGAACCCGCCGATGGCTTCCGACGATATTCGCCGCGCCGCGGACAACTTCATTGACCTCACCGAGCTGACAGCGCTGATCGGCCGTCCGCCGCGCGAACGCAACGAACCGCGCTACGATTACGCTGAGCACGACGAAGAACGGTGAGCGTCCTTCCGTCAGCTGCGCCGCCGGAAGCGCCGAAGGATTGTCCGCTCTGTCCGCGGCTGGTCGGTTATCGCGAGCAGAACCAGCGCGCCGAGCCGACCTGGTTCAATGGCGCGGCGCCCTCGTTCGGCGATCCTGACGCGCGCTTGCTGATCGTCGGCCTGGCGCCGGGGCGTACCGGCGCCAATCGCACGGGACGCCCGTTCACCGGCGATTATGCGGGTGAGCTGCTTTACGGCACTCTGAAGAAACTTGGGTTTGCAGAGGGAGAATATCGCGCGGATCCCAATGACGGCTTCACGCTCAAGGGCGCGCTGATCACCAACGCCGTGCGTTGTGCGCCGCCGGAGAACAAGCCGACGCCGCTCGAAATCGCCACCTGCCGGCCGTTTTTGGCCTCGCGCATTGCGGCGTTGCCCAAGCTCAAAGTGCTGTTCGCGCTGGGTTCGATCGCGCACGAAAGCGTGCTGCGCGCGCATGGGCTGAAGCCGAGCGCGGCGAAGTTTGCGCATGGCTGCGAAGCAGAGCTGCCTAGTGGACGCTGGCTCGTCTCCAGTTACCACTGCTCGCGCTACAACACGCAAACGCGGCGGCTGACGGCGGAGATGTTCGAAGCCGCGATGGCGCGCGCGAGGGACATCATCGCGCAGAAAGCTTAGCCCTTTTCCCGCATCAGCCGCGCTTGTTGGCGCTTCCAGTCGCGGTCTTTGGTGGCTTCGCGCTTGTCGTGCGCCTTCTTGCCTTTGGCGAGCGCGATCTCGATCTTGGCGATGCCGCGATCGTTGAAATAAAGCTTCAGCGGCGCCAGCGTGCGGCCTTCGCGCTCGACCGCACCCATCAGCTTCTTCAGTTCGCGCCCGCGGACGAGGAGCTTACGCTTGCGACGCGGCTCGTGGTTGAACTGGCCGGCGGGCGGATATTCCGGAATGGTGGCGTTGATCAGCCAGAGTTCGCCGCCCTCGGTGCTGGCGTAGCTTTCGGCAATGTTCGCACGCCCGCCGCGGAGCGACTTTACCTCGGTGCCGACAAGCTGAATGCCAGCCTCCATCACCTCTTCGATCGCGTAATCGAAGCGCGCGCGCCGGTTTTCGGCGATCAGCTTGCGGTTGGGTTCAGGTTTCTTCGCCACGGCCTAGATGAGCCCAGCTTCGGTCATCAGCGACTTGATTTTGGCTTTCGCCGCATCGCTGCACGGGACGATCGGCAAGCGCACTTCGTCGGTGCAGAGACCAAGCAGCGAGCACGCATACTTGGCCGGCGCTGGCGACGGCTCGATAAACATCGCCTTGTGCAGCTCAGCGAGCTCGGCATCGAGCACGCGCGCCGTAGCGAAATCGCCCTTCTGCGCCGCGTTCTGAATCTCCGCGCAGAGCGTTGGCGCGACGTTCGCCGTCACTGAGATGCACCCGCGCCCGCCGTTCGCAGCAAAGCCGACCGCACTTGGATCATCGCCAGATAGTTGGACAAAGGCGTCGCCGCAGAGCGCCGCGTGGCGCACGACCCGGGACATGTCGCCGGTCGCATCCTTATCCCCGATCACGTTCGGCAGCTGCGCGATGCGCGCCATAGTCTCGACGCTGATATCCACAATCGTCCGAGACGGGACATTGTAGATTACAATTGGAATATCCACCGCATCGTTGATCGCCTTGAAGTGGGCGAACATGCCGTCCTGGCTTGGCTTGTTGTAATAAGGCGCCACCACCAGCACCGCCTCAGCGCCTGCGGCTTTGCAGCGGCGCGCGAGTTCAATCGCATGCGCAGTGTTATTGGAGCCCGCGCCAGCAATCACCGGCACGCGGCCTGCAGCGACTTCCACGCAGAGTTCCACCACCCGTACGTGTTCATCGTCGCTGAGCGTGACGCTCTCGCCGGTTGTGCCGCAGGGAACCAGCGCGTGCGAGCCTTCCACAATTTGGCGCTCAACTAAGCCTTGGAACGCACGTTCATCTACGATTCCGTCACGGAATGGCGTAATGAGTGCGGGGATAGAGCCATGAATCATGTGGGTCCGGACGGGCTGGCGTGGCATTGGCGCGATTCCTGCCACAGTGTCGGGCGAGGTTAAATAGCGGCCCGCCAGCGCACGCTCGTGGGGCGCTGACGTGTTTCGGAACGAGGCGAACGGCTGATGGATGCTCCCAAACTGATCCGCATCGGTCTTTTGGCGGTGGCGACAAGCGGCTTTCTGGCCGCTTCGAGCGTCGGCCAGCTGCGCGCCGCCCCGGCGCCGCAAGCGGCCGAGGCCACCTCCGTCGCCAGCCGGCCAGCGCCCATGCCCTCGCAAGCCGAGCGCATGCGGCTTCGGGACGGTCTGGCGGCGGCCGAATCGCGTGATTGGGTCGGCCTTGCCGCGCTCCGCGACAACGCCACCGATCCGCTGGTCCGGCGCATGCTGCAATGGCGCTGGGCCACGTCCACCGACGCGCCCCTCTATTTCAACGATCTCGCCCAGGCGCTGAACGAGCTGCAGGGCTGGCCGGGCCGCTCGACGATGCGGGCGCGAGCCGAAGAAGCGATTTTCGATTCCCGCCTTTCCGCCGCCGAGCGTATCGCCTTCCTGCGTCAGGACGGCGGGCCGGCGACAGGCAATGGCCGCATCGCGCTCGCCGTTGCGCTGAAGCAATCGGGTCAGCGTTCGGAGGCGAACGAAATCGCTCGCGCCGCCTGGCGCGAGGATGCGCTCAGCTCGCGCGCCGAAGCGGTGGCGCAGCAGGAGTTCAACTTTACCAGCGAAGACCACGCCGCGCGCGTCGACATCCTGTTGTGGCGCGAGCAACGCAGCGCGGCTCGCGCGCTGATGTCCCGTCTCTCCGCGGCTGACCGCGCCGTCGCCAATGCGCGTATCGCGATGCAGACACGTCAACGCCGTGGACTGCAGGACGCCGTCAACGCCGTGCCGGGTTCGCGCCAGGACCATCCGGGCTTCATGTACGATCGCGTGCAATACCGTCGCCGCACCGATCAGCCGGTCGATGCGATGACACTGGCCGCGCAAATCAACGCGGCTGAAGCGCCGCTCGCTGCGCGCGACGACATCTTCCGTGAGCGCCGGCTCTATGTGCCGCGGGCGCTGCGCGCCGGCAATCACAGCCTGGCGTATCGCCTCGTCACCAATCACGGCCTCACGTCAGGGGAGGCTTTCGCGGACGCCGAATGGCTGGCCGGCTGGCTGCAGCTGCGCTTTCTCAACAACCCGCAGCGCGCGCGCGAACACTTTGCGCATCTGAGCGAAAACGTTTCCTCGCCCGTCAGCCTCTCGCGAGCGCTCTACTGGCGCGCCGAAGCCGAGCGCGCGCTGGGCAACACGGCGGAGTCCGAACGGCTGCTGGATGAAGCGACCCGCTACAACTTCACCTATTACGGCCAGCTCGCCGCCACGCGGGGCGATCGCACCGCCACGCTCTCGCTACCGGAGATCCAAATCAGCAACGAAGCACGCAACCGCTTCGAAAACCGTGAACTGGTGCGGGCGCTGCGGCTGATGTCGGAGGTCGGCGCACGCGCCGACTTTGAGTCGATCGCCTTCTTCCTCGACGACACGCTCGACGATCCGCAGGAAATCGAACTCTTGGCGCAGATGGCGCGCGAACAATCCTACAATCGCACGGCGCTCCGCAACGCCAAGGCCGGGCTCTTCCGTAACGTGGTCGCCACCAACGCCGCTTATCCGCTGATCGACCTGCCGGCGACTGTGCGCTCGGGCAATCGCATCGAGCCGGCGCTGGTGCTTTCAATCATCCGTCAGGAAAGCGAGTTCGATGCGGGTGTCGTCTCGCACGCCAACGCGCATGGGCTGATGCAGCTCATCCCATCGACCGCTCAGGCGCAAGCGCGCCGCGAAGGCATCACCTATCGCCGGGCCGCGCTCACGAGCGATCCGCAATACAATATGACGCTGGGCTCGGCGCACTTGGCCGATCTTATCGATGATTTCGGCGGCTCGTACGTGCTGGCGATCGCCGCCTACAATGCGGGGCCGACCAATGCGCGCAACTGGATCAGCGACTGGGGCGACCCGCGCTCGCGTTCGGTGGACGTGGTCGATTGGATTGAGCTCATCCCATTCTCTGAGACGCGCAACTATGTGCAGCGGGTGACCGAGAACCTGCAGGTCTATCGCCATCGCCTCGCCGGCGCGCCGACGCCAATCGAGATCGAGCGCGACCTGCAGCGCGGCCGCCGTTAAGCGGCGAGCGCTGTCGCGAAGGTCTCCGCATCGACATTGCCGCCGCTGGCGATGACGGCGATGGTCTTGCCCTGAAGACCAAGCTCGCCCTCCAGCAACGCCGCGAGCGCTGCGGCGCCGGAGGGTTCGAGCACGATCTTCAAATGTCGGAACGCGAACTTCATCGCCCGTCGCACGGCATCGTCTGAGACCGCCACAGCGCGCTCAAAGCGTTCGCGGGCGATCGCGTAAGTGATCTCGCCCATCTGCTCGGTCAGCAGGCCATCGCAGATCGAGCGGATGCCGGGCGCGTTGCGCTGGATCGAGCCAGCCGCCAGCGTACGCGCGATATCGTCATGGCCCTCTGGCTCAACGGCGATGATGCGCGCCTGCGGCAAGGCAAGTGCAATGCCCGTGGCGAGCCCGCCGCCGCTCGCTTGGACGACGACGACATCGGGCGAAATCTCTTCACCGATTTCCAAGCCGGCGGTGCCTTGCCCGGCGATGACGAACGGATCGTCAAACGGCTTGATGAGGCTCGCGCCTTTCTCGGCTGAAATGCGAGCCCCGATTTCTTCGCGGCTCTCGTTGACGCGGTCGTAGGTGATAACATGCGCGCCGTTGCCGCGTGTCGTCTCCAGCTTGATCTTCGGCGCATCGGACGGCATGACGATTGTCGCCTCGATGCCGAACAGCTTGGCTGCGGTGGAGACGGCGATGGCGTGATTGCCGGAGGAGAATGCGATGACCCCCCGTCTGCGGACATCCTCCGGCAAAGCTGCGATGGCGTTGGTCGCGCCGCGCATCTTGAAGGCGCCGCCGCGCTGCAAACACTCGGCTTTAACGAAGACCTTTGCGCCCGTCGCTTCATCCAGCGCATCGTTACGCAGCAGCGGCGTGCGCACGGCGACGCCTTTGATGCGCTCGGCGGCGGCTTTGACGTCGTCGATAGTCGGGATCATCAGGAGCCTCTCGGTTTGGCGCGTCGCGTGGGCGGTGCCCTGAGTGGATCGTCGGGCCAGGGGTGCTTCGGGTAGCGCCCGCGCATTTCGCTGCGCACGACCGCATATGAGCCGCGCCAGAAGCCCGGCAAGTCTTTGGTAGTCTGCACTGGCCGATGCGCGGGCGACAGCAAGCGCAACGTCAGCGGGACGCGGCCATTGGCGATGCTTGGATGCTTATCCATCCCGAACAGCTCTTGCAGCCGCACATCGAGCGCTGGGCCGCCTTCGGCTTCATAATCGATCGGCAGAGATGAACCGGCGGGCGTTTCGAAGCGCGTGGGGCACTCCGCATCGAGTCGACGACGATGCTCGTACTCCAACGTGGTCAACAAGGCGCGGGCGACGTCGATGTCCTTCAGCCGCGTCTCGATCGCCGGCGCGAGCCACGTATCGAGCCGCTCGCTCAGCGCCGCATCGCTCCAATCCGGCCAGGCTTCGCCCTCCAGTTGTCGCATAAGCGCCACGCGCGCTCGCGCTTGTCGGGCGTTCTCGCTCCAGTCGAGGAGTTGCAGGCCCTCGTCGCGCACGGCCTCCAGCAGCGCTTCTTTCATCTCAGCAGCGCTAAGATTTTCCAGCGGCGCCTCGGACAGGACGATGCGTCCGAGCCTGCGCGTACGCCGCCCGCGCACCGCGCCGGTCGCGGCATCCACGGTGACGGCTGCGCGGGTTTCGATCTCGTCGCCGAACATCGCTTCGATCTCGGCGGCGGAGATCGGCGTCGCGAGCAACACTAACGCCCGACCCGCCGCGCCAGCGATGTCGGCGATGACAAGGTAGGGCTCGCGCGCTAGCGCAGACGTCTCGTCCACGGCGGCGGCGCGGCCGTTGGCCATGATGAATCCAGCGCCGCGCGACTTTGCCACGCGATCGGGAAACGCCAGCGCCAGCACGCATCCTGCGCGCTCTTCATCGGTCTCGGTCCGGGCGCCGCCCGCCGTACGGGCAATACGATCAGCCAGTCCCCGCGCAGCGTCGGCGCGATGGCCGCGTTCGCTCGCGAAGCGGTGCAAGCGCATGCGTAGATCGACATCGCGCCCGCCGAGGCCCTGTTCGGTTAGCAGCACCGCGATCCGCGCCGCGAGCAAGGTTTCGCCGCGTTCCTTCGACGCGATCACCATGTGCGCGAGACGCGGCGGCAGCGGTAGTCGGGCGATGGCGGCGCCATGCGCTGTGAGACGCCCGTTTTCATCGAGCGCGCCGATGCGCGTCAGCAGCGCGATCGCTTCGCTCCAAGCAGGTTTTGGCGGCGGGTCGAGCCAGGCGAGCACAGCCGGATCGGCGACGCCCCAAGCGGCAAGATCGAGCGCGAGGCCCGCGAGATCGGCGTCCATGATCTCCGGGCGATCGAACGCGGGGAGCGCGCGCGTTTCACCCTCGCTCCACAAACGCCAGCAGACGCCGGGCTCCAAACGGCCCGCGCGGCCCGCACGCTGTGCGATCGCCGCCTGGCTCGCGCGCACCGTCTCCAGGCGCGACAAGCCCAACGCCGGCTCATAGCGCGGCCGACGCGTGAGTCCTGCATCGACCACGATGCGCACGCCTTCGATGGTAAGGCTGGTTTCGGCGATGGAGGTTGCGAGCACGACTTTGCGCCGTCCCGAAGGCGCAGGTGCAATAGCCGCATCCTGATCTACCGGGCTCATCGCGCCATAGAGCGGACGGATATCGACGCTCGGATCGCGCACGCTTGCGCGCAATGCCTCGGCCGTGCGTTCGATCTCGCGCACGCCCGGCAGAAACACCAGCGCGCTTCCATGTTCGGCAGCCAGCGCGGCGCGGACGGCGGCGGCGGTTTCTTCCTCCAGCCGCGCACGCGGATCGCGCGGCCGATAAACGTGTTCAACCGGAAACATCCGCCCTTCGCTGACAATCACCGGCGCGTCGCCCAAGAGCGCCGCGACACGCGCGGCGTCGAGCGTCGCCGACATCACCAAGAGCTTCAGATCCGGCCGCAGCCCGCTTTGCACATCGCGCGCGAGCGCGAGCCCGAGATCACCCTCAAGGCTGCGCTCGTGAAATTCATCGAACAGCACGGCCGCGACGCCGGCAAGTTCGGGATCGTCGAGGATCATGCGCGTGAACACGCCCTCGGTAACGACTTCGATGCGCGTCTTGGGGCCGACGCGCGAATCCAGCCGTACGCGATAGCCGAAAGTCTCGCCGACCCGCTCTCCGCGCTCGCTCGCCATCCGCGCCGCCGCTGCGCGCGCGGCGATGCGCCGGGGCGACAGGAGCACGACCTTTCCAGTCTGGGCCCAGGGCTCGCCCAAGAGGGCCGGCGGCACGCGCGTTGTCTTCCCCGCGCCGGGCGGGGCGACCAGCACTGCCTCGTTGCGCTCACGCAGCGCCGCGCGCAGCTGGGGAAGGACGACGTCGACCGGAAGCATGGGCCTGGGATTAGCGCGTTCACCCCGTCCATGTCTCGCCGCATTGGCGTGGCTGGATCGGGAGGCTATAGCCGGGGAACAGGTGGGGAGCTTTCACATGCGAGCGTTTGGACTCATTCTGGTGGCGGCGGTGCTGACGCTTTCCGCCTGTTCGAGCGGACGCACGGCCGATACGCGCCGCGGCGTCACGGATGCCGCGGTGATCCCGCTCCGGGACGTCGGCTTGGTGCGGCCGGAAATCCCGCTCATCCTGCGCAATTTACAATATCCCTATTCGACCGCGGCGCTCACCGATTGCGCCGCCGTGTCACGCGAGATCGGCCAGCTTGATGCGGTTCTCGGGCCGGAGAGCTACCAACCCGGCCCGGACCGCAACATCTGGGACCGCGGCGGCGACTTCATCGAAGATCAGGCGATCGACGCAGCGCAAGATACGGCTGAAGGCCTCATCCCGTTCCGCTCCTGGGTGCGGCGCATCTCCGGCGCCAGCCGCGCCGAGCGCGACGCGTTGCGCGCATTTTCCAACGGCCAGCAGCGGCGCACTTTTCTGCGCGGCTATGGCGCCTCGCTTGGCTGCCCGAGCATGATCCCGCCTCCGCCGCCCTCCGTGCACCGCTCGCGCACGGAGAACGACAGGCCGGTGAACTGACGGCTTAGCTCTGCCCGTAAGGCGTCGAGCGATAGATCGCCTGCTCTTCTTCCGTCATGTCCGCGGGGATATCAGCGAACAGCGGCGTGGAGAGATAGCGTTCGCCAGTATCCGGCAGCATCGCCAGAATGTTTGAGCCCGCCGGCGCTTCGCGCGCTATGGCAAGCGCGGCGGCAAACGTTGCGCCTGAACTGATGCCGACGAAGATGCCTTCCTTCGTCGCCAGATCTTGGCTTGCGCGCATCGCGTCAGGTCCGGTGATCGGCAGGATCTTGTGCAGGCGGCTCATGTCGACATCGCCGGTGATCTTCGGGATGAAGTCCGGCGTCCAACCTTGCACTGGGTGCGGCTTCCACGCGGGGTGACCAGCCGCGGGCGTGCCATCGGCGTTGCGCTCTTGCGCCTGGCCGCTGCCAAGCAACGGAGCATCGGAAGGTTCGCAGACGACGATCTTTGTTTGCGGCGATTCCTTCGCCAGCACGCGCGCGACGCCGTTGAGCGTGCCGCCTGTACCGTAGCCGGTGACCCAGTAATCGAGCCCATCGCCCTTGAAATCTTCCATGATCTCGCGGGCTGTGGTGCGTTCGTGCATCTCGGCGTTAGCTTCGTTTTCGAACTGGCGGGTCCAGAACCAGCCATGCTTTTCCGCAAGCTCGATTGCCTTCTGCACCATGCCGGTGCCGCGCAGCGCCGCAGGCGTCAGCACGACCTTCGCGCCCAGGAAACGCATTAGCTTACGCCGCTCGACGCTAAAGCTTTCGGCCATGGTCACGACAAGCGGATAACCCTTGGCGGCGCAGACCATGGCAAGGCCGATGCCAGTGTTGCCGCTGGTGGCCTCCACAACTGTCATGCCGGGTTTCAATTGGCCGGAACGTTCCGCCGCTTCGATTACGCCAAGCGCGAGGCGGTCTTTCACCGAACCCAGCGGATTGAACGCTTCGACCTTCACGAACAGATTCACATTCGCCGGGGCGATGCGATTCACCCGCACGATGGGCGTGCGGCCGACAGTCTCCAGTATGCTATTGTAGCGCGCCATTAGACGCCTCCGTCATTTGCTAGCAAGCCCGCCCGCAAATTCTGCTCGAAACTCATCGAGCCGGCGCGACGCGATCGCCGCGCGCAGCCGGCTCATGAGGTTCTGATAATAGGCGACGTTGTGCCAGGAAAGCAGAACCTGACCCAAAAGCTCGCCGCTCTTAAACAAGTGATGAAGGTACGCCTTGGAATAGTCACGGCTCGCCGGGCAATCGACGCTCTCATCGAGCGGCGAAAGATCCTCGGCGAACCGGGCGTTGGTGATGTTGATCGGGCCCTGATCAGTCCAGGCTTGGCCATGGCGCCCTGACCGCGTCGGCAACACGCAATCGAACATGTCGATCCCGCGCGCAACGCTTTCGACGATATCGAGCGGCTTGCCGACGCCCATGAGATATCGCGGGCGGTGTTGCGGCAGGAGCGGCGTCGTCACCTTGAGCGTAGCCAACATTTCGGCATGCCCTTCGCCGACCGCGAGGCCGCCTATCGCGTAGCCATCAAAACCTTCGGCCACGAGCGTCTCGGCTGAGCGCCTGCGCAACTCGGGATCGGTGCCGCCTTGCACGATGGCGAAGAGATTCTGGCGCTCGCGATCACCGAACGCGCGCGCGCAGCGCTCGGCCCAGCGCAGCGAAAGCTCCATCGCTTCTTCGACCCGCGCGCGCGGCGCCGGCAGCGCCGGACATTCATCCAATTGCATGACGATGTCCGCGCCGATTTGATCGGCTTGAATGGTGATGGCGATTTCCGGGGTCAGGCGATGTTCGCTGCCGTCGACGTGGCTGCGGAACGTCACGCCATCGGCATCGAGCTTGCGCAGCTGCGCCAGCGACATGACCTGATAGCCGCCGCTGTCGGTCAGGATCGGTTTGTCCCAACGCATGAATTTGTGCAGGCCGCCGAGGCGCTCCATGCGATCGCCGCCCGGACGCAGCATCAGGTGATAGGTGTTGCCGAGCAGAATATCGGCGCCGGTCTGCGCCACCTGCTCCACCGTCAGCGCTTTCACCGTGCCCGCGGTGCCGACAGGCATGAACGCCGGCGTGCGGATATCGCCGCGCGGCGTCTTCAAAACACCGGTGCGCGCCGCGCCGTCCTGTCCGTGAATTTCGAACGGAAATGCACTCATTCAGCGCGCCATAGCAGGCTGGCGTCGCCGTAGGAATAGAAGCGATAGTGCTGCGCAATCGCGTGCGCATAGGCCGCTTGCATGCGCTCGAGGCCGGCGAAGGCGGAGACGAGCATGAAGAGCGTCGAGCGCGGCAAGTGGAAGTTGGTCCAGAGGCCATCGGTGAGCCGCCAGCGATAGCCAGGGGTGATGAAGATATCCGTGGCGCCGGTCACAGCCGCAACGCGCCCTTCTGTGTCAGCCGCGGATTCGATCGAGCGCAGCGCCGTGGTGCCGATGGCGATGACGCGTCGGCCTTCGGCTTTGGCGCGGTTGATGGCGTCGGCCGCTTGTTGCGGAATCTCGCGCCACTCCGCATGCATCACGTGCGCGCCCGTATCTTCCACCTTGACCGGCAGGAACGTGCCAGCCCCAACATGCAGCGTCACGCGCGTTGTCTCGACGCCCGCGCGCGCAAAGGCTGCGAGCAAGTCGTCCGTGAAATGCAGCCCGGCTGTCGGCGCGGCGACCGCGCCTTCCTTCTCGGCGAACACGGTTTGGTAGTCGCTGCGGTCTTCCTCGTCCGGCGCGCGGCGGCCAGCGATGTAAGGTGGCAAGGGCATGTCGCCCGCGGCGGAAATGGCCGCATCAAGGTCCGGGCCTGCAAGGTCGAACGCCAGCGTGATCTCGCCTTCTTCGCCCTTGGCGGCCACCGTGGCATCGAGCGCGCCGAGCAGGCAGGCACGATCTCTACCGTCGCCGAAGCGGATGCGATCGCCTTCCTTCAGCCGCTTGCCGGGCTTGGCCAGCGCCGTCCATCGCGCGGATGACAAGCGCTTCAGCAGCGTGGCTTCAACGGAAACGACCGAACCATCCCGCTCGCGCACGCCGGAAAGGCGCGCCGGGATCACGCGCGTATCATTGAAGACAAGCAGATCGCCCGCGCGAAACAGCGATGGCGCCTCGCGCACGATGCGATCCTCTAACAGCCCGTCCGCGCGCACGTGCAAGAGCCGCGCACTGTCACGCGGCCGCGCAGGACGGAGCGCAATCAGCTCTTCGGGAAGCTCAAAGTCGAAAAGATCGACGCGCATCAGCCTTTCACCATGCGCCCCTTGCGCATCTCCTCGAGCTCCCAGCGCATATTGGCGCGTGCGGTCTCTCCCAGCTCGCTTTGGTAGACGTCGGTACGGAATGTCCGCGCCCGCTCAAGCTGCTTCGCCAGAAACGCGCCTCGCCCCGCAGCGAAGGCCGGGTCCACGACGTGCGGATATTCGGCACGGATGCCGGCGGCGTAGGCGCAATAGGCTTCCCAAGGCGCGCCGAGAATGGCGATGTCCATATCGAGGAAAAGCGCTGCGTCCCCCTCGGCCTCGCCGTCCTCGTGATGCTTGGTCATCTCGATCACACGTGCGACGGGCTCGGCGTAATCGGTGAGGGCCCCCAGCGCCGTGCGCGCCCAGTCCGCACTCATCGTTTCATTATCCGGCCGCCCCGGCTGGTAGACCGCGTCATGAAACCAGATCGCGTACCCCACGAATACAGAATCGCGGATCAAAGACCCGCGCCGATCCGCTTCGTCCAACAACCAGGTGAGATGGCCGGTGTCGTGATAATGGCGCTGCGGCTCCGACCAGGCCCTGATCAGCGCCTCGCCCAGCGGGTCGCGGCCGTCGCCAGCCAGGCTGCGCCAGCGGTCAAGCAGCGCAGTCACGCCGGCGCTCCATCTTACTCCGCCTTGGCGGAGACGATCTTGCCGGGATTGCGTGGCGGCTCGCCCTTCGGCAGCGCATCGACCGCCTCCATGCCTTCAACCACCACGCCCCAGACGGTGTATTGGCCGTCGAGGAAGCGCGCGTCGTCGAAGCAGATGAAGAACTGGCTGTTGGCCGAGTTCGGATCATTGGTACGCGCCATCGAGCAGACACCGCGCACGTGCGGCTCCTTCGAGAATTCCTGCTTGAGGTTCGGCTTGGTCGAACCGCCTGTGCCATTACGGCGGCCGCCGTCGCCGCCCTGGGCCATAAAGCCGGCGATGACGCGGTGAAACGGCACGTCGTTGTAGAAGCCCTCATTCGCAAGCTCGCCAATGCGCTGAACGTGGTTCGGCGCGAGATCGGGACGGAGCTTGATCTTCACTGTGCCGGTATCGAGCTCCAGCGTCAGGGTATGAAAGGAATTATCGACCACCAGCGTCTCTCTCTCGTTTCGCCGCGCGGCACGCGCGCGGGGATTTCGACATCGCAGACCGAGAAGTCTGCTCCGCGCTCACGGCGCGTCTCATCGATCAGCTCGCGGAATTGCGGGCCTTCTGTACGCAACACATAGATCGGCGCGCGCTCGTTTTCAGGCACATCGGCCGCGACGCGCACTGCCAACATGCGGTCGGGCGAGGGCGGGGGGTTGCCGACGGCGATGCGCATTACCGCATCCATTCCCCAGACCACCCGGCCGAAGATGGAATAGCGCTTGTCGAGCGCGGTATTTGGCGCGCGCATGATGAAGAACTGGCTGTTGGCCGAATTGACGTTATCGGCCCGCGCCATGGAGACGACGCCCTGGCAATGCAGCGCATTCGCGGACACCCGCCCGTCTGCCGTCACGGCCATTTGAGCGTCAGGCTGGCTCTCGATCGGCAGCGTCTTGTAGAAGCCAAGGCGTGCGCGACTCTGCTCTGCAGCCTGGACGAAGGGCATGTCCGGGCCACGGCGGAACATGAATTCTTCGCGCAGGTCCGCCAGCGAGGACGCTCCCTCGCCCGTGCCGAGCGGATCGCCGGTCTGAGCCATGAAGTCGTCGATGACGCGGTGGAACGTGAGATTGTCGTAAAAGCCGGCGCGCGCCAGCGTCTTGATCCGCTCCACATGCCGCGGTGCGACTTCGGGGTACATCTCGATGACGATGCGCCCGTGCACGGTATCGATATAGAGCGTCTCCTCGGGATCGACCTGACGCCAATTGCGCGGATCGGGCGCCTGCTGGGCCGAGGCCGCATTTGTTCCCATCAGCATCAGCGCCAACGCGCCGGCCGCAAAAATCCCACTCAAGCGCAGCATCAAGACACCCCGAATTTGGCCTTCAGTCGTCCTTCTACTTCTTGAGGCACGAACTGCGCGACGCTTCCTTGCAGTCGCGCGATCTCCTTCACCAGCCGGGCCGCGATCGCCTGATGCGTCGGATCGGCCATCAGGAATACCGTCTCGATAGCGGGATTGAGCTTCTGGTTCATCCCCACCATGGCGAATTCGTACTCGAAATCGGCCACTGCTCGGAGGCCGCGGACGATGATTTGCGCCCCTACGTGCTCAGCGAACTTCATCAGCAATGTGTCAAAAGGTTGAACGACGATCTCCGCCCCGTCTTTTAGCTTGGCGCATTGCTCTTCAACCATAGCCACGCGCTCGGCGAGGGAAAACAACGGCCCCTTCTCCTCGTTGATGGCGACGCCAATGACGAGACGGTCCACCAGTGTCGCTG
>JAEYPY010000190.1 GCA_023410295.1 Pseudomonadota bacterium | reverse complement strand
GGCGGCGGCGGCTTCCGCGGCGGCCCGCGTGAAGGCGGCTTCGGCGGCGGCGGCGATCGTCCCCCGCGTCAGCCCCTGGGTGATCCGCAGGACGGCACCGTGAAGTTCTTCAACGGCGCGCGCGGCTTCGGCTTCATCACGCCGGACGGCGGCGGCGCCGACGTGTTCGTGCACGTGAGCGCCGTTGAGCGCGCAGGCCTCACGCAACTGGTCGAAGGCCAGCGCGTGAACTTCCAGACCCTGCCCGACACCAAGGGCAAAGGTCCGAAGGCCGTGAATCTCAAAGTCGCCGAATAGGCGCTTTGACCTGAGCTAAACCAAGGCCCGCTGGAGCGATCCGGCGGGCCTTTTGTTTGCGCGTGGCGGCGCGCTTCGACAGCTCCGGATCAAATCCGGGGTGACGCCATTTCGGACGGAGGAGCCCGCTATTGCAGCGGCATGAAGATTTCGAGCCGGGTTGGCGTGGCGCCGTCGGGCGTGCCGGGCTCGTGCACCACTTCCCAGGGCAGGCCGTTCTCGCGCATCGGAATGCGGTGCGCCTGCATATAAGCGTACATTTGCGCGTACGCGGCCTGGATCTGCCGGCGCGAGCCTTCGACCAGCACATGCATCGCATCGCCGGATGGCGTTTGGCCGACTTGCACGCCGACAACGGTGGTCGGTGTTGCGCCTGAGAACGGATAGCCGACGCGGAAGCTCATGCGGTTGGTGGCCTGATCGTATTGCGTGACAACGCGCACCAAGGGACCAGCTTGCGCAAGCTGATATTGCGCCATGAAATTGCGCACCTGCTCGATGCCGATGGCTTCGGCGCGATTGATCTCGGTGAGATCGGTGGCCGAGGTTTCGACCGTTGAATAGACGAAGTTCTGCGGCTCGATGGCGCTGAATTGCGGCGCAAGGCCCTCGAAGTTCACATTCGGCAGCTGCTCGGTCAGCGTCTTGAGACGCGCCAGGCCGCTATCCAATTCCTTCTCGACCATGCCGCGCATGATCAGATTCATGTAGCGGCAGGGCACATTGATCGCGCCCTCGGCGCATTCGGCGCTGACGGTCCAGGCCACCGAGGTTGCGCCTTCGCCGGGGCGGAGTGCGATGATGGAATTCAGCGTCGCCCGATCGCCCATCTGCAGGATCGACTGCACTTCTTCGTATTGGCTCGAGCTCACGATCGACATGCGGCCTTGGCCGACTTCGCGCACGCCGGAAACCCAGCGCATGGCTTGGCCCTGACCGGGTTCGCCGGAGAAGCTGAACTCAGCGTCCGGATCGCGCGCGTAATAGGGCGACCATTCCTTGGCGATGCGCAGGTCATTGATCATCGCGAACACGGACGCGCGCGGGCGCTCGACCGCGGCGGTTCGGGTGACTTCCAGCGTATTGGGCAGGATGAAGCGACCGACGCCGTAAAGCGCGCCGGCAATCAGCGCCAGCACCAGCACAAACCAGAGAAACCACTTCATGCGCCGCCCCTCGCGCCCATGGCTAAGCCACTACCATTGCAGCGGATTCCGCGCCACGCGCGACCATGGACGCTTGCAAGCGCCGTGCGGCTTACGCGCTGTGCGCGAAGTCGCGTCTGATCCAACGTCATGGCGCCCACCCCAAATGGACGCCCTCCCAGCCGCGGTTTGGTTACCACAGGGCAAGATGGCGCGTCAGCCGGGCGCTGCAGTGCAACTCAGGGCTTGGTGCGCTGCTCGGGGGTCCGGAGAGCGTCCCAGATGTCGAATTCATAGGCGATGCAGCGTTCCATCATCTCGCGCCAGACCGGCTCGGCGATGGACCAAGCGAGGCCATGCTTCTCAGCCTCGGCCTTCACGTTGGCGAGCACCTGATTAATGCGGGCCTCGTCGCGGACGACGTTGCGGTCGGTTTTGATGCGGGCGGCGGCGTCCATGTAGCCTTGGCGGCGGGCGATCAGGACCACCAGCATGCGGTCGATCTCGTCCACGCCGGCGCGGACGTCCTTCATGGTTTCGCAGGCTTGCGGATCGGGCGCAGCGAACTGGGGCCGGAACGGCAGACGCAAGTCATCCATAGGTGAGGTCATGGGCTCGCCCTCCCTCATGGTCCAGGGGGCGCAGGGCCGCAGGGTCAGGCGCCGGCCAAAAGCGTCTCGCCGGCGGCGTCGTAACGCGCGGTGCGGAAGGCGATGATGCCAAGGCTGGGCAACGCGCCGAGAAAAGCGGCGAGATGCGGAGTGCTGTTGTGCGCGGCCAAGGCCGCCTCGTCGGCCCAGCGCTCGATGAAATGGACGAGCCCCGGCTCGGCAATGTCCTCGGCGAAGGCATAGGCGATGTTGCCCGTCTCTTGGCAGGAGGCGGCGATGAGTGGCAGCGCCGCCTGCTTCAGCCCCGCCACGTTCTCCGGCTCGGTTCTGAGGAAGCCTTGGATCACGATCATGCAGCGTCTCTCCGTCTCCGGCGCCCCTGGTGCGCGTGACCACTGGGATCAAGCGGGGGCGGCGCCTATCTCAATGCGCTATCCTGTTCCCGATGTCCGGCGCTGACAAACCCATCCTGCCTCCGCTCGGAGGCCTGCCCGCCGAGGACGCCCCTGCCCCGCAACTGAAAGGCATCGAGGCGATCCGCGAAGTGTGGAAACGCCTGCCTGCGCGGCCGGGCGTTTACCGCATGATCGGCGCGGACGGTGAAGTGCTCTATGTCGGCAAGGCCAAGAGCCTAAAGAACCGCGTCGGTCAGTACGCACAAGGGCGCGGCCACACCAACGCGATCTACCGCATGATTCATCAGACGGTGTCGCTCGAGGTGATCGTCACGGCGACGGAAACTGAAGCGCTGCTGCTTGAGACCAATCTCATCAAGCGACTGAAGCCGCGCTACAACGTGCTGATGCGGGATGACAAAAGCTTCCCGTATATCGCCATCCGCACCGATCATCCGGTGCCCGTGCTGCAGAAGCATCGCGGCGCGAAGAGTTTCAAAGGCAGGTTCTACGGGCCGTTCGCCAGCGCCGGCGCGGTGAACCGCACGCTCAACACGCTGCAGAAAGCCTTCTTGTTGCGCTCGTGTTCGGACAGCACGTTCTCCGGCCGCTCGCGGCCCTGCATGCTTTACCAGATCAAGCGCTGTTCGGGGCCGTGCGTCGATCTTGTCAGCGGCGAGGAATATGCCGCGCTGGTGAAGGACAGCGTTGATTTTCTCGAAGGCCGTTCGGTCGAATTGCAGGATCGGCTGGCGATGGAAATGCGCGAGGCGGCGGACAAGCTTGAATTTGAGCACGCCGCACGGCTGCGCAATCGCATTAGGGCGCTGGCCGCGGTGCGGGCGTCGCAGGGCATCAATCCCTCAACCTTCAGCGAAGCCGACGTGTTCGCACTGCATTGCGAAGGCGGCCAATCGTGCGTGCAGGTGTTCTTCTTCCGCGCCGGCCAGAACTGGGGCAACCGCTCCTATTTCCCGCGCCATGGCGCGGAGGAAACGGCCGAGGAAATCCTCGGCGCCTTCATCGCGCAATTCTACGACGACCGCGAACCGCCGAAGCTCATTCTCACCAATGTCGAGCCCACCGATCGCGAGCTTCTGGAAGAAGCGCTATGCGTGCGCGCGGAGTGCAAGGTCGAAATCCGCCGGCCAGAGCGCGGCGAGAAGCGCGAGATCGTCGATGCGGCGCTTTTGAATGCGCGTGAAGCGCTGGGGCGGCGCATGGCGGAAAGCGGCAGCGTGGCGAAGTTGCTCGATGGCGTCGCCGAAGTGTTCGCGCTGCCGCAGCGGCCGGAGCGGATCGAGGTTTACGATAACAGCCACATCCAAGGCACGAATGCGTTGGGCGCCATGATCGTCGCCGGCCCCGAGGGCTTCGTGAAGAACCAGTACCGCAAGTTCAACATGAAGACGGAGGAGTTCGGCGGCGACGACTTCGCGATGATGAAAGCGATGATCCGGCGCAGGTTCGCGCGGATGCTGGTGGAGCGGGAGGAAACACCTCCCCCGCAGGCGGGGGCGGCGGCGAGCGTCAGCGAGCCGGAGGGGGAAAGTCCGTCAAACGCGGGCGCCATGTCGCCCCCACAGTAGCTTCGCGCCAGCTCCCCCCGAAACGGGGGCGCATCGGAAA
>JAEYPY010000107.1 GCA_023410295.1 Pseudomonadota bacterium | reverse complement strand
GGCCGGATCTTGCGATCCGGCCCGTGCTGCGGTGGCGCCTGGGCGGGGGGAGTAGGTCGGCGCCGGGCAATCAACGTTGGCCCCCGCCACTCGTTCCGGCCCATCTGAAAAAATTTCTCGCCTCAGCGCAGAGAGAAGTTCCGCGTCTCGACGCGAAGCGGTGCGCGCAATCGTTAACGCGAAACGCGCCGGCCGAGCCAACCCCGCGATCAGCTCCGCCAGCGCGCCTCCATCGCCCTAGGACCCAAGGCCCCTGACGCGCACGAGCAAGCGCGCGGCACGCGCCGAGGTCAAACGCAATTCGACTTTCCAAAGTCGAGCGTCGTCGCGTGCTGACCGCGAGGACACACATCGCCGACACGGAATTGACAGTGCGCGGATTGTCTGCGCGTCGTTTGCGTAGACGCGCCCCCGCAGCGGCTGAATAGAACATTTCGGCGACAACCCAAGCGACCAAAGCAAGGACGGGCAGGGATGAGCGGATTCGAATGGGACAAGGACATCGGCAAAGCCAAGCTGCTCCCGAACAAAGCCACGCAGCTCTACAATGATTGCATCGACGAGCTGATCCCGCGTCTCGATCAGCGCCGCATCTGGTCGCGCTGCATCAACGCCTACAATCCGAACCTCGCCGGCGTGATGCGGCCCGAGCTGCAGACAGAGCACGTGTTCATCAAATTCCAGCGCCAGTTTGTGCTGGTGCTCGATGAAAAGAAGGACGTCTGGCGGCTCTGCTTCGTGCGCGACCTACGCAAGCCCAAAGCGCCGAAGGGCAGGGACGCGAACGCCGAACCATCGGGCGATACGCCGAGCGATCAAGCCGGCGGCGCCGATCTGCGCGAGATCGCCGATCAGATCGAGCCCTTGCTGCGCGAGGCGCTCAATCTCGCCGGGCGCGCTTCGTGGCTCATCCGTGATGAAGCCGATCGCATCATTGCCCGCACGCCCTGGCTCGCGCGCCTGCTGCGCCGCCAGCGCCGCGCTAGCTTGAGCCAGCTCATGCGCGACGATGTCGTCCGCATCCGCGCCCGCGCCTCAGCGCGCCTCGAACGCCGCAGCATTGTACTCAGCGGCCAGCGCATCGAGCTCTCCAGCTTCATCCCTTGGGAGCGCTTCATCTTCGGCAAGACGCTGGAACAGGAGCTGTTGTTGGCCGACGCCGGCGTCTAAACGTTCGCATCCGTGGCGGGCCGCGCTATAAGCCCGCCACGGAGGACCAGATGAAGACTCGCGCGGCTGTCGCTTTCGCACCCAAGCAGCCTTTGGAAATCGTCGAGGTCGATCTCGAAGGCCCGCGCGCGGGCGAAGTGCTGATCGAGATCAAAGCCACCGGCATCTGCCACACCGACGCCTACACGCTCGACGGCCTCGACAGCGAAGGCATCTTCCCGAGCATCCTCGGCCACGAAGGCGCGGGCATCGTGCGCGAAGTCGGCGCGGGCGTCACCAGCGTCGCCGTCGGCGATCACGTCATTCCGCTCTACACGCCCGAATGCCGCCAATGTAAAAGCTGCCTCAGCCGCAAGACCAATCTCTGCACCGCGATCCGCGCCACGCAAGGCAAAGGCCTCATGCCCGACGGCAGCTCGCGCTTTTCCTACAAAGGCCAGCCGATCGCACATTACATGGGCTGCTCGACCTTCTCCAACTTCACCGTGCTGCCTGAGATCGCCGTCGCGAAAATCCGCGCCGACGCGCCGTTCGATAAGGCCTGCTATATCGGCTGCGGCGTCACCACCGGCGTCGGCGCTGTGGTGAACACAGCGAAGGTCGAGCCGGGCGCCAACGTCATCGTCTTTGGCCTCGGCGGTATCGGTCTCAACGTCATTCAAGGGGCCAAGCTCGTCGGCGCGGGCATGATCGTCGGTGTCGACATCAATCCCGCGCGCGAAGAGTGGGGCCGCCGCTTCGGCGCCACGCACTTCGTCAATCCGAACGACGTTAGAGGCGATCTCGTCGCGCATCTGGTCGAACTCACCGGCGGCGGCGCCGATTACACGTTTGACTGCACCGGCAACACGCAAGTCATGCGCACCGCGCTCGAAGCCTGCCACCGCGGCTGGGGCGAGAGCATCATCATCGGCGTCGCCGAAGCCGGCAAGGAAATCGCCACGCGCCCGTTCCAGCTCGTCACCGGCCGCGTCTGGAAAGGCACCGCCTTCGGCGGCGCCCGCGGCCGCACCGATGTGCCCAAGATCGTCGACTGGTACTTGGACGGCAAAATCGAAATCGACCCGATGATCACCCACACCCTGCCGCTCGAACGCATCAACGATGCATTCGACCTGATGCACAAAGGCGAGAGCATCCGCAGCGTGGTCGTCTACTAGTGCCGTGTCATCAGAAAATAACTCGTCATTCCGGACGCGCGGAGCGCGATCCGGAACCCAGGGGCAACCGCACTGCAACTTGCCCCTGGATTCCGGGCTCATCGCTACGCGATGCCCCGGAATGACGAGTATTTGAATCAGCGGTCTGAGATGTCTTACGAACTCGTCGATCCGGTCATTCGTGCGTGGATTCAGCAGAACGGTCTCGTCTTGTTCGATGAGTTCGCGGGCGAGGCTCGCAGGTTTTGGTACGTTTCGAAGGAGAGCGAGTGTTTACAAGTATCAATCGATCCACCGTCAAATAGAGATGTCACCGTGCATGTGTTGTCTGTTGAAACGACTCATGACGAGGAAGTGCGCCTGCAATGGACCGCCCCCATCTCGGAGTTACCCCAGATTCTGAAACTCGCGCACGCAGCGATGCGGGAATGGTTTGAGAGAGGCATGACGCATGACTAACTGGAAACTCCCCTGGTCCGCATCCTGTCTCTGCGGCCAAGTGAAGATGCGTATCACCACGCCGCCGCTCGTCGCCGCGGCGTGTCATTGCAAGGGCTGTCAAAAGCTCACCAGCGGCGCTTACTCACTGACGCTGATGATCCCGCCCGGCGGTTTCGAAGTCCTCGAAGGCGAGCCCGTCATCGGCGCGCTGCATAAGCCCGAAGCCCAGCACCATTATTGCCCGCACTGTAAAAGCTGGCTCTTCACGACATCGCCCATGCTCGAAGGCGTCACCAATTTCCGCCCGACCATGCTGGACGATGCAAGTTGGGTCGTGCCGTATGTTGAATCCTACGTCAGCGAAAAACTTCCCGGCGCCGTCACCGGCGCCAAGCACAGCTTCGATCAATATCCGCCGCCCGAACGCTACCAAGAGCTGATGGCCGGCTACGCAAGCGAAGGCGCCCGGCCAGGCTGAGCCATCGCTTCTCTTTTCCGCAAGAGAGCAGGGCGCGCGCTTACTCCGCCCCTTCGCTCGCCGGCTCTGGTGCTTTCTCTTTCTCGCGTCCGCCTTCGATGGCGCGGCGGAAGATGTCTTCCAGCGGATTGCGCGGGCGTTCTTGCTCAGCAGGCGCCGGCGTTTCGCTGGCTTCGCCGTCGCTCGGCGCGGGCGTTTCCGCCGGCGTTTCGCCATCCGCCGGCGGCTCTGTCACCGGCGCAGGCGGCGGCGCGCGGCCGAACAGGAGCTCGCCGAGCTGCGAGAGCGGGCTGCCTTGCTCTTGATTGCTCAGGATGTCGCGCAGCTGGTTCTGCACGATCTCTTCGACTGCGGGCCGGAAACTCACGCTCGCCCACGGGCCCGAGACGCGGAACGGAATGCCGAGGCCCGCGAGCCCTGCATCGCCGCCTTGGCCTTCAGCGCTCCTGACTGCGCGCGGGGCGAGGCGCATGTCGATGGTCTGGCCGCCGATATTGATGAGGCCCTGGCCTTCAAGCCGCACGAACGGATTGAGCAGTCGGACATTGTCAGTGGCCGCGATGCCGTCGGCGATCGCGAACGTCGCCGACATTTCCGCGAAATCGGTGCCACCGCCTTGCCCGGCGGTTTGTCCGGTACGCAGCGACTGCACCACGCGCGCCATCTGCGCGAGGTTGACGCCTTTCCAGATGCCGTCATTGAAGTTGAACGCGGCGTGGCCGCTGAGCGAGCGCATGATCGCCGCTTGGGACGCGCCCGTGCCGACGAGCGAGGCCGTCAGGCGCCCGTGGCCGGCGATCTTGTCGAAGCCAATCGCGGCTTGCAGCAGCGGTTCAGCCTGGATGTTCTCGGCGTTGAGCTCGACGGCGATGCGCGGCGTGGCGCCAGAGCCGTCCGCGATCAGCCGCCCGGTGGCGGCGCCTTCGTAAAGCGACATGCGCGTCAAACGCGCGTCGGCCGCGCCGTTGGCGATGCGCAGCGCCATTTCCACGCCAGCGAAATCCATCTGCTGAAAGCGCAGCGCATCGACGCTGAGCGCGAGATTCGCGTCGAGCGCCCGAAGGCCGCTGAAATCGATCGGCTCGTTGCTCCAACTCTGGCTGACCTCAACGCCGCCGGCATTTGCGCCTTGCGCGGGCGCAGGCAGGTAGGTGTTGAGATCGATGCGCGGCGCGGATAGCGCGCCGTCGATGCGCAGACGATCGTTCTCCTGCGCGATGATGGAGAGATCGCCGCTGGCTTCGATCTCATCGAGCCGGAGCTGCGCGTTGCTGAGCGTAATGGTCTGCTCGCGCCGCGCCATCTCGCCGACGACCGAGAAGCGCGCAAAGCCGCCGCCGTCCGCCATCGGCGAGCCGATCCAGGCGAGTAGCCGCCGCACGCTCGCGCCGCGCGCATCAAGCGCGCCATCGAGCGCGCCGGTCGCGGAATCAAAGGCGCCGTCGAAGCTGACATCGAGCGCATCGGACGTCACCGTGGCGCTGAGCGGCGTTTGCCCTTTTTCCAGCACTGCGCGCGGCAGGCCGACTTGGCCTTCCACCGTCACGCGCTGGTCGCGGAAATTGAAGGCGAGATCGAGGTCAACTGGTTGATCGAGTGAATCGAGTGCGAAGCTTGCGTCCACATCTTCCAGCACCAGCGGCGCGCCTTCGTCGGCGCCGTCGAACGTCACCGTGCCGTCGGTGAAGCGCATCTCCTCAAGTCGAAGGTCGTCGATCGTGGTCTGGTTTTCGTCTTCCTCAGTCGGGAAGGTCCAGTTCGCAGTGCCGTCTGCCTCGGCGATGAGACTCACGTCTGCGCTTTCGAAGATCAGCTCCTTCACCTCGATCGCGCCGCGCAGCAGCGGCATCACCTTCACCGCAAAGACGATGCGGTCGGCGGCGATGAACGGCTGTTCTTGTGAAAATTCCTGCGGGTTGGAGAGCGAGGCTTGCGTCACTGAAAAGCCGAGCGCCGGCCAGAACGAGACCTGGACATCGCCGGCCAGCACGAGATCGCGCGCGGTGGCTTCTTCTATGCGCCGCTCGGCCTCGCGCGCAGCGAGGTCGGCTGGGAAGAAGGCGATGAAGAGCCCAACCGCCAGCACCAGCACGCCGAACAGGGCGCCCACGCCGATGCCGACGTACTTCCAGTTGATCTTCTTCAGAAAGTCGAGATTGGGTCGCATGGACCGCTTCTTACTCCATGTGCCGCACCGAAGGCGAGCCGAGCGTCTTTGCGGACGCGCGCGGCTCGGCTATGCCCCAGGTCATGGGCGAATTCCTGTCTTCAATGTTCAGCGAAATGGGGGCGCGCCGTCGCCGCTTGCGGGCGGCGCTGGGCGACCGGGGACAGTCGCTGGTGGAATTTCTCGTGCTTGGCGGCCTCATGGTGGGGTCGCTTGGTCTTATCGTGCGTCCATGGATGGCGGCGGCGGCGCCTTGGGGCTTTGCGCTGCCGATCTTTTTCTTGGTCGGCTATTTTCTGATCGAGTATCGGCGCCAAGCCGCACTGGCGCGAGAAGGCGCCGATCAGGAGCGCGTGCGCAGCGGCTATGACTGGCTGGTGCTGCTCTGGTCGCTCGGCTGTGCGCTCGCAGGGGCTGCCGCGTTTGTGATCGCGTGGACGGCTGAACCGCCACCGCCCGAAGATGATTCTTGGCGGCCACCGGAAAGCGCGGTCCCTGTCGATATCTCGCCTTGATCGCGGCGCTGAATAATTGCGTGCGAGTCATGTTGGGCTCGCCGGGAGGGACACGTGGCGACGACGCCGATTTCGGGCTTGATCCCGCGCGGATCGCTGGGCCTTAAGCTCTTGCTTGTCTGTTTGCTGGTGTTGGCCATGGGCATTCCGCTCTTGGTCGTCGCCGGTCTTGTCGCCGAACGGGGCGGGCGCGCGCGCGACGTCACCACCGAACTTGGCGCCGCCGCCGGCGGTCAGCAGATTGTCGGCGGGCCGATGTTGCTGGTGCCGTATCAGCGCGCGGTCGAGATCACCGATGACCAGGGGCGCTCTAACCGGCGCACTGAACGCGGCTCATTCGTTGTCTTCGCCGAAACCGGCGCGGCCGATACGACGCTGCAGGTCACGGAGCGCCGCCGCGGCATTTATCGCGCTGCGGTCTATTCCGCCTCCACCGAGTTCGACGCCGCTTTCCGGCCCGGCGAGGCGATGGACGGCGTCGATCCATCGTACAGATTCGATTGGTCGCAAGCGCGTATCGTCATGTTCGTCAGCGATAGCCGCGCCATTCGCAACGCCGCCGAAGTGCGCTTTCCGGATGGGACGACGGAAACGTTCGAGCCGGTCTCCGATCTCAGCATTGCTACGTATGCGCAGGGTCAGGATTACGTCCGCCCCGGCATCGCATCGACCATGAGCACACCGCTGCCGAGCAATCTGCAAGCCTTCGCCGCGCCGGCGCGTCTCACGGCGCCGACGGACTTCGCGGTGGAGACACGCCTCGATCTCGGCGGCGCGCAACGCTTCGCCATCGCCGCGTTCGCGCAGGATACCTCCGCCACCATTCGCGGCGATCGCGACGACACGCGCGTGGAAGGCTATTTCCAATCTTCCGAAGCGCTCGATCCGAGCGCCGAAGGCTTTGTCGTCTCCTGGCGCGTGCCGTTCGTGGCGCGCGGCATCGAGAAGGCAGCCGATCTATCCACCTTCAATCTCGGCGCCGCCGCCGCGCGCGACATGGCGGTGAGCTTTGTCTCCACCGACGACATCTATCAGGGCGTCATGCGCGCCGTGCGCTATGGCATCATGTTCATCGGCATCGTCTTCCTGGCGACGCTGATCTTTGAAGCCATCAGCGGGCGCAAGGCGCACCCGGCGCAATACATCCTCGTCGGCCTGGCGCAGTGCGTGTTCTATCTGCTCTTGCTCTCCATGACGGAGCTCATCGGCTTCACCTCTGCCTTCGTCCTCGCGGCTGCGGCCACGGTGGCGCTGCTGGGTTATTACGCCGGCGCTTCGTTCAACTCGGCGGCGGTGGGTGTGCGGGCGCTGGTTGGCCTCGGCGTGCTCTACGCGGCCATGTACGTGCTGATGACGCTGGAGGACTTCGCGCTCTTCGCCGGCTCAGTCGTCGCCTTCGCGGTGATCGCCGCCACCATGATCGCCACGCGCCGGATCGACTGGTACGGCCGCGGGGTGGCGACCTCGACGGGCCAGTAACGAGGTCAACTTGGGCCGCGGGAAGCCTCTCGCGGTCCAAGTGTCGCCTTGACGAGGCGCCCGGCGCTCGCCAAGCAGAGCCCATGGTTGAGCTCACTCTGCCGCGCAATTCGCAGGTCAAACAGGGCAAGCGCCACGCCGCGCGCCAAGGCGCCAAGCGCGTCCGCCAGTTCAAGGTGTATCGCTACGATCCCGACACCGGCGAGAACCCGCGCTGGGATACGTACGACGTCGATCTCGACAGCTGCGGGCCTATGGTTCTGGACGCGCTGATCGCCATCAAGAACGACATGGATTCGACGCTGACGTTCCGCCGCTCCTGCCGCGAGGGCGTCTGCGGCTCGTGCGCGATGAACATCGGCGGTCGCAACACGCTCGCCTGCACCAAGGGCATCGACGAACTGCCGGCCGGCACGATCACCATCTCGCCGCTGCCGCATCAGCCGGTCCTGAAGGACCTGGTGCCGGACCTCACCAACTTCACCGCGCAATACGCGGCGATCCAGCCCTACCTGCAAACCGTGACGCCCGAGCCCGATGGCGAATGGCGCCAGAGCCCGGAGGAGCGGGCAGAGCTGGACGGCCTCTACGAGTGCATTCTCTGCGCCTGCTGCTCGACCTCGTGCCCGTCCTATTGGTGGAATAGCGAGCGCTTCTACGGTCCCGCGGCGCTGCTGCAGGCCTATCGCTGGATCAATGACAGCCGCGACGAAAAGCAGGGCGAGCGGCTCGATGCGCTTGAGGATCCGTTCAAGCTCTACCGCTGCCACACGATCATGAACTGCGCCCAGGTCTGCCCCAAGGGCCTCAACCCCGCCAAGGCGATCGCCGAGATCAAAAAAGCGCTGGTTGAGCGAAAGCTGTAACTGGCGCTACTGGCGCGGGAACCATTTGTTAGGGTGTCGCGTTCCCCCGAGTTACCGTAGCGGATACGGGGGAGTTTTCGTGTGAGCAGTGTGGCCGAGCCCTGGTCCGGGCTCCGTACCGACGACCCGAATTTCCGCGACGTACTCGACGCGATCCCGGCCGCTGTCTACGCAACGGACGCCGAAGGCGTCATCACCTACTGCAACAAGGCGGCCGCTGAACTCGCTGGTCGCACCCCCCGCATTGGCATCGACAAGTGGTGTGTGAGCTGGCGGCTCTATACTGCCGATGGCGCCCCGCTGCCGCATGACCAGTGTCCGATGGCGGTAACGCTAAAGACCGGTCAGCCGGTTCGGGGCCAGCCGATTTATGCTGAACGGCCGGATGGCGCGCGCGTCTTGCTGATGCCCTCGCCGACCCCGCTCCGGGATGCTGCTGGTCGCGTGACCGGCGCGGTCAATCTGCTGGTCGACATCGATCCGCTGCGCGCGGCACAGGACGCGGCTGCCCAACGCGCCAGCGAACAGGCCGTACTCTACAGCTTCACCGACCGGCTTTATCGCGCCGAGACGTTGGCCGAAATTTATGAGGCCGCGCTCGACGCGATCACGCCGGCGCTGGGCGACCGCGCCTCGATCCTCCTGTTCGACGAGGAGGGGACGATCGATTTCGTCGCCGCGCGCGGCCTCTCACCTGAGTATCAAGCCGCCGTGCGCGGGCACACGCCATGGGGGCAAGGCCAGCGCGACGCCGAGCCGATCGCGATCGCCGACATCGCGTCCAGTGCTGAGTCTGACGAGCTGAAGGCGACTGTGGCGAAGGAAGACATTCGCGCGCTGCTGTTCATCCCGCTGATTTCGCGCGGCGGGGTGATCGGCAAGTTCATGGCCTATCGCCGCGAGCCGCACGCCTTCACCAGCGGCGAGCTTGATCTTGGGCTCACAATCGCGCGCCAACTGGGCTTCGCTATCGAACGCGAAGGCGACCGCAGCTCGCAACGCAAGGCCGAACAAAATCAGCGTGACAGCGAGGCGCGCTATCGCGCTATCGTCGAAACCACGCCCGAATGCGTCAAGCTGGTGGCGCGTGACGGCACGCTGCTGCAGATGAACTCGATCGGGCTTGACCTGATTGGGGCCGATTGTTTCGAAGCGGTCGAGGGCCGCAGTATTTATGATGTCATTGCGCCGGAAGATCGCGAACGCTTTGTCCAGTTCAACGAGCGCGTCTGCGATGGCGAACGCGGTTCGATGGAGTTCGACATCATCAGCCTGAATGGTCAGCGCCGGCACATGGAAACGCATGCGGCGCCGTTCAAGACGCGTGAGGGCGAGGTGGCGCAACTCGCAGTCACGCGCGACGTGAGCGCGCGAAAGCGCGCCGAGCAGCGTCAGCGCGAACTCGACGCCGAGTTCAGAGCGCTCGCCGACAACATGGCCCAGCTTGCCTGGATGGCCGATCCCAAAGGCAATATTTATTGGTTCAACCGGCGCTGGTTTGAGTACACGGGCCGTTCGCCCGATAGCGATACGAAGGCGCCGGCCGCGGTTCATCCTGATTTCGCCGAGCGCGTGCTTGCGAAATACTGGGCGATGATGGGCGCCGGCGAGCCATGGGAAGATACGTTTCCGTTGCGCGCGGCCGACGGCACGTACCGCTGGTTCCTTTCGCGCGCCGTACCGATCCGCGACGAGGCGGGCAACATCGTCCGCTGGTTCGGCACCAACACCGACGTTACCGAGCAGCGCGCGGCGCAAGACGTGCGCAATCTTTTGAGCGCCATCGTCGAGGGCTCGGACGATGCGATCGCGAGCAAGGATCTCAACGGCGTCATCAACAGCTGGAACAAGGGCGCTGAGCGCCTCTTCGGCTACAAGCCGCGCGAGATCATCGGCAAACCGGTTTTGACGCTCATTCCGCCAGAATTGCATCACGAGGAACCGGGCATCATCGAGCGCATCCGCAATGGCGAGCGGATCGAGCACTACGAGACTGTGCGCGTGCGCAAGGGCGGGGAGCGCATCCATGTCTCGCTCACCGTCTCGCCAATTCGCGACAGCACTGGGCGCGTCATTGGCGCTTCAAAGATCGCGCGCGACATTACCGAGCGCAAACGCGCCGAGGAGCAGCGCACGCTGCTGATCAACGAGCTGAACCATCGCGTGAAAAACACGCTGGCGACGGTGCAGTCGCTGGCGATGCAGACGCTGCGCAACACCACGCGCAGTGAAGAGGCGCGCGAGCTGTTCGATTCCCGGCTCTCGGCGCTGGCGCGGGCGCACGATCTCTTGACCGCACAGAATTGGGAGCGAGCCAGCCTCACTGAAGTAGTGTCGCGCGCACTCTCGCCGTTCCGGACCGACGCGAGCCGCGTGGGCTTCAGCGGCCCGGAGGTTTCGGTCTCGCCCAAGCAGGCGCTGGCGCTCTCGATCGCGCTGCACGAACTCGCCACCAACGCCGCCAAGTACGGGGCGCTTTCTAACGATACGGGGCGCGTTGAGGTCACCTGGTTGCTGGCGCCGACGGATGGCGATGACGAACTCCACCTCACCTGGCGTGAGAGCGGCGGCCCCGCGGTGACGCCGCCGACGCGAGCCGGCTTCGGTTCGCGTCTTATCCAACGCAACCTCGCGCGAGAGCTTGGCGGCGACGCGCAAATAGAGTACCGGCCCGAAGGCGTCGTCGCGAGCATCAGCACGCCGCTGGACGCAGTTCGAATGATAGCTTGGTGATCGATGGCGCAGGGTGCGCGCAGACTTCGGGTGCTGATCGTCGAGGATGAATCGCTGGTGGCGATGCTCGTCGAGGACATGCTGATGGATCTCGGTCACGAGATCGTCTCGATCGCCGGGCGGTTGGACGACGCGGTCGCCAATGCGCGCGAGGCCGACATCGATCTTGCCGTGGTTGATCTTAATCTCAATGGCCAGCGCACCGATGCCGTCGCCGAAGTTTTGCATGAGCGCGGCGTCCCGTTTGTGTTCGCTACAGGATATGGCTCGGCGGGCGTGATCCAGGATTGGAAGCAAACGCCGGTGCTGCAAAAGCCGTTTCAGCCGCGCGAACTGGAGCGGGCGATCGATCGGGCGCTGCAGCGCTAGGAAATTGGCCGGCGTCCCAAGCCTGGCGTCCAATCGTAAAGCGGACGCGTGCGGCCGTCCTCGAAGCGCACGCCATCTTGAGCTGTCATAAGACCTGGCCGCGTTTGGCGCCCACGCACCGCGAGCGCAGCGATGCCGTGCACATTCGCCGGCAGCACTTCGCCCGGTTCGCTGAGGCCATTGCCGTTCTCGTCGCGCCACAGCGAAAGGCCGCCCAATTCGCCGCCGGTGAGCTCGCCATCGCGATTGTCATCGAGCGCGCGCAGCGCCTCGAAGCCGTCGCTCCAGAACACGCTCCAGGTGCGCTGGCCGATCATGTCGAAGCCCGAGCGCACTTGCCCGCGCCATTCAGGATCCCACACCAGCCAGGCGGCGTCGCCGGTGAGCCAGCCTTGTGCGCGCGTATCGCCGGTGCCGCCAAAGTCGAAGGCGACGTCCGAGCTTTCGTCGATCATGCGTTCAAACGGCGCGTCGGTGAGCGGAACGACGATTGGGGTGACGTAGATCAACGGCTGGCTCGCTTGCAGCCGCTCACGCAGGCGTTCCATCTTGGCGCGGTCGCCGCGTGAGGTGGCGAGATGCGCGAGATGCGCCGCGGTTTCGGTCAGCACCGCGTGGTCTTCCCATTCCGATTGCGCGCCGGCGAGGCGGGGCAAGCCTTTGCGCAAGATGCAGCGCAGTTCGCGCCGCGCATCGCTGGTGCGTCCGAGGCGGTCAAGCACGTAGGCGTAACCCAGCCGCGCGCGGAGATCATCTTCATCCATCTCCAGCGCGCGTGCGTAGTGCGCCAGCGCCGCCTCGAGCCGCGCAATGGCTTCCACGCTTGCGGACTCAGGTGCGTTCTCCGGCACTTCGTCCTGCGGGCCGAGATTAAAGTTGAACGCGGCGCAGCGATCGTCCGGGCCGAAATTGTCCGGCGTTTCCGGCGGCGGATAGCGGCTGGGCCGCGCTTCGCTGCAGAGGATGCTGCCCGCTTCGTTGAACTGGTCGCCTTCGCGCAGATAGGTGAAGCTTGCATCGTTGCGCGCGTATGCAAGCAGATTGAGCCGCCCCAGCAAGCGCTCGCGCTGCGCCGGCTCGATGCCTTCCATCGCCGCGACATTGGCGAGCGCGCGATCGATCGGCGCTTCGTAAACCGGTTGCGGCGGCGGAATGTAAGGAATGGCGACGCCAGTCGCGGCAAGACCAGCCCAGAACGCCAGCGACAAAATCCGGGCGCGCATGGAGACCTACTCCTCCAAAACCCGCCCCTCGCATGGACACTCTGCAATGCGCCGCGCGCGGCGTCTATGCGAAATCGATCTTACTCACGATTGCTTGAGCGCTTCGACTTTCGGCGGGTCGCGCCATTGGCATTCAGGGCCGTTCGGATCGTATGGCTGATCGGGCGCCGTCGGCAGCACGCGCTCGATATAGTGCTTGAGTTTACGAATGACGCTCGCGGCATCGCCCGCCGCATGCTCCGGTGGAATGAGCGGACCAAACGTTAACGTGTACGTCTTGCCCTGCTTGTTGAGCAATTCGTGAAAGAGCGTGATGTCGCGCAGTTCGGCGGAAAATTTCGCGAAGCTGTGAAACCAGAACGAGTAGGGCCCGCTCATGTGCACGGGCAGGATCGGCAGCTCATACTTGCGCGCAAGGCTCGCCGCGGTCGGCATCCATTCCGGATCGGTCAGCACGCCATCGCGCACGCGAGCGAGGCGCCCGGCTGGAAAGATCGCCAACGGACGGCCGGCTTCGAAAGCCTCGTCCGTCATCTTCAGCGTGAGCCGTGTGCGTTCGCGCGTGCGCTTCGCGTGCACCCACTCGACCGGGATCAGCACATCGTCGAAGCGCGGGCAGACGCGGTTGGCGTCGGAATTGGCGTAGAAGGTCACGTCCGGCCGCATGCCCTTCACTGCATCGTAAAGCGCAACGCCATCGGTGATGCCGGTCGGATGGTTGGCGAGGATCAGGAACGGGCCGCTCCGCGGCATGCGCTCCAGGCCGCTGACAGCAAGCTTCACCGACAAAAGCTGCGACACCGACTCCAGTGCATCGCGCCCCCGCATCGGCGCGATCTGATCGGCCATACGCACGGCCTTGTCGTAATTCAGCACCTTGTAGAGCACGGGCCGGACCACAGGCCAGCTGGGGCTCGACGAGAGCTTCGGCGCGCGCTCCTCGATCAGCACGTCGACGATGTGCTTCGCGGGCGCTTGGGCTGCGGCCGAAGGGGCGACGGCGTCCATGGGCGTCATTTGGCTCTCGCGATTCTCAAACGAGGGAAGCACGGGGGCGGGTTCCCGGCTAGGGGCGGGTGCGGCTTGCCTTCAGCGCCGGTTCGGGCTTTGTGCGCGCGTCCATGGACCATCTTACATGACCTCGCCCCTGGCGGCTTACCGCGCCCGCGTCGCAACCGGCGAGATCAGCGCCGATCCCAACCAAGAGGCTGCCGCTGAGCGCTTGGAGGCGCTTGCCGGAGCGCTCGGGCGCTGGCGCCCGGACGCGTGGCTGGGGCGGGGCGCTGCGCCGCGCGGGCTCTACATCTGGGGCCCGGTCGGGCGCGGCAAGTCGATGCTGATGGATGTGTTCTTCGAAGCCGCGCCGGTGAAGCGCAAACGGCGCGCCCACTTCCATGAATTCATGCTGGAGCGGCACGCGTTCTTGCGTGAGGCGCGGGCGCGCGGCGCCGGGCAGGATCAGCTGATCGTGGATGCGGCCAAGCAGATCGCCGGCGAAGCGCGGCTCTTATGCTTCGACGAACTGCAAGTCACCGACATTGCCGACGCGATGATCTTGGGCCGCCTGTTCGAGCGCTTGTTCGCCGAAGAGGTGGTGATCGTCGCGACCTCGAACCGGCCGCCGGACGATCTCTACAAGAACGGGCTCAATCGGCAGCTGTTCATGCCGTTCATCGAGATGATCAAGCAGAAGCTCGACGTCTACGAGCTGGCCGGGCCGCACGATTATCGCTTGCGCCAGCTGATGGCCGCGCCGGTCTGGTATGCGCCGTTGGGGCCGGCGGCGGATGACGCGCTTGAGCGCGCTTGGAAACGGCTGACGGGCGGCGCCAAAGCGCAAGCGGTGACGCTCGATGTTGGCGGGCGCGCGCTCAAGGTGGAGCGCGAAGCCGCGGGCGTGGCGCGCTTTACGTTCGAGGAGCTCTGCGCCCGGCCGCTGGGAGCGGCGGACTATCTCGAGATCGCGGAGCGGTTTCATACTGTGCTGCTTGAGGACATCCCGAAGCTGCCGCCGTCGCGGCGCGAAGAGGCGGCGCGGTTTCGCATCCTCATCGACGCGCTCTACGAGGCGAAGGTGAAACTTGTGGCTTCTGCGGAAGCCGAGCCGGCGAAGCTTTATCCCGAGGGCGAGCAGAGCTTCGAGTTCGAGCGCACGGTGTCGCGCCTCATGGAGATGCGCAGCGAAGCCTACCTCTCGCTGCCGCGCCGCGATGCGGAATGGAAGAGCGGGATTGTCGACTGATCAGCTCATCGGATTAGCCGGCGGCGGTGGCTCGGGCAGGGGGATGAATTCCTGGTCGTCGGCGTCGGGGAGCTTCATGCGGCCGGCGCGCCAATCGGCTTTCGCTTGCTCGATGCGGTCCTTCGAGGACGAGACGAAATTCCATTCGATGAAGCGTGGCCCAAGCGGCTCGCCGCCGAGCAGCATCACGGTGGAGCGGCGACGCGCGCGCACGATCGCCGGCGCATTGGGCGCGAATACCAACATTTGCCCAGTCGTATAGGTGTGGCCGTCGCATTCGACTTCGCCGTCAGCGACGTAAGCCGCGCGCTCTGAATATTCGTTTGGCGCTTCCACTTGTGCGCCTTCGTCCAATTCGCAGTGCAGATAGAAAATCGGCGAGAAGGTTTTCACCGCCGCGCGTGCGCCGAAGGCTTCGCCGCAGACGAGACGCCAGCGGAGGCCGCCTTCGTTGCCGGCCGGAAGTTCGGCGCCTTCATGATGATGGAAGGCGGGATCGGTTTCCTCGTGCTCGGTCGGCAGCGCCACCCAGGATTGGATGCCATGGATCGGGCCGCCTTCGCGGCGCAGGCGCTCGAAGCGCTCGCTGTGCGTGATGCCGCGGCCTGCCGTCATCCAGTTCACTTCGCCGGGGCGGATGTCTTGGGTGAAGCCCAAGCTATCGCGGTGCGTCATCTCGCCTTCGAACAAGTAGGTGACGGTAGCGAGGCCGATGTGCGGATGCGGGCGCACGTCGGCGCTGCGCGGAAAGTTCGGCTCGAAACTAGCCGGGCCGATGTGATCGAAAAAGACGAAGGGGCCGACCATGCGCCGCTTGGCGTAGGGGAGAAGGCGCCCAACTTCGAAGCCGCCGCCGAGGTCCTTGCGGCGTGTGTCGATGACGAGGTCGAGCATGGGTGCCTCCTTTGGGTAGAGAGCAGCGGTTAGCGCCGCCGCCTGCGTGTCGGCGTTCCGAGGATGCCGCGCATGATTTCGCGGACCAGTGTGTTCATCATGCCGCTGGCGACGCGGCCGGTTTGGCGCTCCACGGCGGTCGTGCGTGAGCCGCCGCTGGAGCGTGAGCGCGTTGGCGCGCGGGTTGCGCCGCCGGTCGAGCGTGTGCGTGAGGCGCGCGCGGCTTCCTTTTCGCGGGCTTCGCGCTCTTCCTCGCGCGCAGCGGCCTCGGCCAGCGCCTCGGCGCGGCGGCCCAAAATCTCGTGCGCGCTGTCGCGGTCGACGGCTTTTTCGTAGACGCGCCCGGCCGTGTTGGCGCGCATGATGGCCTGGCGCTCGGTCAGCAAGATTGGGCCAACGTGGCTGTTCGGTGGGCGGATCTTGGTGCGGGCGACGGGTGTCGGCGCGCCTTTCTCGTCGAGCGTCGAAACCAGCGCTTCGCCGACGCCGAGCTCTTGGATTTCCTTGGCCACATCGACGTTTTCGTTGGCGCGGAAACTTTGTGCTGCGGCGCGGACCGCTTTCTGGTCCGTCGGCGTATAGGCGCGTAGCGCATGCTGGAAGCGGTTGCCGAGCTGGGCCAGCACGACTTCGGGAATGTCGGTCGGCGATTGGGTGACGAAATAGATGCCGACGCCCTTGGAGCGGATCAGGCGCACCACTTGTTCGACGCGGTTGATCAGCTCTTTCGGCGCGTCGCGGAAGAGGAGGTGGGCTTCATCGAAGAAGAAGACGAGCTTGGGCTTATCCTGGTCGCCAACTTCCGGCAGCTCTTCCCAGAGCTCGCTCATGAGCCAGAGCAGGAAGGCTGAATAGAGCCGCGGGCTTTGCACCAGCCGCTCGGACGCGAGCACATGGATCGTGCCTTTGCCGTCGTCGCGGGGGCGCAGCAATTCCTCGAGCTTAAATGCGGGCTCGCCGAAGAAGCGGTCGGCGCCGTCCATTTCGAGTTGCAGCAGCTTGCGCTGTAGTGCCGCGATCGATTGCGGCGTGACGAGGCCGTATTGCTTGCCGATGTCGTCGGCGTTCTCGGAAATATAGGTGAGCAGGGCGCGGAGATCGTTGAGGTCGAGCAGGAGGCCTTCGTTTTTGCCGGCTTTGATCCAATCGTCGGCGAGGCGGAAGGCGATGGTGAGCGCGCCTTCCTGCGCCGCGGTGGCTTCGAGCACGCGGCCGATCAGCACCGGGCCCATTTCGGTGACGGTGGTGCGCACTGGATGGCCGAGTTCGCCATAGACGTCCCAGAACGTCACTGGCTGGGCTTCGGGCGTCAGCGGCATGTTGATTTCTGCGGCGCGGGCGCTGGCCCAGCCGGGCGGCGTTGGGTCCGTGCCGGCGCAGCCCGAAAAGTCGCCCTTGATGTCGGCGGCGAAGACGTTGACGCCCTCGCGCGCGAAGGCTTCGGCCAGCACCTGCAGGGTCACCGTCTTGCCGGTGCCGGTCGCGCCGGCGATGAGGCCGTGGCGGTTGGCGCGCTTGAGGGCCAGGCTCTGCACGCCTTCCGGACTCGCACCAAACTCGATCGCTGACGCCATTCTCGCGTTCTCCTGCTTCGCGCGACCTTCTTGGCGCATTGGGCCGGCGGGGCCAAGCCGGGCCTTGCGCCGCGGCGCGGAGCACAGCAAACGGGGCGGCCATGTCCACCGATATCTCCCTGCGCGGCGCGCTCTGGATTGTAGCGGCGGGCGTGCTTGCGGCCGGGCTCTATTTCCTGCGCGAGCCGCTGACGCAGTTCGCGATGGCGCTGATCCTGTGGCTGGCGATCCATGGCCTCACCGAGGTGCTCGACAAGCGCATCCCGTTCATGCCGCGCTGGCTGGCGCTGCCGTTGGCGCTGGTCGTGGTGTTCTCGATCGTCGTGGCGATCAGTTTCGTGGTGATCGACAATCTGGCGCACATCGTCGCCGATTTGCCGCGTTACGAATTCCGCCTGAACCAAGTGCTGAGCCAGCTGCACCAGGAGATCGGCGGGCCGGGCGTTGCGCCCACCCTACGCGATCTCATCGCCCAGCTCGATCCGGCTCAGCTGACGCAAGAGATTGGCAACTCGATCCAGAATGCGGCGTCCGCGGCGGTGTTCACGCTGATCTTCCTGGCCTTCCTGTTCCCGGCCGCCGCGGTGATGAAGGACAAGCTCGACTACATTTTTCCGGGCAAAGCCCGGCGCGCGGCGGCGGAAGACGTGCTGGCTCGCATTCGGCTTTCGATGGAGCGTTATCTCTGGGTGCAGACGGTGATGAGCCTCATCATCACCGCGCTCACCTACATCACGCTCGCGATTATCGGCTTGGAGAATGCGCTCTTCTGGTCGTTCCTGATCTTCTTTCTCAATTACATCCCGACCATCGGCTCGATCGCCGCCGTAGCGCTGACTACGGCAGTTGCACTGGTGCAGTTTCCAACGCTGGGGCCGGTTGTGGCCGTGTTTGCGGGCGTCGGTGCATGGCAGTTCATCATCGGCAATTTCGTGCAACCGCGCATGACAGGAGATTCATTGAACCTCTCTGCCGTCGTCGTGCTGCTGGCGCTGTCGATCTGGGGCACGGTGTGGGGCATCGTCGGTGCGTTTCTGGCTGCGCCGATGACGGTGATGCTCATGATTGTATTGGCGCAATTTCCGACCACGCGCTGGATCGCAATTCTGCTGTCGGCGGACGGCAAACCAACGCCTGACGCGCCACGTCTGAGTAAGTC
>JAEYPY010000090.1 GCA_023410295.1 Pseudomonadota bacterium | reverse complement strand
CCCGACACCGGCCCTGCCCCGATCACGCCGCCGGCTTCGGAAGAACCGGCGCCGGTGGAGCCGGGTACGGACGAACCGGTGCATTAGGCGCCGGCATCAGTCGAAAAAAACAAAGCGCGGGGCTTCGGCTCCGCGCTTTTTGTTTGTCTCAGCTCAGCAGAATGATTGTGGCGAGGCCGAGGAAGGCGAGAAAGCCGACGATGTCGGTGACGAAGGTGACGAACACCGATGACGACACCGCGGGATCGGCGCCGAAGCGGCGCAGCGTCAGCGGCACAAGGATGCCGGCAAGGCCGGCGCAGGCGAAGGTGATGAGCACCGCAAGCGCGATCGAGAGCGCCAGCAGCGGGTTGTTGAACCAAACGACGACGACAAGCGCCAGGACGATGGCGAAGATGAAGCCGTTGGAGATCGCGGTCATACCTTCGCGCACGACGTAGCGCGCGGCGTTGGACTCAGTGAGGTCGCGCGCGGCGATGGCGCGCACAGCGACGGCGAGCGCCTGCGTGCCGGCGTTGCCGCCCATCGAGGCGACGATTGGCATGAGGATGGCGAGTGCGACGAGCTGATCGATCGAGCCTTCGAAGGCGCTGATGACGGCGCTGGCGACGACGGCGGTGAGCAGATTGACCAGGAGCCACGGCGCACGCGCGCTCACCGAGCGCGCAACAGTGTCGGTCTGCGCCGCATCGCTGACGCCGGCGAGGCGCAGCAAGTCTTCTTCGCTTTCCTCGGTGATGACGTCGACGATGTCGTCGACCGTGACCATGCCGGTGAGGCGCCCGGCTTCGTCGACCACCGGCGCCGAGGCCATGTGATATTTCTGGAAGGTCTGCGCCACCTCTTCCTGGTCCATCTCCGGACGGATGAGGATCAGCGGCGAACGCATGAGTTCGGTCAGCGGCGTTTGCCGGCGCGCGCGGATGAGGCTTGAGACGCGCACGGCGCCGATCGGACGCATGGCGGCGTCGACCACGTAGATCTCGAAGAACTCGTCCGGCAGCTCGGCCGCTTCGGCGCGCAGGCGATCGATGACATTGCCGACATTGTCGCCCTCGGGTGCAGCGACGTATTCGCGCTGCATGAGACGGCCAGCGGTCTCCTCCTCGAACGAGAGCGCCTCCTCGACGGCGAGACGGGTGTCCTCGTCGGCGGCGGCGAGGACTTCGCCGAGCTGCTTCTCGTCGATGTCGGCGGCGACGGCGGCGGCGTCGTCGGTGTCGAGCTCGTCGAGCGCCTTGCCGACATAGTCGGATGGCAGCTCGGGCAGGATTTCCTCGCGCCGCTCCCAGGAGAGGTCGGCCAGGAATTCGGCCGGCAGCCGCGGGCCGATGAGGCGCACGATGGCGCAGGCGCTCTCCAGCGGCACGTTCTCGATGACGTCGGCGATGTCGGGCGAGCTGAGCTCGCCGAGGAGGCCCCAGAGCGCGGCCTCGTTTTGCTCGGCGGCGGCCTCGACCACGGAGGCGACGAAGGCGCTGTCCTCGGAGGGGACGTGGCGCGCCTCTTCCGCCGCCGTTTCTTCTTCGATGCTCATCGGCGGGCCGCTTGGCTGGGGATGGAAGACGATTGGGTTCGCGCATGCAAAACGCCGCGTCGGCAAGAAGGTCAACCCCCGCCCCTTGACTATACCCCCCGGGGGTATATATCCGGCCCATGCATGATCGTACTCACCTGACCAAGCGCCTGGCGCGCGTCGAGGGCCAAGTCCGCGGCGTTTCCAAGATGATCGAGGAGGACCGCTACTGCCTCGATGTGCTGACGCAGCTGCGCGCAGTGCGCGCGGCGCTGGTGAAGGTCGAGCAGGAATTGCTGAAGGATCACCTCACCCATTGCATCGAGGATGCGATCGTCTCCGGCGACGCCGCCGAACAGCGCAAGAAAGCTGAAGAGCTGATCGAACTCCTCGGACGGAGCGAACGATGAGCGATCGACACGAGCACGGCCACGGCCATCATGGTCATGACCATGCGGCGCATGGGCATGAGCATCATGCGCAAGCGATCGAGGAGAAACCGCACGCCTGCCATCATGGGCATCAACACCACGAGCATGCGCCTGCCGCGCCAGTGAAGGCTGCGCCGGGGTCGAAGTGGACCTGCCCGATGCACCCTGAGATCGTGCGTGACGATCCGGGTTCGTGCCCGATCTGCGGCATGGCGCTTGAGCCGATGACGCCAAGCGCCGAGCAAGGGCCCAATCCTGAGCTGGCGGATATGACGCGCCGGTTCTGGATCGGCCTTGCGCTGACGCTGCCGGTGTTCGCACTCGAAATGGGCGGACACCTGTTCGGCTGGACGCACGCGATCGGCGTGCAGACGTCGAACTGGATTCAATTCGCGCTGGCGACGCCGGTGGTGCTATGGGCCGGCTGGCCGTTCTTCGTACGCGGCTGGGACTCGGTGAAGACGCGCAATCTCAACATGTTCACGCTGATCGCGATGGGGATCGGCGTTGCTTACATTTATAGCGCGGTCGCCGTGTTTGCGCCGGGAATATTCCCCGCGAACTTCCGCGACATGAGCGGGGCCGCACCGGTTTATTTTGAAGCGGCGGCGGTGATCACGGTGTTGGTGCTGCTCGGCCAAGTGCTGGAGCTGCGCGCGCGTGAGAGCACGTCGGGCGCGATCCGTGCGCTGCTCAATCTGGCGCCGAAGACGGCGCGGCGCGTGCGGGAGGACGGCGAAGACGAAGAAATCCCGGTTGAGCACATCCATGTTGGTGATCGCGTTCGCGTTCGGCCGGGCGAAAAGATCGCGGTCGACGGCGTACTGACCGAAGGCCGTTCGGCGGTGGATGAATCGCTGGTGACCGGCGAATCCATGCCGGTGACGAAAGAGCCTGGCGCGAGCGTCGTCGCTGGCGCGCTCAACACCACGGGCTCGTTCGTGATGCGGGCCGAGAAAGTCGGCGCCGACACCATGCTTTCGCAGATCGTGCACATGGTGGCCGAAGCGCAGCGCTCGCGCGCGCCGATCCAGCGGCTGGCGGACCGGGTTTCGGCCTGGTTCGTGCCGGCGGTGATCGGTATTGCGGTGCTGGCCTTCATCGCCTGGATGAGCATCGGACCGGAGCCACGGTTTTCACACGCGCTGCTGGCCGCGGTGTCGGTGCTGATCATCGCCTGTCCGTGTGCGCTGGGCCTAGCGACGCCGATGTCGATTATGGTCGGCGTCGGGCGCGGCGCGCGCGCGGGTGTCCTGATCAAGAACGCCGAGGCGTTGGAGCGGTTCGAGAAGATCGACACGCTCGTCATCGACAAGACCGGCACGCTGACGGAAGGCAAGCCGGCGGTGACGGAGATCGTGTCGAGAGATCTGCCGCAGGATGAATTGCTGCGCCTCGCCGCTTCGCTTGAACGCGGCAGCGAGCACCCGCTGGCCGACGCGATCGTGCGCGCGGCGCAGGAGCGTGGCCTCACGCTGAGCGATGCGCGCGAGTTTGACTCGCCTGTCGGCAAAGGCGTTGTCGGCGTCGTCGAAGACAAGCGCATCGTCGCTGGGCGCAAGAGCTTTCTGGGCGAACACGGCGTCGATACGCGCGCGCTCGATGGCGAAGCTGAGCGGCTGCGCGGCCAAGGTGCGACGGCGATCTATGTCGCCGTCGATGGCGCCGTGCGCGGGGTCATCGCCATCGCCGATCCGATCAAGCCGACCTCAGCGCAAGCCGTGCGCGCGCTCAAGGCCGATGGCGTCAAGCTTGTGATGATGACGGGCGACAATCGCACCACGGCTTTGGCGGTGGCGCGTGAGCTTGGCATCGACGATGTCGAAGCGGACGTGCTGCCGCAGGACAAGGCGGCGGTGGTCGAGCGCTTGCGTGCGGCGGGCCGCACGGTGGCGATGGCGGGCGACGGCGTCAACGATGCACCCGCTTTGGCGGCGGCCGATGTCGGCATCGCTATGGGCGCGGGCGCGGACGTGGCGATCGAAAGCGCAGGCGTGACGCTGCTCAAGGGCGACCTCATGGGCCTCGTGCGCGCGCGCACGCTGTCACGCGCCGTTATGCGCAACATCCGTCAGAACCTCTTCTTCGCCTTCATCTACAACGCTGCCGGCGTGCCGGTTTCCGCGGGCGTGCTTTATCCGGCGTTCTGCATTCTGCTTTCGCAGGCGCTGGCGGCCGCGGCGATGGCGCTTTCCTCGGTCAGCGTGATCGCGAATGCGCTGCGGCTGCGCACAACCAAGCTGAGCACACACTGAGATTTCGGAGGACCAGAATGATCCGCAGTGCAACACTCGTTACGGCAGCGG
>JAEYPY010000072.1 GCA_023410295.1 Pseudomonadota bacterium | reverse complement strand
CAAGGACGCCGCCGCACTTGTTTGCAGGATCACAAGCGCAGGAAGCGCAGCGCACGCGCGATCACGCCGGCTTGGGAGCGCGCTCCGGTCTTGTCGTAAATGGCCTTCAGGTGAGAGCGCACCGTATCGATCGTCACGCCAAGTTTGCGTGCGATCTGCTCCACCGTGCGCCCGGACACGAGTTCGGCGGCGACCCGCGCCTGTTGCGGCGAGAGTTGAAAATGCACCGCAATCGGCGCGAACAGGGAAAGCGGCGGCCGGTCAGGCCGCCAGAACGAGACCATGGCGTAATGGCCTTGTTGCATCGGCTCAACCAAGGCCACATGGACGCCGTCCTCCTCGGCGCCGTTCGGAACGATGACAAGGCTCTTGAGATTGCACACCAGCGCCGTTCGCACCTGGTCTCGCGCCTGCGGCGTACGGGCGACGACAAAGCCATCTCGAAGCGTAAAGGCGCCTCTGCCTTCGGCCGCCATCGCGCGAAACCGTAGATTGCCATGCAGGACGCGGCCATCACGGGTAACGATGCATTGCGCCGTCTTTGAGCACCTGTAGGTGTCGAAAAGAACGGCCGCCGCGACGGCGTTTGGTTCTGTATCGCTTACTTCGTCCCCAACCATCTTACGTTGTATGCCTAACGATCGCGTTAGGGCTCATCACCCAAATGAGTGAGAGCGGGCGGTTTCCGTCAGGCCGCAGAGCGCCGACGCAAAGCAGACGTTACGCAAATCTGTCTGAGCCACCGCCTACTCGTCGCGCACATCACCCAGTCGGGTGATTTTCGCGTTCGAAACGAGTGCTAACCAAATCGTTAACGACGCTGGGGTTCGCCACTGCGTATGGGGGGAGCGCTTCCGGTGAGAACGGACGCAAGAACGATTGCGGCTGCCGTATTTGCAGTCATCACATTGCCTGCGGGCGTCGCCATCGCAGGCCCTGACAGCGAAACGCTGACACTTGATGTCGCCGGCCATATCTCGCCCGCTTGCAGCATCAGTCTGCCGCCGAGTTATCATGTGGGCGAACTTTCGGCCGCCGGCCAAGCGGCAATTCCCTTCAGTCTCAACTGCAATCAGTCGCTGTCATATGCTCTGCGCTCCGAGCAGGGCGGGCTGCGGCACGAAGATTTGGACGCTTATCTGGTGCCCTATCGCGCTCGTCTCGAATTACTCGACGACGCTGCAGCGGTCGGGCGCGACATCGAAAGCGCGCGCATACAAGGCGCGACTGAACAGGCTCGTTTGGGGGATGCGCCACCCTTTGATGAGAGCGGTCGCCTGATCATTCATTGGGACAATCCGAACGGATTACTCGTGCGCGGCACGTATCGCGACACGCTTACGATCACGCTCGTCTTGGATGAGCCATGAGACTCGTGCGGCGGGACTAAGCCCGCCGTCGGGGGCGCCGGCGCTCTGCGCCGGTTGGAAGCAAACGGAGTATGGTGATGAAGAAACTACTCATGGCAGCCGGTGTCGCCGCCGCGGCGCTCGCCTTGGCTGCGCCTGCAAACGCGGAAACCGTCAATCTCAGCGGCAGCGTTTCGCAAATTTGCAACGTAACGCCCGGAACCACCAACGTGAACTTCGGCAACCTCGGCGCACAAGGTGTCGAAAGCCCGATCAGCTTCAACTACACGCTGCACTGCAACGTGAACTGGGACGCCGCCCTCTCCTCCCTTAACGGACGCCTGGAAAACCAGAATGTGGTGTCCGGTACGATCGGTCCCGAAACGGGCGCCGGAGCGCACGCGTACAACGGAAGCAGCGACTTCTTCGCCGCTCTGGATTACACGATCGATCCATCGTTCTCGAGCGCGATCAGCTCAGCTTCGTTTAATGCCGGGTCGGTGTTCTCTGCCACGGGGCTGCCGCCGACGAATACAGCCTACAGCCTGCAGTTCGACACCGTTGAACTGACCGGCGCACAAGAACTCGTGGCCGGTTCGTATTCGGACACGATCACTCTCACGATCACGCCGCAAGGTCTGTGATTGGAAGCCGGCGGCCATGCATTGGCCGCCGGCCCTTCGTGGGGGGCGCAGGTGAAAAGCCGCGATCGATCTTTCTGCCGCGTCGAAGTCTTCGCCGCGCAGCGCGTATGCCGCAGCGCGGCTGCTGGTCTGCACCGACGACACACGCGTCAAGGTAAACCAGAGCAGGTGAAAGCTCACACCGATGCCTAAACAACTGCAGAGACGCATTGCGAGTGTTGTTCTTGCACTGACGATTGCTTGCACGATCGGCACGGCGGCGCTTGCCATGGGCGTCCAGCCGCTATTGGTGGACATTGAGCCTGGCCGCTCCGGCTCAATTCGTGTCGAGAATAACCGCACCCACCCCCTCACCGTCGAAGTTACGCTGTGGCGCCGAAGCGTGAGCGAGAGCGGCGAACAGACCCGTATTCCGGCGGATGATGACTTTGTCGTCCTGCCGCCGCAGCTGGTCATTCAACCCGGCCGCGTCCAAGTCGTGCGGCTGCAATGGGTAGGCCAAGAGACGCCTGAGCAATCGTTATCCTACTACGCCAATCTGCGAGAAGTACCGATTGCGCTGGAGCCGACCGAAGGAGCGCAGCTACAGGTCGCGTTCGCGTTCGATGTCGCTGTGCAGGTATCGCCGCCCGGCGCGCGCGCTGACCTTTCGTTGGTGGACGCACAGGTTGCCACGGGTCGGGAGGGTAGCCGCGTGGCGCGTCTTCTCATTGAAAACCGCGGCACTCGATACGCGTATCTGCAGAATGCAAGGTACGAGCTAGAAGTGCTTGATGCGTCCGGCTCCGTGATCGAGCGCCCAAGCTTCACGCACGATCAGCTGACCGAAATTCTTGGCGTGACGCTGCTCGAACCCGGCAAGCGGCGGATCGCGGATCTACCGCTGTCAGCGGCATCGAACGCGGCGAGCATACGCGGACGCATTCGCGCCGGCGACTCCTGATGGAGGCCGGTCAATGGGGGGGCGTTCAAAAAAGTCGGCGAAAACGAAACGGGTAGCACCGAGCAAGAAGAGGCGCTTGAGCAAGCGCTCGGCGGCGAACCTGTGGCTCTGGGTCGGCCACGGCTGGATCTATCTGGCGCTGAGCGCTGGTCAGGCGACGGCGCAAGAAGCACTGAATGTGGGCGCGGCCGCGCGTCTGGGCCAAACAGTCGCACCAAGTGGGCAAGCGACCGTCCGGCGTGAGCTCGCGCCCGTCGTATTCGGAAGCAATGTCTTAGGACACGTCACGCTCGACTTCCTCGCCAACGGCGCGGTGTCGCTCGATGCCGACGAACTCTATCGCATTGCCGACCCCGTTCTCGGCGACGAGGATCGCGCACTGTTGCGCGCCCTCAGTGAAGCAGGCCGGCTAACGCCGTTTCAGATGCATTTCGCCGACTTGAACCTGGTGTTCGACGAGAGTCGAAACGCCTTGATCCTCTCGGCGCCGGGGCCAGCGGATCGGTCCTCGGTCTTAGTACCCCTGCACTCGCCACCACCGTCGGCAGCCCCGGAAACGATGACGCCGCTGATGTGGAACGGGGAGAGATTGGGCTTCATTGGTCTCAGTATCGATTCCGGCCGCGTCTCCTTTCCGGCCGAACGCTTTGCAGCGCTTGCAGCAGGAGCGCTTTCTCCCGGTGCGCGCGCGCTGCTTCCCGCAATCGAACGCGAAGGCCGGCTGACGCCGTTTTCCCTCAGCAGCGCGGACGTGCATGTGCGCTACGACGACGGCGCGGCGATACTAATCTTGGAATCCCCAGGCCCGCCGAGCAGCGCCGAAGTCCGCCTAGCTTCATCTCCTCCCCTTGCGCCAGACGTCCCCAGACCCATCCTGGCGCATTCGCAGGCGGCGTCGCCCTCCCAGACGCCGCCTGCATCTCTTGAGGCGAACAGCCGCGCCAGCCTGCAGCCGGCGCCTACTACGCCGGTTTCGCGTGACGAGGACCGAGTAGTCTCGGTCGCCGCCGATGGAACGCTGTTAGTTGGGGCCGCGACGCTGGACGCGATTGCGTATACGTCGCCTGCTGCGCCCGCGTTTCCACACTTGCACGCTGCGGCCAATGTGCAGTTCACTACGCCATCGCCAGGCGCGCCTGAACTTGAGCGCAGCGCTGGGAACCACTTCGTGGCCCCATCCACCACCTCGCCAAGCATCGAAGTTGCTCAGCTTTCCCCGCCGCCAGCGACCGCGGCATTGCAGCCAGCCGAACCTCAACAGCCAACACAGGCGCCGCCCGCGCAACGCGCCGCGCCGCCTCCCAGCCAACTGGAGTTCGTCTATCCGCTGATGGTCGATGAGCGCTATCTCGGGGATGTGCCTGTTCGCTTCGACGCGGACGGCGCCATCAGCTTCCCAGCGGACAGGACGCGCGAACTGATTGGGCCCTTGCTCGACCCATTGGTGGTCGATTCCATCGTCGCGCGAGGAAGCGACGGCCGTCTTCGCCCGTTCGAAGACCAGGCATCGGGCGTGGGTATCATCTTCGACGAGGCGATGCAGGAGCTTCGGCTGATTGCGCCGGGGTCGATCCGGCGCAACGAGGTCATTTCCATCGCAGGCGCGCGCTCCGATGGTGATGCCGAAGCGCGCCTTGAACGGCCCGCGCCTGTCGCGGCCTTTGTCACGCTTGACGTGACGCAGGCTTACAACCACGACGCCCTCGGCAGCGGCCGCGAGCCATTGCAAGGGATCATCGACACAGGCTTGCGGCTGTTCGGTAATCGCGGCGTGGCGCTCGAAGCACGTGGCTTCTATGATGAAGGCGGTGCGGAGACGCTCCGCCGTGGCGAGGCGCGTCTGGTCTATGATCACGTCCCGAGCATGATCAGCGCCTCGCTTGGCGATCTGCGTTATGGGGCGGCGGAGTTTCAGGCCGCGCCGCCCATGGGCGGGCTCCTTGTCGAGCGCCTCTTCAGCCTTCAGCCGCACCGCAACTTTCGTCCAGCCGGCCGCCGTGCGTTTGTGCTCGACCGGCGCACGTTCGTTACGGTTGTCGTCAACGGCGCGGAGGTACGCCGCCTCGATCTTCCACCAGGCCGATACGAGCTGGAGGACTTCCCATTCGCGGAGGGCGCCAACGATGTCTCACTCATCCTCGAGGACGAGTTCGGCCGGCGCGACATCATCGATATGCGCGGATATTTCGACATCGAGTTGCTGGAGCCCGGCGTTTCCGAATTCAGCTACGCCATCGGCGCGCCTTCAACCAGCGAAGCCGAAGGCATCCGATATGACACGGACATCGTGCAATACTCGATGTTTCATCGCATCGGCGTGCTCTCGAACCTCACGCTGGGCGTGAATGCGCAGGGGCGCGACGACGCGCACCTCTACGGCGCGGAAGTGCTGGTTGCGTCGCCAATCGGCACGATGGGCCTCGATGTCGCGCACAGCACCAATCCACTCGTCGGCGAAGGCGATGCTGTGCTTTTTCGCTACGAGTTGATGCCTCAACCAAGCAACGGCTTCTCGTGGAATTTCGGCTTCTCCAGCCAATGGCAGAGCCAGCAATTTTCCTCCATCGACTCTGGCGCCGCCTTCGGCATCTATGAGCTCCAGCATGACGCCACGCTTCGCCTCTATCACCCGGAGGCCGGCGCGCTCACCCTATCAGCCGCGCTTGATCAGCCCTTTGCCGGAGACATCGACCGCACCGAAGCCTCGATTGGCTATTCCCGCCGCCTATTCGGCACATTGTTTGGCTCGGTTCAGGTCAGTCACATCGCCGAGGGCGAATCCGAAGAAACCACGGCATCGCTAAGTCTGACGCTCCGCTTGGGACGTCGCCACCAGATCACCGCACGCCATAACACGCGCACATCAGTATCGGAATTGGACTGGTACAGAGCCGGTTCTTACGGTGTCGGCGGCATCTCGGCGAATGCGCGCGTTGGCGTCAATCAGGACACCGACGAGATCTACGGCGGCGGCGCCGTCAGCTATTACGGCAACCGGTTCGATGCGACGCTGACCAGCGATTCCCGCACCGCTGGCATCGAAAGCGATGAGATCTCTACGCGCTCCAGCATGCGCGTGGGCGCGAGCCTCGCCTATGCCGGAAGCCGTGTCGCCCTCGGCCGTCCAATCCGCGGCGCGTTCGCAGTCGTGGGACCGCACGAGTCGCTCGATGGCCATCAGGTCATCCTCGGCGGCGGCGACGACCGGCCGCGCGCGGTGACGGGCCTGTTCGGCCCAGCGCTCATTCCCGATCTTGCCATCTACACGCACGAAGTCGTCGGCGTCGACGTTGAGAATCTGCCGCCTGGTTATGACCTCGGCGCCGGTCAGCTCGATTTCAGAGCCTATCGCAATGCCGGGTACAATATCGACGTCGGCTCCGCCGCGTCCGTCACGGTCCTTGCGACGCTGCTCGGCCCAGACGGCGCGCCTGTGGCGCTGGTTGGCGGCGAGTTGCGCAGCCTCGATGAGCCGGAACGCGAGCCGGTGCAGGCCTTTTCCAACAGAGCTGGCCGGCTCGTTGCAGCTGGCGTCGCGCCAGGACGATATCGGCTGGTTCTGGTGACCGATCCCGTGCTGCAAGCCGAGGTCATCATTGCGGAAGGCTCGGTGGGCCTGGTTCAACTCGGCGCAATACAGATGCAGGAGGCGCAATGAAACGGCATGCTTTGGCGCTTAGCGTGGTTTGCGCCCTGCTTGGCGCCACACCCGCGCTCGCGCACAACGACGCTGACGAGTGCAGTGCGCGACTGGAACGGCCACCGCAAGTCACGGCGGTGTTCGCCGATCCGCTTTCGCTGCCGACCGCAGTGGAGCCTTTCACGCTGCGCTTGCGCGATGTCAGCGACTCGCGCTGCGCTTTTCGCATTTCATTCGAGGACGAAAGCGGCCGCGATGGACTTCGCCGGCAAGGCGGGCGCGCGCGGTTAGACTATCGCATCGCCCTCGATGCCGCCGGCAGCACCATCATCTTCGACTCTGAGCAACCCAACAGCGCATTTCATGCGACGGGCCCGTTCGGTCTTGACGGGCGCGTCACGCTCTATCTCATCGTCGACTTGGGTTCTCGCGGCCGCGAAGGCCTCTATCGCGAAACCATTCGCGCGAAGGTGCTCGCCGGCGGCGAACGGCGCCCGGTCGATGAAGCCGACATTCAGTTCGCCGCGCGCGTGCCTTCGCATGTCCAGGCGTTCTTGTCCGGCACCCCGAGCGCCGACGGCGGCTATGCGCTGCTCGATCTCCAAGAACTGACCACGGGCGAGACCGCGCAGGCCATGCTGCGTGTCTTCGCCACCGGCGACTTCAGCGTCAGCTTCGAGTCGGAGCACGAGGGCCGTCTGGCGCACGAAGACGACGAGGACGCCTACGTGCCTTATGAGTTCAGCGCAGATGGCGAGACCGTCAACTTGAACGCCGCTCTGCAGCAGCGGAGTCGCGGTGGAACTTCACACGGAAATGGTCACGATGAAGACCGACGGAGCGTCGAGATCCCGCTCAGCGTTCGCATAGGCGACGTGACTCGCGCTCCCGCCGGCGAATATCGCGACCGCATCACCATTACGGTGACAGCGCAATGATTGCGCTATAGGCCCTGCGGTGAAATCGTGAGCGCCAGAAAGGTCGGCGTGACGTCCGCCTCGATGTCGGTGAAGCGCACCCGCACCGCGCGGACGCTATTGGTCGGCGGCGCCGAATTGGCCAGCACCGCGAGCCCGTCTTCGCCGCGGACAATTTGCCCGGCGTACTCGATCTGCACCGCTCCCAGGTCGGCGGGATAAGTAATCTGCATCGCGTAACGCGAATTGCAGTGCGTTGAGATGAAGCCCTGGCGCACAGCGCCTTCCGGCGCGCCCAAGTGCAGCACGCCGCTACACCGGCTGGGCACATACCCGGACAAGCGGATCGTGAGCGCGTCAGCCGTCGACGACACGTTCCAGCCGCCGATCAGAGCGGCGACGGCCAAGGCGGTAGGATTGATCTTTCCGATTCGGCGCATGCCCTAGCTCTGGCACGCGCCCCCCTTATTTCGCGTAAACGAAGCCGCGCTTCTGGCGTAACAACCGGTCAATTCCGCGGCTAAGCCTACCTCAAATGGGTGAGAGGCGTGGTGCAGAGCGGACATTCTGCGCGTTAAAGCAACATCGCCATCGGATCTTCCAGGAAGCTCCGGAACGCCTTCAGGAACGCGGCGCCCAACGCGCCATCGACGACGCGGTGATCGCAGGTCACGGTGACGGTCATCACCGTGGCGATCGCGAGCGCATCGTTCTTCACCACGGGGCGTTTTTCGCCGGCGCCGATCGACATGATCATGCCGTGCGGTTCGTTGATGATCGAGGCGAATTCCTTGATGCCCATCATGCCCATGTTCGAAATGGTGAAGGTGCCGCCCTGGAATTCCTCGGGGCGCAGCTTCTTGTTGCGCGCGCGCTCGGCAAGGTCGGCCATCTCATGGCTGATCTGCGCGAGCCCTTTGGTCTCCGCGGCCCAGACGATCGGCGTGATGAGACCGCCCGGAATGGCTACGGCGACGCCGATGTCGGCGTGATGGTGCAAAGCGATGCCGTCGGGCGTGTAGCTCGCATTGGCTTCCGGCACCAGTTTCAGCGCCAGCGCCGCGGCCTTGATGCACATGTCGTTGACGGAGATCTTCACGCCCTTGTCAGCGAAGCGCTTGTTGATCTCGCCGCGCGCCTTCAGCAGCGCATCGATCTCGATGTCGACCGTGAGCGGGAAGTGCGGCACGTCGCGGAAGCTCTCGGTCATGCGCTTGGCGATGGTTTTGCGCATCATGTCCAGCGGCACGAGTTCGTAGCTACCCGGCCGAATGCCCATTTGCTCGAGCGAGCGGCGCGGCGCCGGCGCTTGCTCGCGCGCTTCGCGGCCAGTGGCGAGTTCGCGCGATTGTTCGCGCGGCTGTTGCTGCGCGCGTGGCTGCTTCAGCGCAGATTCCACATCCGCCTTGACGATGCGCCCGTTCGGGCCGGAGCCGCGCAAGCCTGAAAGATCGATGCCGCCTTGTTCGGCGAGACGGCGTGCGAGCGGGGAAGCAAAGATCCGCTCCCCTTCCCCTTGTGGGGAGGGGCTAGGGGTGGGGACGCTGGCGCGTGTGCTTGGAGTCTTCGCGCTCGCAGCCCCCTCTCTGCCCTCCCCCGCAACGGGGGAGGCTTGTTGTTGCGCTTGTTGCTTCGGCGCCGGCTTCGCGTCGCCATCACCCTTCAGCCGCGCGATCGGCGTATTGACCTTCACGCCTTGCGCGCCTTCTTCGACAAGCAATTCTTCGATCACGCCTTCATCGACGGCTTCGACTTCCATCGTCGCCTTGTCGGTTTCGATCTCGGCGATGACTTGGCCGGGTTCGATCGTGTCGCCGGCTTTCACGTGCCACTTGGCGAGGTTGCCCTCCTCCATGGTGGGCGAGAGTGCGGGCATGGTGATGTCGGTCATGGGCTAACCTGTTGCCGGACGAAGGCCTTGGAGATGATGCGCCACTCGCCGTTCACTTTGGCGAGGATGAGCGCGTCGTAGAAACGATCGGTTGAGCGGAACATCACTGTGGCGATGCGGCCGTCGGTGATGTGCATGTCGAGGATTTCGCCGTCGCGCGCGCCGCCGGGCGGATTGGGATTGGACGCCCAGTTCGCCAGCACCTGCGTCATGTCGGTGTAGGTGGTGACGGTTTCGCCGCCGCCCTCGGCGGGGAGCACCGCGATCATGGTGGCTTTGTCGGCGATGAAGGCGCGATTTAGCCGCTCGGCGCTGGCTTCGCCCTGGCCGTGGAAATAGTCGAACACGGCCGTGCGGATCGCGGCTTCGTCGGCAGTTTCAGCCAAGGCCGGCGCGGCGGGCGCAAGGGCGAGAAAGATGATGGCGATGAAACGCAGCATGGTAGGACTCCGGATCACGAGGGTTCAGCCAGCGTCATAGGAGTCCACCGCGAGACGCGCCGCGCCAAGCGCTCTTCGACGGATTCACCTTCGAGGCTTGTGAGCGTGACGGGAAGGTTCTTCAACTCGCGGATGTTGAGGCCGACGACGTTGATGACGCCGAGGGGCCCGCGTTCGCTCTCCATGTGCGTGGCGACATAGGTGCCGCAATCGGGGCAGATGAGGAAATCCGCCGTCTTGTGGCCGAAGCGATAGCGGTTGAGACGCTTCGTCGACGTGATCTCGAGCCGCCCTTGCGGATCGGAGGCGGATTTCACGCCGCGGCTTGAGCAGAAGCCACAACCATCAGCGCGCAGGCGCACAGGCGCCTCCGTCTCATACTCGGCGCTGACCACGCCGCAATGGCATGCGCCGCGGTAGATCACCGGTACGTCACCGCTTTCACGGCATCGACGATCTTCTCAACGCTCGGCAGCGCGAGTGCTTCGAGATTGGCCGCGTAGGCGAGCGGCGCATCGACCTGGTGCACGCGCGTGGGCGGGGCGTCGAGATAATCGAACGCTTCGCTGACGACGCGCGCGGCGATCTCGGCGCCGACGCCGTTCTGGGCCCAGCCTTCTTCGACCGTCACAATACGGTTGGTCTTTTTCACGCTCTCGATGATGGTCGCGGTATCGAGCGGGCGCAGCGTGCGCAGGTCGATCACCTCCGCATCGATGCCTTGGCCGGCGAGTTCTTCGGCGGCTTTCAGCGCAAGCCCCACCATGCGCGAGTGCGCGGTGATGGTGACGTCGCTACCCTGCCGGCGTATCTTGGCTTTGCCGATCGGAACAACCCAATCCTTCACGTCCGGGATTTCGAACTCCTGGCCGTAGAGCATTTCGTGTTCGAGGAAGACGACCGGGTTCGGGTTGCGGATGGCGGCTTTGAGCAAACCCTTGGCGTCAGCGGCGTCGTAGGGCGCGATGACGATGAGGCCGGGCACGTGGGAGTACCACGAGGAATAATCCTGGCTGTGCTGCGCGGCGACGCGCGCGGCCGCGCCATTGGGGCCGCGGAAGACGATCGAGGATTTGATCTGGCCGCCGGACATGTAGAGCGTCTTGGCGGCGGAATTGATGATCTGGTCGATCGCCTGCATCGCGAAATTCCAGGTCATAAACTCGACGATGGGCTTTAGGCCCGCCATCGCCGCGCCAACACCGAGGCCGGCAAAGCCGTGTTCGGTGATCGGCGTATCGACGACACGCTGCGGCCCGAACTCCTGCAACAGCTCGCGCGTGACTTTGTAGGCGCCTTGGTATTCGGCGACTTCCTCGCCCATGACGAAGACGCGATCGTCGGCTCGCATTTCCTCGGCCATGGCGTCGCGCAATGCATCCCGCACCGTGATCTTCACCATCTGCGCGCCGGCCGGGACTTCAGGATCGGTCTGCGGCGCGGGCGATGAGATGCGTGTCGGCTCGGGGCGGTTCGTGCTCACCGGCTCTTCGCGCATGTCGGGCTTTGGCGCCTTTGCCGAGGGACTTTCCTCCTCCGTCCGCTTCGCGGACACCTCCCCCGCGCGCGGTGGAGGAGTTGCGTCGGCGCCCTCGCCATCGAGCACGGCGATGGGCGTGTTGACCTTCACGCCTTGCGCGCCTTCCTCGACTAAGAGCTCCGTCACCGTGCCTTCGTCGACGGCTTCGACCTCCATCGTCGCCTTATCGGTCTCGATTTCGGCGATGACCTGACCAGGTTCGATCTTGTCGCCCGGCTTTATTAGCCACTTGGCGAGATTGCCCTCCTCCATGGTGGGCGAAAGCGCGGGCATGAGGATTTGCGTCATCAGGCAAGAATTCCGAACAGAGCGAGGAAGATGAGGATGCAGGCGATGACGCCCGCGAACCAGAACAGCGGGCGCACGATCGGCCAACCGGCGATGTACCACACGGCGTGCGCGAGGCGCGCCCAGAAGAAAATCTGCACGCCCAGCACGGTCCATTGATTGGAGATGCCGGCGATCGCAGCAATCAGTACGAGCGGTGCGAAAAACCAAAGGTTCTCGCGAAAATTGTCGACGAGGCGTTTGGTGCGCGCGGAGTATGTGTTGCGCTCCGGCAAGTTATCACGGTTGTTCGCGAGCACCATGCCGCCGTACTGGCGGATGCCGGCCGTCGCTTGCACCAACACGACGACGAAGAAGAGCGCGATCGTGTAGGCGAGATAGGTGAGTTCAACTGTCATCGCATTTCCCCCCTCGATGAAAACGCTCAGGTCCGGCGGATAGGCGCCGCCCCGGTTTGCATACTCCGATGTCACAGATAGACGTCCGTCAGCAATTCGCTCGGATCGGGCTCCGGGCTCTGTTGGGCGAACTCGGCGCTTTCGGTGACGACGGCGCGGATGTCGCGGTCGATTTGCTTCAGCTCGTCTTCGCTGGCGTGGCCGGCGTCGGTGATGAGCTTCTTCACGTGCTCGATCGGGTCATGCTTCGTCTTCATAGCATCGACCTCCTCCTTGGTCCGATACTTGGCCGGATCGGACATGGAGTGGCCGCGATAGCGGTAGGTCTTCATTTCGAGGAGATACGGCCCCTCGCCTCCCCGCGCCCGCTCAACGGCGCGCCGCCCGGCTTCGCGCACGGCGACGACATCCATGCCGTCCACTTCCTCGCCGGGAATGTTGAAGCTGATGCCGCGCTTATGCAGATGAGTTTCTGACGACGAACGCTGGATCGAGGTGCCCATCGCGTATTGATTGTTCTCGATGATGTAGACGACGGGCAGCTTCCAGAGGCTCGCCATGTTGAAGCTCTCGTACACCTGACCCTGGTTGGCGGCGCCGTCGCCGAAATAGGTGAGGCAGACTTTGCCGTCTTTGCGATACTTGTTGGCAAAGCCAATGCCCGTGCCGAGCGAGACCTGCGCGCCGACGATGCCGTGGCCGCCATAGAACGCCTTCTCGATGCTGAACATGTGCATCGAGCCGCCCTTGCCTTTGGAATAGCCATCGCGCCGGCCGGTGAGTTCGGCCATGACGCCGTTTGCAGTCATGCCGGCCGCGAGCATGTGGCCGTGGTCGCGGTAGGCCGTGATAACTTGATCACCCTCCTTGAGCGCGGCCTGCATGCCGACGACGACGGCTTCCTGGCCGATATAGAGGTGGCAGAAGCCGCCGATCAGGCCCATGCCGTAGAGCTGGCCCGCGCGCTCCTCGAAGCGGCGGATCAGCAGCATGTCGCGGTAATACTGAAGCAGCTCGTCCTTCGTCGCCTGAACGCTCTGCTGCTTACCGTTGCCTTTAGCCATCTATCAGTATCCTCCGCGGGAAAGGAGATGACGCACGCGCGCGGGAAGTCCACGCCGCGGTGCGCGCCTCTCTTATGCGGGAATGACTTAGCTCGCTAGGAAGCTTTGCGATGCTGCATTGCAGCAGGATCAGTCGAGGACGAAAACCAACTCGTCGGGATCGCCGGCGGCCAGGGTGATACGGGCGCGTTCGTCGAGATAGTCGAGATCGAGCGTCTCGGGGCGAAGTCGCGCGGCGCGGGCTTCGAGTGCTGTACGCTCGCCGTCGAGGCTCTCCAGACGCTGTTCCAGCGCACGCTCCTGCGCCTGCAGATCGACGTACGCGACGAGCCCCTGGCGGCCCGTGACGGCGTGCGCGCCGAGATAGAGGATCGCCGCCCCTAGCCCGATGCTCAGCGTTGTTGAACCATGTTTCGTCATCGTACCGACCTCGAAGAGGTGGGCAAAATGAGTCTCGATACTTAATGAAATCTTTACGGAATCAGGAGCTTGCGGAACAAAACGAGTCCAAAGACTCGCGCGGAATCAGTCACTTAGCTCACGCGGCGCAAGATGTGGTGGAGGCGCGGCTAGCCGGACTCCAGATGGAGTCACTGAGGTCGTCGAAAAATATTTTTGCAGTTGGTCGCGCTGTTGACGGCTTCAGGCGACGATTCGCGCGGTTTGCATGAGTGTGGCGAAGGCGCCGGGCACGAACGAGACCAGCGCGAGCATCAGGCAGCTGAAGCGGATCAACATGGGCGGCTCCTCAACATCGCGAGTGGCGATGGCTGCGAATCTAGGGGCCGCCAGAGCCAGCCGCCGTGACGATCGTCACCGGCCCTTCCTATTCGTCGTGCGCGCCGGCGCGCGAGATCGCGAGCGAGAGGATGCGGTTGATGAGGTCCAGGTACTCCAGGCCGTCATACTTGGCCGACTGGGCGAACTCTTCGCTGCGGGCGATTTCCGGATTCGGGTTGGCCTCGATGAAGTACGGCACATCATCGCGCCCGAGCCTGAAATCGATCCGGGCATAGCCGTCGAGCTCAAGCACGCGGCAGATGCGCTTGGCGGTGTCGCGGATGCGCAGCTCCAGCGCCGGTGAAAGCCCTTCGGCCGGGCCTTGGATGATGCCGCGAGCTTCCTGGTATTGCGGATTGCGCTTGATGCGCTCGGTCGCGATCGGCAGCGCGCCGGGGGGCAGGTTTTCGAATTCGAGCTCCCACACCGGCAGCGCGCGCAGGCGCTCATTGCCGAGCACGCCGACATAGATCTCGCGCCCGTCGACATATTCTTCAGCGATCGCGGGCGTGCCGACATTCTCATGGATGAAGCGTACGCGGTCGGCGAGTTTCTCATCGCTATCGACCACGGACGCCTGCGAGATGCCCATCGACGCATCTTCGATCGTGCTTTTGACGATGAGCGGAAAACCGAGCTTGGCCGGGCGGCGTACTTTGCGGCCAAACGGAAACACCGCGAACGCCGGCGTCGGGATGCGGTGATACTTGAGCAGCTTCTTGGACAGATCCTTGCCTTGCGCCAGCACTTGGCCGCGCGGATTGCAGCCGGTGTAGGCAACACGCATCAGTTCAAGGAAGCTGGCGATGTTCTGGCCATAGACGGCCTCGCCATGAAATTCGATCAGCAGGTTGAAGACGACGTCCGGGCGCCAATCTTCGATCGCGTCGCGAATGGGCTTGAGATCGTATTGAACGCCGAGCGGACGCACGTCGTGGCCGAGTTCACGCAGCGCGTGGACAACATCGTACTCGGTCTTGATGTGATAGGCCTCTTTCTCGGAGAGACCGTCAAGGGTTTCGGGGGGAAGGCCATCAGGATGGCAGAGGACAAGAACGCGCAAACTCATACCGCGAATGTTTGCCGACGGCCTGAACTGTAGAGCGACGTCACCGTGTTCGTGGTCAGCAACGCCGTCAATTCAAGCCGAATGCGCTGTTCGCTGCCGGGCGCACGGAGTTTCAGCGTGCGGGCGCGATCAATGATGTCGTCGATGGCGGCGTCGAGCGCGAGCGGATACTCGCCGGTGATACGCGCGACAGAGCGCATGATCTTGCTGCGATGCCGGCGGATCACGAGCGCTGCGGCGGGCGCGTTACGGTGGCGCTCGTCGCTGCTGAAGATGCGCAAGAGATCGCGGTCGAACACGGTCGGGGAATCGACCGCGAAGCGCTCGCGCTTTTCGCGGTAATGCTCTTCCAGCGTTGTATCGAGCGTGCGCAGCGGCTCCATCTGCGTGCGCGCCTTGGCTGGCGGCTTGACGCCGGCAAGCTCGCCCATGAGCTCGTCGATATATTCAAGCTTCCGCAGCGCCGGCCAATCGGCGTAGCGCTTGCGCCAGTTCGAGCGCGGCGCGAGCCACACAGCGAAGGTCTCGGCGAAATCCTCGTCCGGATGGCATTGCGCGTACCAGCGCCGCAGGTGCTGGACGTAGCGGCGACTGGTTGGGTTGGGCCGGTAATATTCGGGATAAGGCCGCGCCGCGCTGCCGAACAATTCGCGCCAGCGCTTGCGCCGGTGCAATGCAAAGGCGCGCTGCATCACATGCCCTGCCTCGTGACGTAGAATGCGCATGCACTCGCGCTCAGAGCCGCCTTCCACCTCAAGCACCATCTTGCGCTCGAGCCGCATCAGGCGCGCGTGGGCGAGATAGAACGGAATGGCGATGCCGGGCGTGTCGTGCGGGCTGAACCATTCCGTGGAGAGCCAGGCGTGCGCCCGGACCTTAAGCGCGCGGCTCTCCAGCTCTTCATGCAGGGTTTCCAGCTGCTGCTCGAGCCAAGTGCCGGCGATGGAGAGCTTCAGGTCCTTGAACCGCAGCGCGAGCAGCTCTGCGTCACTGAGCGTGGCCCAGGCCGGATCTCGCTTGCGCGAGCGGGAGGATCGTCGCGGCAGACTCATCGGAGATGATGTTAGCCAAGACGTCGCCGCCGGCACAATGTTCCGGCAGTCGTTGCGCGCACGAACTCAGTTATGTGGGCCGCGGCGCTCGCCGGCCGCCGCTAGCGTCCGACCATGGTTGTCGCGCCCGCGTACTCGGCCTGATCGTCCAGCATCTCCGCGATGCGGATGAGCTGATTGTACTTGGCGGTCCGGTCCGAGCGCGAAAGCGAGCCGGTTTTGATCTGGCCGCAGTTCGTGGCGACCGCGAGATCGGCGATCGTATAATCCTCGGTCTCGCCGGAGCGGTGGCTCATGACAGCCGAATAACCGGCGCGCTGGGCCATATCGACCACGTCCAGCGTCTCGGTCAGCGTGCCGATCTGGTTGACCTTGATCAGGATGGCGTTGCCGAGGCCTTGCTCAAAGCCGATGGCGAGGCGGCTCATATTGGTGACGAAGAGATCGTCGCCGACCAGCTGGCAGCGATCGCCAATCAGCTCAGTCAGCGCGCGCCAGCCGTCGAAATCATCCTCCGACATGCCATCTTCGATCGAGACGATTGGGTAACGTGAAACGAGATCGGCCAGGAAGGCTGCGTGCTGCTCGGGCGCGAGCGACTTGCCCTCGCCTTCCATCTCGTACTTGCCGTTCTTGAAGTACTCGGTGGAGGCGCAATCAAGCGCGAGGGCGACGTCTTCGCCCGGCGTATAGCCCGCCTTCTCGATCGACTTGAGAATGAAGCCAATCGCTTCATCGGCGCTCTTCAAATTTGGTGCAAAACCGCCCTCGTCGCCGACATTGGTGGCGTGGCCCGCGTCCTTGAGCTGCTTCCTCAGCGTGTGAAAGACCTCCGCGCCCATGCGCACGCCATCGGCCATCGAGGCGGCGCCAATCGGCATGATCATGAATTCCTGCATGTCGATCGGATTGTCGGCATGGGCGCCGCCATTGATGATGTTCATCATCGGCGTCGGCAGCACGCGCGCTTGGACGCCGCCAAGATAGCGATAGAGCGGCTGGCCGGCGCTGATAGCTGCGGCTTTGGCGACGGCGAGCGAGACGCCGAGAATAGCGTTGGCGCCGAGCCGGGCCTTGTTCTCGGTGCCGTCGAGCTCGATCATCACGTTATCGATGCGGCGCTGCTCTTCGGCGTCCATGCCGAGGATGGCGTTGGCGATCTCGCCGGTCACTGCCTCCACTGCGTCGCGGACGCCCTTGCCGAGGTAGCGGTCGGGCTCCCCGTCGCGTTTTTCGTTAGCCTCGTGCGCGCCGGTGGAAGCGCCCGACGGCACCGCGGCGCGGCCCATCGCGCCATCGTCCAGCCAGACATCGACTTCCACCGTTGGGTTGCCGCGGCTGTCGAGAATTTCGCGGCCGATGATGTCGGCGATGCCGGTCATGGGAGGCTCTCTGGCTGGTGTTGGATTGGGGGCGCCTTTGAACCTACGCGCCGAAAAAGGCAAGGCGCGCGGACGCAGGGCTGGGTTGCCCCGCCCTGCTCGGATCATTCGCGCTTAGCGGAAAAGCCTCAGTCTTCCTTCGGCTTCAGCACTTGCTTGCCGCGATAGCGGCCGCTCTTCAGATCGATGTGGTGCGGCCGGCGCAGTTCGCCCGACTCCGCGTCCTCGACGTAAGCGTTTTTCGGCAGCTTATCGTGGGCCCGGCGCATGCCGCGGCGCGAGGGCGAGGTTTTTCGCTTCGGAACGGCCATGGCCGGTAAACTCCTGGAACCCGGAAATCTCGGAAAGCGGGGCTGATAAGCCAAAGCCGCCCAGCCGGCAAGCCTCAGACGGCGCCGGAACCCAGACCCTAACGTCGCGTTGGCCGGAAAGCGGGGGCTGCGCGCCAGCTGGGAGAATTTTCGATGATCATTCGCGAAGTCATGAGCCGCGACGTTCGCACCGTCACGCCGGAAACCACCGTTCGGGAAGCCGCCCGGCTGATGGCCGAGGCTGATATCGGCGCCCTCCCCGTCGCCGCCGGAGACCGCCTCGCCGGCATGGTCACCGACCGCGACATTGCCGTTCGCGGCATCGCCATCGGCAAGGGGCCGGACACCACCGTCGGCGAAGTCATGACCCATGAGGTAATGTACTGCCACGAGGACGAGGACGTGTCCGACGTCGCCGCCAACATGGCCGACATCCAGGTGCGCCGCCTGCCGGTGGTCGATGCCGACAAGCGCCTCATCGGCATTGTCTCGCTGGCCGATATCGCGCTGGTTGCCCAATCGACCGAGGCGGCCGAAGCGCTCGAAGGCATTACGCGCCCCGGCGGCGAGCACAGCCAGTCGATGGACGGACGCGCCTGATGAGCATCCGCGACATCCCCGAGCCGCCTGCTGATTTCGCCCTCGATCGCGAGACGCTTGCCTTCATCGTCCTCAAAGCGCGCGCCTTCGACGCGCTTGTCGCACCGGACGATCCTAGCGACGGCTCGGACGCGTCCGATGACCGGTTCATGGACGCGCTCGAAGACGAACCCGACAACCCCGTCGGCCAAGAGCTGCGCGACGCCATTGCATCGCTCAATGTCGATGCCCGAACGCAGCTGGTTGCGTTGGCGTGGCTAGGCCGCGGCGACTACGAAGCCGGCGACTGGCGCGAAGCTGTGACCACCGCGCGCGAGCGCGGCGGCGGCGCGGCGCGTTACTTGATGGGGATGCCGCTGCTTGGCGACTATCTGGAGGAAGGCGCCGACATGCTCGGCATCAGCCTCATCACCGAGCATGAGGATGGTCTCGGTGAACCTGACATTGAATACCGCGGCGAAGGCCCGGACCGCCGCGCCGGCGAATAGGCATGAGCGAGGAGGATGCCGCCTTGCGCGGCCTCTCAGCGGATCAGACCTGCGCGTGGACTTCCGCTGGCGCGCCCGGTTCTAGCGGTGCGTTGAGCCGGAACTGACGGATCGATGCGGTCTCCGGCACGCCCTGCACGATGTAGACCACTTCCGTCTCGATCACATCAGGCATCGGCCGACGGATCACGGTGAAGGCGCACGGTTCGTGCCGCACGCGCTGTGAAAGCGTGCCGCTGACGATCGAAAGCGCGCGCTTGCCAATGAGACGGGCGGAAGCGAAATGGAGGTGACCGCTCAGGAAGACTTCGGCGCCGGCGTCGATCAGCTTCTTCTGCGCGCTCGGGCCGCCGCGCGTAACTCCCTTGATGGGCGCGTCGTTGGGCCAGTCGAGCGGATGGTGCGTGATGAGGATCCGCAGGGCGCCCGGCGCGGCACGCTGCAACTCGGCGGCGGCGATTGCGGTTTGGCCGCGCGAAATCTCGCCTTGGGCCCAGTTCATCCGGATTTGCCAGGCGCGCGCGGTATTGACCGGTATGATGCTCCATTGCGGCGTGTGCCACACGTCCCGCCGAAGGCCGCTTGCAGCGCGCTCATAGCGCCGCCAGGGAAAGGCGAGCCGGCCCCACATGTTGTAGTAAGGCACGTCGTGATTTCCGGGCGTGACGATCACCGGCGCGGCAAGCTCTCGCATCCAGGCGCAGGCATTGTCGTGCTCTTCGCTGCGCCCGGCGAGGGTGATATCGCCCGTGATGATGACAGCGTCCGGCTTCTGTTCGGCGATATAGCGCGCCGCCGCCTGGAGCGCAGCTTTGTCTTCGCAGCCGAAGTGAATATCCGTCAGATGGACGAGTTGCACTACCCCGCCTTGTCCTCTTCCTGCTCGAGCGCCAAAACGCGCGGACCCCGTGGATCGTACTTCAGATGGACACGCTGCATGAAAGTATGCGGTTCGCCATCCAGCACGGCATAGACAACGCCGAAGCGCGCCTCGATGTCCCCGGTCTTGCAGCGGCAAATCTCGATGCTGGGATCCTTGCGCCAGCTGCTGGTGAGCGCGCGCACGCCGATGCGTGCGAGATCGAGCAAGTGCCGCGCTTCGAGCCGCACCCACTCAATGTCGTCCGCCTCAAGGCCGCCGGAGAACGTCGGCAGCAGCACGCCTACGGCTTCGACTTTCTCCATGCGATTGGCGCTATGCCGCGCCCGCAAGCTGCGGCTGAACGAGCGGCGCAGCGCTACGCGGAAGCGCCGCCAAGCGGTGAGCGGTTTGCCTTCGCGCACCGCCTCGCGCGCGCGCGCGAAGAGCGCGGTGTTGCCGAACATGGCGGCCACGTAGAAGGCCTTGTCGTTGGCGCGCGCCATTGGCAGGCGGCGGACCTCACCGCGCTCCAACGCAGCTCTTAGCGCCTCCGGCCAAGCCAAATCACCGTAGAGCGCACGCGGCAGAACGTTGAGCGTGCCGCCGGGCAGCAGCACCAGCGGCGGGCCGTCGCGCGGTGCGAGTTCAGCAGCCGCGCGCGCGGTGCCGTCGCCGCCGAGCACGATGATCACATCGAACTCGTCCGCGCGTTGGAAGAGTTTGCGCGAAATCTTCTTGGCGTCGATGAGCGCATATTGGCCGATGTCGCAGGCGCCCAGTGCTTCGACTAGACGCTCGCGATCCTTCGGGCCAACGCTGCCGGCTTTGTCGTTGAAGAAGACAAGCGCCTTCGCCGCGACGGGAATTGCGCGCGCCGGTTCGGGCGGCGCGACGAGCGCCGCGATCTCATTGACCTGTTCCATAGCGGAACCAAACGCGGCGCGAGCCGCGCTGGTTCCTGGAATTTGTCTTAGTGGCTGATGACGCCGCCGAAGCTTGCCGAGACGTCCCCGCTTGCGCCGCCCGCAATGTCGATCGTCCCACCCATCGCGGCCGAGGCGTCGAACGTGCCGGTGGCATAGACTTCAGCAACGCCGCCCATGGCGGCTGAGACGTCAGCGCTGCGGCAGCGGAACTCGTCGGCGTCGAGAACGCCGCCCATCGCCACGGAAGCGGAGAGCGCCGTGCATTCGCCATCGATTTCGATGACGCCGCCCATAGCGGCGGCAAGATCCATGGCGCCGGCCGTGATGTTGTGGGCGGTCACTTCAGCACCGCGCGCGGCGGCGATGCTGTCGATGCGCGGCATGGTGATGCGGACCGTCGCGTCAAGATCATGATTGCGACCGAACCAGCCGCGGTTGGCTTGGGAAATCTTCAGCGTTTGGTCGCGGATTTCCGTGCGCACACGGGCGGCGTCCGGTCCGCTCACGTCAACGCTGTAGGTTTGACCGATTGTGATGAAGACATCGAGCTGATCTTCCGCGGCGACGCCCGTGAAGCCGGCGAGCGCGCGCGTCTCAGCCGAAGCGGTGGTCACGAGGGCGAGCGCCGCAGCGCCGGCAATGAGAAGAGTGCGCATAATGGATGCTCCTTAGTTCGCGCGCCGCAGCGAGCCGCCAGAGGACAGATCGATATCGCCGATGCCGGGGTCGCCATAAGCAACGACGCCGCCGCCGCTGGAGGCATCCACGTTAAGGCGCCCGCTCGCATAGATGCGCACATCGGCGCCTGAGCTGACATCGACACTGCCGTTCTCGCAGCGCAGCTCGTGCGCGTGGATGTCCGAACCGCTCGACGCGTCCGCACTGAATGCGCCGCAGCGGCCGCTGGCGCGAAGGTCGGCGCCTGAGGAGGATGCGAGCGAGATGCGGGCGCTATCAATGCCGGTGGCGACCAAATCGGCGCCGCTGGAAGCTTCCAGGCCTTCGACGTTTGGCATCGTGACGCGCACGCGCGCATCGCGCGGGCCGCGCGTAAACCAGTTGCTGCGCTCAGGCT
>JAEYPY010000046.1 GCA_023410295.1 Pseudomonadota bacterium | reverse complement strand
ATTCAGCACTACCGCGCGGCCGGCGTCTAACGACGCCGCCGCCCGCGAGGGCGGTCCGCATCGTCAATCCCGAGCTTTCCAAAAGCCTCCGCTCTCCCCGCGGAGGCTTTTGCGCGTCCAGCGTGGTTAACGCTTGTTTCACTCCCGGCCCGGCAATTTCTGCCCACCGGTGAGATTTGCCCAGTGATTCACGCGCCGTGAATCTGGGTCCGTCACGCCGCGTGTGCAGAGGCTGGGCGTGAACGGGTTCACTCAACTCCTTCTCAAAGCTGGACCAACGCGTTTGTTCGCCGCGCTGGGCATCACGGCTGTCGCCGCGGCGATCCTTTTGACGCTCGTGCTGCGCATGGGCGGGGAAGAAAAGGCCCTGCTCTTCGCCGGGGTCGAAATGCGCGAAGCCGCAGAGATCACCCAGCGCCTCGAGGCGGCTGATATCCCCTACGAGATGCGCGGTGACGGCGGCTCGATCTATGTGCCGCGCTCGCGCGTGCTCGACGCGCGCATGATGCTTTCGGCCGAGGGCCTGCCCTCGCGCGGCTCGATCGGCTACGAGATTTTTGACGAGCCCGACGCGCTCGGCCAGACCCAGTTCCAGCAGAACATCAACCGCCTGCGCGCGCTCGAGGGCGAGCTCGCCCGCACCATCGCTTCGCTGGATGGCATCGCCTCCGCCCGCGTGCACCTGGTGCTGCCGGAGCGCCAACTCTTCGCGCGCGAAGCCGAGCAGCCGTCCGCCTCTATCGTGCTGCAGCTCCGCCGCGATGCGCTGACGCCGGGCCAGGTGCGCGCAATCCGCAATCTCGTCGCCAGCGCCACGCCCGGTCTCACGGCCAACCGCGTCACCATTCTTGACGAAGCCGGCCGCCTGCTCGCCGCCCCGTCCGACGAAGGCGGAATCGATGCTGACGGCGTCGATGCGCGCCAGGCCTCGGTCGAGGATCGCATCCGCCGCACGGTGACCGATATCGTCGAAGGCATCGTCGGCGCCGGCAATGCGCGCGTGCAGGTGACGGCGGAGATGGACTTCAACCGCGTCAGCGAAACCTCCGAACGCTTCGATCCGGAAGGCCGCGTCGTTCGCTCGACCTCGACCACGGAAGAAACCTCCAGCGACGGCTCATCGCCGCAAAGCACCACCGCCGGCGCCAACATTCCCGACGCCAGCAACACGTCCGGCGGCGGCGCGAACAGCGCGGCGAATTCCTCGTCGCAGGAAACCGTAAACTACGAAATCTCGCGCACGACGCGGACGGAAGTCAGCGAAGGCGGCCGCATCCGCCGCCTCTCGGTCGCCGTCGCCGTCGATGGCGTCACCGCGCCGGGCGAAGGCGAGGCCGCGCCGACCTACCAGCCGCGCAGCGAAGAAGAGATGCAGCGCCTCACGGCGCTGGTGCGCTCAGCCGTAGGCTACAATGCCGAACGCGGCGACATCGTCGAAGTTGTGAACACGCAGTTCGCACGCGCTGCGCCGCCGGAAGGCGCAGACGACGCCGGCGCCCTCGCCTTCCTCGACGATCTCGACACCATGCGCATCATCGAATTGGTCGCCGCGCTGATCGCCTCGCTCGCGTTCGTCTTCTTCGTCCTGCGCCCACTGATCGGCGGCCTCATGCGCGGCGGCGCTCAAGCTGCAGCAGGCGGTGCGCCTCCGGCTCTGCCGGGCGCAGGTGGCGCTGCAGCCGCGCTGCCCGCACCCGATCCGGTCGCCATCGCCGCGAACGACGATCCCGGCATCGATGTCGCGCAGATCAATGGCCGCGTGCGGCAGTCCTCTGTCAAGAAAGTCGCCGAAGTGGTCGCGCAGCATCCCGATGAATCCGCGCAGATCATCCGCGGTTGGCTCAACAATGCGCTCTAGGTCATGAACGCTCTCGCCAAACCCGACACCTCGATCGCGAACGTCGATCTCTCGCGCTACTCCGGTGCTGAGAAAGCGGCGATCGTGCTGATGAGCCTTGGCGACGAAGCCAAGAAGCTTTGGGAGATGCTTGAGGAAGAGGAGATCAAGGAAGTCTCTCAGGCCATGGCCTCGTTGGGCATGGTCCCGGCGATCGTAGTCGAGGCCGTCGTGCACGAATTCGTGAACCGTATGTCCGGCGCGGGCTCGGTGATGGGGTCACTCGATCAGACGCATCGTATTCTGACTTCCATCCTGCCGAAAGAAAAAGTCGACACGCTGATGGAGGAAATCCGCGGCCCCGCCGGCCGCAACATCTGGGACAAGCTCGCCAACGTCAACGAAGCGGTGCTCGCCAGCTATTTGAAAAACGAGTATCCGCAGACTGTCGCCGTCGTTCTGGCGAAGGTGCGGCCCGAGCATGCGGCCAAGGTGTTGGCCGAGCTGCCTGAGGATTTCGCCGCCGAGTGTATCCTGCGCATGCTGGCGATGGAGCCGGTGCAACGCGAAATCCTGGAAAAGATCGAAACCACGCTGCGCACCGAGTTCATGTCGAACCTCGCCCGCACTTCCAAGCGCGACAGCCACGAGCTAATGGCGGAGATCTTCAATAATTTCGACCGCCAAACCGAAACGCGCTTCATCGGCGCGCTTGAAGGTAAGAACCGCGAAAGCGCCGACCGGATCAAGGCGCTCATGTTCGTGTTCGAAGATCTCGGCAAACTCGATTCCGGCGGCGTACAGACGCTGCTGCGTGCGGTAGACAAAAGCGATCTCGCGTTGGCGCTCAAGGGCGCCTCGGATTCGCTGCGCACGCTCTTTTTCTCAAATATGTCAGAGCGCGGCGGCAAACTGCTGAAGGAAGATATGGCGGCCATGGGCCCTGTGCGGCTGAAAGACGTCGACGCCGCGCAGACCCGCATGGTCGCGCTCGCCAAGGAACTCGCGGCGCGCGGCGAGATCGTGCTCTCGGATGGCAAGTCCGAAGATGAGCTGATCTACTGATGTCGAACCTCCGCAAATACGCCTTCGAGACTGAGTTCGCGCCCGATGGCGCGATCGTCAAGGATGCGCCGAAGAAGCTCACGGTCGAAGAGATCGCCGCTGAATGCGCTGCCGCCTACGAGCGCGGCAAGCAGGATGCCGTGGCGCAAGCTGAACGCCAATCGGCAGCCGCGCTCGAAGCTCTCGCCAACGCCGCATCTGCGGTGCTGACGCGTCTCGATGCGGAGAGTCGCGCCATGCGCGAGGAAGCCGCACGCGTAGCGATGGCGGCTGCACATAAGATTGCCGGCGCGTCGCTCGACGCTTACGGCCATGAGCGCGCAGCGGCAGCGATCGAAGCGGCGATGGACGCGTTGCGGCATCAGCCTCGGCTCCTCGTCAAGCTCTCTCCGGAAGCAGCGCAAACGCTGAAGCCGCGTATCGAGGCGATGTGCGAAACGCATGCGTATGCCGGCGCTATTCTAGTGCGCGAACAGGCAGGTCTGCGCGCCGGCGAAGTCAGCATCGATTGGTCGGACGGCGTCGTCACGTTGAATCCTGACGACGCGGCAGCCCGCATCCATTCACTGGTCGAAGCCGCGCTCGCGGCCTCGGCAACGTCATGAGGCGAACATGAGTTCGGATATGAAGCTCGACGAGTTCACGCCAACCGGCAATGAAACGTCCCCGCACGATCAGGGCGTGCACAGCGCCGCCGATCTTGCGCCAGTTTACGACGTGCCGGTGCACATTCAGGCAGTGCTCGGGCGCGCCAATCTCGAAGTTGCCTCGCTACTGCGGCTCGGGCGCGGCTCGGTGATCGAGCTCGACCGAAAGGTCGGCGAAGCGATCGACATCTACGTCAACAACCGCCTCGTTGCGCGCGGCGAAGTCGTCGTCGTCGACGAGCGGCTGGGCGTGACCATGACGGAAATCATCAAGGACGGGGACGCCGCCTAAGAGCGGGCTGAGGAGAGAGCTATGCGTTTGCTGATCGTTGGCCCGCTCGGAGGACAAATCTCCGCCGCCACCAAGATCGCGATGACTCACGGCGCCAAAGTCGCGCACGTGGACACGATCGAACAAGCGACGGCTGCGTTGCGCGCCGGGCGCGGCGCCGATCTCCTTATGGTCGATGCGCGGCTCGACATTGCTGCGCTGATCGCGGCCAACACGGCAGAGCACATTGTCGTGCCGGTGGTCGCCGCGGGCGTAGGCGTCGATCCGACCATGGCGGCGCGCGCCATTCGCCAAGGCGCGCGCGAATACATTTCGCTGCCGCCCGATCCAGAACTGATCGCCGCCGTGCTCGCGGCCATCGCCGACGATGAACGCCCGCTGATCGCCGAAGATGCGGCGATGAAGCAAGTGATCACCCTCGCCGATCAGATCGCGCCTTCGGACGCATCGATCATGATCACCGGAGAAAGCGGCGTCGGCAAGGAAGTGCTGGCGCGTTACGTGCACAAGAAATCCAAGCGCGCCGACAAGCCGTTCATCGCCGTCAATTGCGCCGCCATTCCCGAGCAATTGCTGGAGAGCGAACTCTTCGGGCACGAGAAAGGCTCGTTCACCGGCGCCGTGGCGCGGCGGATCGGCAAGTTTGAAGAAGCCGACGGCGGCACGCTGCTGCTGGACGAAATCTCGGAAATGGACCTCAGGCTCCAGTCGAAGCTCTTGCGCGCCTTGCAGGAGCGCGTGATCGACCGCGTCGGCGGCTCAAAGCCCGTGCCGGTCAACATCCGCGTGCTCGCGACCTCGAACCGCGATCTGTCGCAGATGGTGCGCGCCGGCGAATTCCGCGAAGACCTGCTATATCGCCTCAACGTCGTCAATCTCCGCATTCCGGCGCTGCGCGAGCGCAAGGACGATCTCGCTGCGCTGGCGCAGTTCTTCATCGAGAAGTACGCGCGCGCCAATGGCCGCCCTGCCCGCTCGCTGTCGAAGGAAGGGCTGGCGCAAGTGCTCGCGCATGCGTGGCCGGGCAATGTGCGCGAACTGGAGAACGCCATGCACCGCGCCGTGCTGCTGGCCAACGGCGAAGAGGTCGGCGCCGATGCGATCCGTGCGCCGGATGGCGCGCCGGTGGGCTCACGGAGCGACGGCTTTGGCGCGGCGATCGAAGCCGGGCAAGCCGCGGCGCGCGCGCTTGTCGGCCGCACCGTTTCCGATGTCGAACAGGATCTCATTCTGGAAACGCTGACGCACTGCCTCGGCAACCGTACGCACGCAGCGCACATTCTTGGCATTTCCATCCGTACGCTTCGCAACAAGCTGAAGCAGTATTCGGACGAAGGTCTCAAGATTCCGCCCCCGCCCACCGGGCAGGCGGCGTAATTCATGACCGACGCGGCACAGCCACAGGGACAGAGCTTCGCGCTTGGCGATCTGCGCGGCTTTGTCATGCGCGGCGAGATCGCGCTGGCGGCCGGCGTGCTTGGCATTCTCGCCATCATGCTGGTGCCGCTGCCGCCGTTCCTGCTCGACATGCTGCTGGCGGTTTCGATCATTTTCTCGATCTTGGTGCTGATGACGGCGCTGATGATCAAGAAGCCGCTCGAGTTCACTGCCTTCCCGTCCGTGCTGCTGCTGGCGACGCTGCTCCGCCTTGCGCTCAACATCGCTTCGACGCGGCTCATTCTCGCCAACGGCCAGACCGGCGAGCACGCTGCCGGCGAAGTGATCGCCGCGTTCGCGCAGTTCGTCATGGGCGGCGAATTCGTGATCGGCGTCATCGTGTTCGCGATCCTGGTGATCGTGAACTTCGTCGTCATCACGAGGGGCTCGACGCGGATCGCCGAAGTCGCCGCGCGCTTTACCCTCGACGCCATGCCCGGCAAGCAGATGGCGGTCGACGCCGATCTCTCCTCGGGCCTGATCAACGAACAGCAGGCGCGAGAGCGCCGCAAAGCGCTGGAAGACGAAAGCTCGTTCTTCGGGGCCATGGACGGCGCTTCGAAATTCGTGCGCGGCGACGCGATCGCCGGATTGCTGATCGTCTTCATCAACATCATTGGCGGCATCATCATCGGCGTCATGTCGCACGGCATGGACTTCGCCGAAGCCGGCCGCACCTATACGCTGCTCACGGTCGGCGACGGCCTCGTCACACAAATTCCGGCGCTGATCATCTCAGTCGCCGCCGGTTTGTTGGTGACGAAAGCCGGCATCGACGGCGCGGCAGATAAGGCGCTGGCTAAGCAGCTCGCCTCTTATCCAGTTGCACTCGGCGTCGTCGCAGCCTGCGCGTTCGGCGTTGCGATTCTGCCGGGGATGCCGAAGATTCCGTTCCTGGTGCTCGCGTTCGCCGCGGGCCTGCTGGCTTGGCGGCTCAGGCAATCGAATAGGGCCGCCGAGGCCGTCACTGCTGCAGCCGCTGCAGCGCCACCGCCGGCGGTGGAAGAAACGCCGGCTTCGTCGCTGGCGATGGACGATGTACGGATCGAGCTGGGCTTCTCGCTTCTGCCGCTGATCAACGACGTGCAGGGCCGGCGACTCACCGATCAGATCAAGGCGTTGCGCAAGACGCTGGCGCAGGAATTCGGCTTCGTCATGCCAAGCGTCAGGATTCTCGACAACGTGCAATTGCCGCCAGACCGTTACGCCATTCGTATCCGCGAGATGGATGCGGGCGAAGGCAAGCTGAAGATCGGCGCACTGCTGGCGATGGATCCGACTGGAGCTGGCATCGCCCTTCCCGGCGAAGATGTGAAAGAGCCGGCGTTCGGCCTCGACGCCAAGTGGCTCGACGAACGCATGCGCGAGGAAGCGAGCTTCCGCGGCTACACCGTGGTCGATCCTGCGACCGTGCTCGCGACGCACCTCACCGAAGTGATCAAGGAGCATATGAGCGAGCTCCTGACCTTCGCCGAGGTGAAGAAGCTGATCAAGGATCTGCCGAAGGACACGCAATCACTGCTCGACGATGTCGCGCCGACCCACATTTCGTGGTCCGGCATCCAGCGCATTCTGCAGAATTTGCTCAGAGAGCGCGTCTCGATCCGCGATCTGGGCGCGATTATCGAAGCCATCGCGGAAGCTGCGCCGGCGATGCACGACCTGGTGCTGATCACCGAGCACGTGCGCGGGCGCTTGGCGCGGCAGATCTGCTATCAGCACCGCAATCCCGACGCTTCGCTGCCAATCATCACGCTCTCGCCGGCGTGGGAGCAGGCGTTCGCTGAAGCGCTGATCGGCGAAGGCCAGCACCGCCAGCTCGCGCTTGCGCCGTCGAAGCTGCACGAATTCGTCGCCGACGTGCGCGCCGCGTTCGAGAAAGCGGCCAAGCTTGGCGAGACGCCGGTGCTGCTCACCTCCCCCGCCATCCGCCCCTTCGTGCGCTCATTGATCGAGCGCTTCCGCCCCAACACCGCCGTGCTCGGCCAAGGCGAAGTGCACGCCAAGGTGCGGCTGAAGGCGATGGGGCAAGTGTAGGCGCGCCGACGCTGGTCGCCGACGTTTACTGCGTCGTGTAGAAGTCGAAGCGGCGGTAAAAGCGCTGTGGCTCCGTCGAGCAGGTGCGGAGTTCGGCGGTGGAGGCCAAAGCTGCTTGGCCGAGCTGATAGGGCGACTCGGTCTCTTCCAAAATCGCACAGCAGATTGAGGCATCGGCCTGCTGGGTGCAAACGAGAACGACTTGGCCGTTTAGCTCGGGCGGGTGCAAACTCGGCCATTGCAGGCTTGCTGTGAGCACAGTCTGCGCACGGGCGAGGCTATCATCGGTGAAGCAAGGCTGGTGAGCGCTTTGCGCCATGGCTGGAGGCGCGAGAGATAAGGCCAGGATGGCGAAGAGGGTGCGCATGGGCGGTCCCTGTTGAACGCGACCGTTGTTCAATCCCCGTTAACCATAACATAGCACCGCCGCTAACTCGCCCGCAACGACTCGCGCGGCATACCTGAGGCATGTCAGGCGCACAGGCCTTGTCCGAACAGCCTCTCCCGCGCACGCGGGCGGCGCCGGTGTTCGCCGTCGCTTCCGGCAAAGGCGGCGTCGGCAAGACCTGGCTGTCGACCATGCTGTCGGTCGCGTTTGGCCGCGCGGGGCAACGCGCGCTTCTGGTCGATTGCGATCTCGGGCTCGCCAACGTCGACGTACAGCTGGGCGTGCGGCCGCAGGCGGATGTTCACTCCGTGGTGCGCGGCTTCTTGGAATTGGACTCCGCCGTCACGCCAGTGCTGGGCGGGCCGGGACGCAATGGCGGCTTCGACCTGATCGCGGGGCATTCGGGTTCCGGCGCCCTGGGCTCGGTGAAGCTTGAAGAAGTCGGCCGCATCTGCACGAGCCTTTCCAAGCTCACGCCGCACTATGACCGCGTCATTCTCGATCTCGCCGCAGGCATCGATCCGACGGTGCTGCGTTTCGCGCGCGCGGCCGATCGGCTGATCCTCGTCACCACCGAAGAACCCACCGCGCTCACCGACGCTTACGCGATGGTGAAGCTGCTGCGCCTTCAGGGCGCGCAAGTGGTGCCGTGGGTGATCGTGAACATGGCCGAGAATCGCGTCAAAGGACGCAAGGTGTTCGACCAGTTCGCGCTCGCGTGTAACGAATATCTGGGCTTCCGCCCGCGCTTCGCCGGCGCCATCTGCCGCGATCCGCGCGTGCCGGATTCGATCCGCGCACAAACCCCGCTGCCGCTGCGCCATCCGCAGAGCCAGGCATATGAGGATGTGATTCGGATCGTTGAGACGCTGAACGCGAACTAGCGCTGCTGGCCCTGGCGCGCCGCACGCATTGTCGCAAACTCATCCAGCTCCGCATTCTCCCGCTTATCCTGCGCCGCCTTTTCGCGCGCGGCTTCCAGCTCCAGCAAGCGCTCGAATCTTCGCATTTCGACGTGCGCTTCGGTGATGAGCTGGCGCAGGCGTTCGATTTCGGCGCCGACGAGGTCGCGTTCGCTTTCCATGGCGCGGCGGCGGATCAGTGAGGCAGCCGCGTAGCCGCCGAACAGGCGTTGAGATTCGTAATCGCGTTGCGCGAGTTCCTGTTCGCGTTTGATGGTCTGGTCGTGGCCGGCGATGCGTTGATCGAGCTCGGCCTGACGCGCGATTTGCTCGCCCATGGCGCGGCGCAGCGTTTCGAGATCGCGCTGCGCGAGCTTGAGGAGCGTGCGGAGCGATTTCACTGCAGCGCTCCTTTGAGCATGGCGAAGCTTTCGGTGATGCTGCTTTGTTCATCGCGCGCTTGGGTGAGCAGCGCTTCGAGCGCGGGGCGGACGCGGATGGCTTCGTCGACGGAAAGATCGGCGCCCCGCTTGTAGGCGCCGATGCGGATGAGTTCTTCCATCTCGGCATAGAGGCTGAGCGCTTCGCGTGCGCGGACGACGAGCGCGTTCTCTTCGGGCGCGTGGCACATCGGCATGAGCCGCGAGATGGATTTGAGGACATTGATCGCCGGATAGCGGCCGCGTTCGGCGATGGCGCGCTCCATGACGATGTGGCCGTCCAAGATGCCGCGCACGGCGTCGGCGATCGGCTCGTTGTGATCATCGCCGTCGACCAGCACCGTGAAGAGCGCGGTGATCGAACCTTGCTCGCCTTCGCGGCCGGGGCCGGCGCGTTCGAGCAGCTTCGGCAGCTCCGCGAACACGGACGGCGTGTAGCCTTTGGTCGTCGGCGGCTCGCCGACGGAGAGTCCGATCTCGCGCTGCGCCATGGCGAAACGCGTGACGGAATCGATCAAGAGCAACACGTCCTTGCCTTCGTCGCGGAAATGTTCGGCGACGGCTGAGGCCATGTGTGGCGCCAAGCGCCGGCGTGCGGCGCTTTCATCC
>JAEYPY010000026.1 GCA_023410295.1 Pseudomonadota bacterium | reverse complement strand
CGCGGGCGTCCCCGCCGGCTGGCGAAAGCCTTGCAGAATGCGGCGCAGGCCGGCGAGACGCCGGCGGTCCATATTTGTGGCGCGCTTCATCAATTGCGGATCCGGATGGCTTCCGGCTCTGCAATTTGCACGAGCGGGGGGAAGTTCGGGTCGGGGGCGGCTTCCGTCAGCGGCGCGCCGGCGACGGGGAGGCCGAGCGACAGGAAGCTCGCCGCGCCGCGCGTCGAGGTGTTGTCGTAGACGACGATGCGCGCGTTGGCGACCGTGGGCATGTGCACCACGGTGTACATGTACGAGCCGTCCCAGAGCACGTCGGGCATGGTGAGGCCCATCTGTGCGAGGCCGGCGAGTTCGCCGGCGGGGGCAAAGCCGGTGTTTCCGAAGCGGTTGTCGCGAATGACGATGTCGCGCGGAATCGGATTGTACTCGCGGTCCTCATGGCTGGCGCGATAGGCGGTGATCAGCACATTGACCGTGCCGTTGTCGGCGATCTCATTATCGAACACGTGGACGTTCTGGTTGGCCATGATGAGAACGCCCGTGCCGGTGGGCACGGTGGCGACGATGTTGCCGGCGGGGGCGAAGTTGGGCGTGTCGTTGGCGACGATACGATTGCGAAAAACGCGCACATCCCGGCCGCCCTTCTGCGGCAGGCCAGGCAGATCGAAGACGAGGATGCCGCCGGTATTGTGGGTGGCGGTGTTGCCGTAAACGTCAGCGCCGATGCTGTTCTCGATCTCGATGCCGGCGACATTGTATTCCGCGGTGTTGTTGCGGACGATGATGTTGCGCGACTGGCCGACATAGATGCCGGCGTCCGAGGCGCCGCGGGCGATGGACTCCTCGATCAGCACGTTCGAGCAATTGACCGGGTAGAAGCCGTAGGCGCCGTTGTCGGGGCTGGGACCGCCGGTCCACTCCGCGCGCATGCCACGGAAGGTGATGCCGTTGCAGTCGCGCGCCTTGATGGCGTCGCCGCGCGCGTTCTCGACGGCAAAGTCGCGCAACGTGACGCCATCAGAGGTGATGAGCAGACCTTCCGCGCCGCGCCGCTGGTTGGTGAAGGAGAGGATGGTGCGGTCCTGCCCTGCCCCGCGGACGGTGACGCGATCGACATCGAGCGAGAGGCCACTGGTGAGTTCAAAGCGACCCCGGTCGAGGCGGATGGTGTCGCCGGGGCTGGCTTCGATCAGCGCGGTTTGAAGTTGCTGTTCGGCTTGGGCGCCAGGTTCGATACGCCAGGTGCGGGCCTCGGCCGCGCCTATCAGAACCAAAGCCGCCGCGGCGGCCGCGACGATGCGCATGCTCGTGTCTCCCCCTGTTGTCTTGCGAAGAGTCTTGCCGCCCGGGCGCCGGGTGTAAAGCCGCCCGCTGCGTCAGCGGCGGCCGAACCCGGCGACGAGTGCGATGAGCTCGCGTGCGATGGTTGGATGGCGCGCGGCCAGGAAACCGCCAAGCGCCGTGACGGCGATCGTGACGATGGGGCGGTCGCGGGCGATGTCGCTGAAGCCAGCCGGATTGGCGGCGGCTTCCTCGGCTAGGCGCGCCTTGAGGATAGCTTGTTCGCGCTCGCGCTCACGGGCGCGATAGATGACGGACGCCGCGAAGGCGCCCACGCTGATCGCGGCGACGAGCGCTACGACCGCGGCGGCGCCAGCGGGGCCGACGGAAGGTTCTGCCCAGGCGTAGAGCGCAAAGCCTAAAGCGAACACAGCCATGACGGCGGCGGCGCAGGCCGCGGCGGTGGCGATCAGGGTGGCGAGTGCACGGTCCATCAGCGGCGCTTGCTCACCAGCAGCCCGAGAATGACGCCGACGCCAAGCGCGGCCGCGGCGACCACGAGCGGGCGTTCAGCCAGCTGGCGTTTCAGGTATGATTCGGCCTCGGCGAAGCCGTTCATCAGCTCTTCCTGCAGCGCCGCCGCCGCCGACTCGCCATCACCGCCGCTCGCGCCCTCCGCGAAGCCGGCGCCGTCGCCATTATTTCCCTTGCTCATCGGAAGCTCCTCTCTTCACTCTACACGAAGATCGGCGTCGGCTTCGCGCGAACAAGCCTCGCCGGCGAACGGGGGGAGATGAATGCAGCACGCCACGGACGGTGAGCGCGCGAACGCGGCCGAAGTTCCCGCGCCTGCGCCGCGCGGCGGCTGGCCGCTGGCGGTAGCGATCGCGGTTAATCTGGTGCCGATCGTGGGCGTGGTGTTCTGGGGCTGGAGCGCCTTTGCGCTCATCTTTCTCTACTGGATGGAGAACATCGTCATCGGGGTGCGGACGCTGCTCTCGATGCTGGCGAGCGCCCTCATCTCGGGGACGGCAGGGGTCGCGGCGTTCTTGTTCTTCGGGGCGTTCTTCACGGTCCACTATGGCCTTTTCTGCCTGGGGCATGGGGCGTTCGTGGTCTCGATGTTCGGCGATGCGGCGCTCGGCTCGAACATGTTCGACCTCGTCGGCGCGACCCGCACGGTGCTGGCTGAACAGCCCAACCTCCGGATCGGCCTTGCCTCGATCTCGCTCTGGCAGCTGGTGCAGCTGGTGCTGTTCGTCGTCCGGGGCGAGGCAGCCAAGAGCAATCTGCTTGAGCTGATGGGCGCGCCTTATGGGCGAATCATCATTCTGCACCTCGCCATCATCTTCGGCGGCTTCCTGCTCATGATGATGAGTGAGCCGATGGCGGGACTGGTGGTGCTGGCCCTGGTGAAGACCTGGTTCGATGTCGCCGAAGCGCGGGGCCAAGTCCCGCGCTTCATCCGGACGCAGCCGGCGCAACCCAGCTAGAGCATCGCCCGCGCGGCGGCGATGATGCGCGTCGTCTCGGACCAGAGAGCAAGTGATTCTATTTCGGCGCCTGCGAAGAAGCGGGCCTCGCGCGCGTCGTCGCCGCCTTTGGGTTCACCAGCGCGCCACCGCGCGGCGTAGTCGATCAAGACGTAATGACCCCACGGCGACTCACCCGGCGCGCCCCGGCGGGTGAAGACGGCGTCGACCACATCAATGAGGCCGATGAGGTCGGCGTCGACGCGCGTCTCTTCCTTCAGCTCGCGTAGCGCAGCGTCGGCTGCGCGCTCACCCCACTCGATTCGCCCGCCCGGCAGTGACCAACTGTCTTCAAGCGGCGGCTGCGCGCGGCGCACCAGCAAGACCTCGTCGCCGCGAAAGCAAACGACGCCGGCAGCGGCGATGGGCGTGCGTGGGGCGTTCATCGAGGCCTCCTTGCTGCGCTGAAATTGACTGAAGACTCAAGAAAAACAAAGAACTTACGGCCGGCAAGGATAGCGCGTCCGACCACAACATCACCCGACGGATATGCCGGCATCAGGCCAACGCTCTTGGAATACTGGCGCCCCAAACGAAGATGCGCGCCGCTTTCGCGACGCGCATCTCGTGGACTTGTCGTCCTTGTTCTTTTGGAGCGGACCGCATTACGCGGCGCGCTCAGAGCGACCCCGCTTTTAGCGGGAAGCGCGCTTGGCCGTCTTGCGCTTCTTAGCGGCCTTGCGCGGCGCCTTCTTCTTGGCGGCCGTCGTCGTTTTCTTCGTGGCGGTGCGCTTCTTAGCAGCCTTCTTGGCCACCTTCTTCGCTGCCTTCTTTGCTTTCTTAGCCATGCCCTGGCTCCTTCTTCGTAACGGCAATGAACGCCGCTTACGTCGTCATATTGTCATGTGCAAGCACAATCGGCACGCAAAAAATTTCGCGCGACGATTTTGCAACATCGCATCGCTTCGAGTCCGAAGCAAGTTTGCGCTCTGTAGTTTGCATTCGCGCGATCGTTTCGAACGCGACGATCAGGGCAACAGCGCGCGCGGGTTCATGATGTTGTCGGGATCAATTGCACGCTTCACCGCGCGCATCAGCGCGAGCGACTCAGCGTCCTTGAAGCGGGCGAGGTCACCGGTCCGCGCAACGCCGATGCCATGCTCGGCGGAGATGGATCCGCCGAGTTCGACGGCGATGGCGTAGACCGTTTGGCTGAGGAGCTCGGCCGGAAAAGCATCGCGCGCCATGCCCTCGGGCTGAAGCACACTGTAGTGAAAGTTGCCGTCGCCCATGTGCCCGAAGGCGACGATGCGCGCGCCCGGGCAGATCGCTTCCATTGCCGGATTGGCGCGCGCGAGAAACGCCGGCGTCTGCGAAACCGGCACGCTGACATCGTGGTTCACTTGCGCGCCTTCGGGACGATGGCCAGCGGAGATATCTTCGCGAATGCGCCAGAAATCCTTTGCCTGGCTAGCATTTTCAGCAATTAGCGCGGTCTCAGCTTCGCCCGCTTCAACGGCGCTGGCGAGCGCGGTTTCGATGCTGTCGCGCAGGCCCTGGGCGTTCATCGCTTCGAACTCGATCAGCACCATGAAGGCCGCGGCGGGCGCGGGGTCGCGGCGGCCGGCGACGTTCTTGACGACAAGATCAACCGAGAGCCGGTTCATGATCTCGAACGCGGCGACGGCGCCCGTCATCGCCTTCATCCGCTGCAAGAGGTCGAGCGCCGCCTCGGGCGACGGCACGGCGGCGAGCGCCACCTCGTGCGCGCACGGGCGCGGATGGAGCTTGAGACAGGCCGCCGTGACGACGCCCAGCGTGCCCTCGGCGCCAATGAAGAGCTGCTTCAGGTCGTAGCCGGTGTTGTCCTTCCTGAGACCCTTGAGGCCGGAGAAGATGCGCCCGTCCGGCAGCACCGCTTCGAGCCCCAGGACAAGATCGCGCATCATGCCATAGCGCAGCACGTGGACGCCGCCGGCGTTGGTCGAGGCGAGGCCGCCGATCGTTGCGCTGCCTTCGCTGGCGAGACTCAAAGGGAAGAGTCGATCCGATTCGGCTGCCGCTTGCTGCACCGCGGAGAGAATCACACCGGCTTCGGCGATGAGCGAATCGTTGGCCGCATCGACGCTGCGGATGCGGTTCATGCGCTTAAGTGAAAGCAGCACTTCACCAGACGGGATCTGGCCGCCGACCATGCCGGTGTTGCCGCCTTGCGGCGTAATGGGAACGCCCGCTTCGGCGCAAAGGCGCACGATCTGAGCCACCTCCTCCGTGCTTTGCGGAAGCGCAAGGAACGGCGTCGTGCGGCGGTAGCGGCCGCGCCACTCAACCAGATAAGGAGCCAGTGTTTCGGCGTCAGTGGCGTGGCCCTTGGGCCCAAGCACTTGAGCGAGTCGCGCATAAAGGTCGGTCATCGACGCTAGATGTAGCGCGATGGCGGTTGCGGTGCGAGGCGGCTGGCGCGATGCTGAAGATAGGGAGCGCGGCGCCTACGGCGACGCATGCGCGATCGGCGCGCTCCAACCTACATGCGCTCGGGGATCGCCAAGCCCAGCAGGTCCAGCGTCAGCGTGAGCTGCTTTAGCGCTGCGCCCGCGAGCGCGAGGCGTGAGGCGCGGACGGGCGGTTCCGACTGCATGATCGGGCAGTTGGCGTAGAAGCCGGAGAAGGCCTGGGCCAGCGCGTAAGCGTGCTCGGCCAGGAAGTGCGGGGCGCGCTTGTCGTAGGCGGCGCGAAGTGCGCCGTCGAACGCATCGAGCGCCAGCACCAGCCCACGCTCGGCGTCGTGTTCGATCTTGATCGGGCCGGGCCCGGCGCCCTCGCCTTCGGCGCGGCGCATGATGCTCTTGATGCGTACCGCCTGGTACAGGAGGTACGGCCCCGTCTTGCCCTCGAAGCTCATGAAGCGGTCGAGGTCGAAGACATATGAGATGCCGCGGAAGTTCATGAGGTCGGCGAACTTGATGGCGGCGATGGCGATCTTGTGCGCGACGTCCTCGAACTCCTCGGCCGCGAAGTCGGCGCCGATCTCGTTCTCCTTGAGCCGCTGGCGCGCTTTCTCTTCAGCCTGGCCGATGAGGTCCTGCAGCTTCAAGACGCCGCCGGCGCGGGTCTTGAACGGCTTGCCGTCCGGTCCGTTCATGGTGCCGAAGCCGACGTGCTCAAGCCTGTCGCGGGCGATGTAGCCGGCCTTGGCCGCGGCGCGGTAGACCTGCTCGAAGTGATCGGCCTGACGCTGATCGACCACGTAGAGCACGAGATCCGGGTTCTGATCGCGCACGCGCTGGACGATGGTGGCGAGATCGGTCGTGCCATACATGGCCGAGCCTTCGGACGAGACCACCAGCAGCGGATCAGGGCTTTCGACCTCCACCACCGTGCCGTCGTCGAGCTTTTTCTTCTTGGTCTCGCCTGGGTTGGCGACGCGGAGGATGCGCGCGCCCTGGTCTTCCTCCAGCAGGCCCTTGGCTTCGAGGTCCTTGACCATGTCCGGGATCAGCGGATCGGCATCGCTCTCGCCGAGCCAGAGATCGAAGTCGACGCCGAGGGCGGCGAAGTCCCGCTTCTGCGCCGCCATCGAAACGTCGTGCATGGCTTTCCAGATGGTGCGGTGGAGTTCGCTGCCGCCCTGCAGCGCGGCGGTCGCCTTGCGGGCGCGGTCGCGCACATCGACATCGCCGTCGCGCACCTTGGCGGCGTAGGCCGGATAGATCGCCTCGAGCTGATCGAGGGTTAGCGTCTTCAAGCGTGCATCAAGCTTGGCGCGATCATCAAAGCCGCCGAGTTCGTCTTCGAGCGCGGTGATGACGAGGCCCATCTGGAAGCCCCAGTCGCCGAAGTGCGCGTCGCCCCAGACTTCATCGCCGCGGAAACGGAAGATGCGCTTGATGCTTTCACCTATGATGGAGGCGCGCAGGTGCCCGACGTGCATTCCTTTAGCGACGTTCGGCCCGCCATAATCGACGATGACGCGGCGCGGCGACACAGTGGAAGCGCCGGCGCGGCTGTCGTCGGCGATGGCCTGCGCGCGTTCAGTCAGCGCGGCGGGCGTGACGGTGAAGTTGAGAAAGCCCGGTCCGGCGACAGTGGGCGCGGGCGCGAGCGACGTTGCCGTCCAGCCGGCCACCACGCTCTGCGCAATCTCAATCGGCTTCTTGCCCGCGGACTTGGAGGCGGCGAGCGCGCCATTGGCCTGGAACTCGCCAAGGTCCGGCCGATCAGAGCGGCGCACGTCGGCGTGCTTTGCGTCGAGGCCAAGCGAAGTGAAAACGGCGGCGTTAGCCTCCGTCAGTGCGGCGGCGAAGTCTTTCATGGGCGTAGGCAGTAGGCAGTGGGCAGTAGGAACGCAAGAACGCGCGAAGACGCGGGGCGCGCGCGCTACTGCATATTACCTAGCGCCTGACTTAGCCCGACTGGCCGGAATCGATGCGGAAGCGCTTGCCGGCGCGATTGAAGGCCAGCTGATCCGGAGTCAGCTCGAAGCCGACCAGGATTTCGAAATTGGCGCCGGAGGTTTCGGCGGTCGCGCGCGGGATGACGATGTTGTTGATCTCTTCGGTGCGCGTGACGATGGCTTCGCCGCGGTCCCAGCGGACGTCGACATCGAAATAGGCCTTCTCGATCGGCGCCACGCCTCGGCGGGCGACGGCGACCCAATAGCGATAGGTCTGGCGGTCACCAGTGGCGGCGGGGCCGCGTCCGAACGCCATGTCGATCTCAAGCGTCATCGCGATCGGGTCGGACTCGATATAACGGCAGAGGCCGCGAATGCCTTGCATCTCACCGGTGAACTCGATGTTGGCGTAGCGCTCGTTGCCCGGCTGGGCGAAGTCGACCAGGCGCGAGTTCTCGTAGACGACCCCCATCAGCGGGCATGGGCCCGCGTTGGGGCGGGTGTCGCCGCTGAACAGGCGCTCGACGAAGTTGGGATCGCGCTGCTGGGTTTCCTCCGGCGTCACGCCGCCGGGCAGTTCGACCGTGCGCGTGCCGCTGCGACCCAAGGTGCAGGCGCCAAGCGCGAGGACAGTCATTCCCATGACAAGTACGGCGCGGAGCTTCATATAAGGACCTCTTCCCCACTTCGGGCGGGCGGCTACCATGCCTCACCCCGCGCCATCGACGGGCCGTGATAGCTTTGCCCCGCGCCCCCCGCAACAAGGCCGGGCGCCTTGTGAGAAAAGTTCGCCAGTAAGCCGATGAGTGCGCCCGAAAAACGCCCGATTTCAATCCTGCTTGCGGCCCCGCGCGGCTTCTGCGCCGGCGTTGACCGGGCCATCCAGATCGTCGAGCAGGCGATCCGGAAGTGGGGCGCGCCAGTCTACGTGCGTCACGAGATTGTGCACAACCGCCACGTCGTGGAGCGGCTGGAGCGGCTGGGCGCGGTGTTCGTCGAAGAGCTTGATCAGTGCCCTGCCGACCGCCCGGTGATCTTCTCTGCGCATGGCGTGCCGAAGACGGTGCCGGCCGAGGCCAAGCGGCGCGAGATGATCTATGTCGACGCCACCTGCCCGCTTGTTTCGAAGGTGCATGTGGAGGCGCAGCGCCATTTCGACGCCGGGCGCGAGATCGTCCTGATCGGTCACGCGGGCCATCCGGAAGTGATCGGCACAATGGGTCAACTGCCGGAGGGATCGATCACTTTGCTGGAGACGGTGGAGGACGCCGAAGCGTTCGCCCCGCGCGACCCTTCCAAGCTTTCGTTCGTGACGCAGACGACGCTCTCGGTGGACGACACCGCCGAGATGGTCGGCGTGCTGCAGCGGCGCTTTCCCGGCATTGCGGCGCCGCACAAGGAAGACATCTGCTACGCGACCACCAACCGCCAAGACGCGGTGAAGGCGATGGCGCGCGATGCGGACCTGGTGCTGGTGATCGGCTCGCCGAAGAGCTCCAACTCAGTGCGGCTCGTCGAAGTGGCGCGGCGAGCGGGCGCGCGCGATGCGCGGTTGGTTGGGTCGGCGGCGGATGTGGACTGGGCTTGGCTCGATGACGCGCGGACGGTTGGCGTC
>JAEYPY010000250.1 GCA_023410295.1 Pseudomonadota bacterium | reverse complement strand
CGGCGCGGCGGCGGCCGTGAAAGCCCGGCGCGCTCGCGGCGAGCCGCTTGGCGTCGAGCAGCACGCCCGGCAAATCGCCGGCCAATCCGAGCGCTTCAAGACGCGCGGCGTCCTTCATTACGCGGCCCGTTGCGCGAGCTCATCTACGAGCGTGTCGATGTCCAACCCTTCTGCACGCGCGCCGAACGAAAGTTGCATGCGGTGCACCAGTGCCGGGCGCGCCAGCGCTGCGACATCGTCCACCGCCGGCGCAAGGCGCCCTCGCAGCAAAGCGCGCGCGCGGACAGCGAGCATCAATGCTTGCCCGGCGCGCGGGCCGGGGCCCCAGGCGACATGCTGGTTGACGCGCGGATCGTGGCTCGACCCCGGCCGCGCCGAGCGCACAAGCTCCAAAATCGCCGCCAGCACTTTTTCGCCGACAGGCATGCGCCGCACCAATTGCTGCAGCCGGATCAAAGCTTCGCCGTTCAGCACTGGCTGCGGGCGAACGTCCTCAAGCCCGGTCGTCTCAATCAGAATCTTGCGCTCGATTTCCGCATCCGGATACGGCACATCGACTTGCAAGAGGAAGCGATCAAGCTGCGCTTCGGGCAACGGATACGCCCCTTCGTGCTCGATCGGGTTTTGCGTCGCGAGTACGTGAAAAGGGCGCGGCACATCGTAAGCGGCGCCTGCGACAGTGACATGATGCTCCTGCATCGCCTGCAGCAGCGCAGATTGCGTGCGCGGGGAGGCGCGGTTGATTTCATCGGCCATCAAGAGCTGCGTAAAGATAGGGCCCTTGACGAAACGGAAGTGGCGCCGGCCGGCTTCGTCCTGATCCAGCACTTCGGAGCCCAAGATATCCGCGGGCATCAGATCGGGCGTAAACTGCACGCGCGCCCAATCCAGACCCAACACCCGCGCCATCGCTTCGACCAGCCGCGTCTTCGCCAAGCCCGGCGCGCCCACCAAGAGAACGTGCCCGCCGGCCAGCACCGCGGCCAGGGTCAGCTCGATCACGCGCTCCTGTCCGAACACCGCCTTGGCGATTTCGGCCCGCACCCGCGCCAGCGTTTCGCCGGCCGCTTCCGCCTCGCCGACGAGGGCCGCTGCGGCTTGTTGGTCGTCCATGCTCATGGGTCTGGAGGCTCTCTGGTTTGGGGGCGGATTTATGACGCTGCCCGTGTTAGGCGATGGCCGCAACATCATGAATGAAAACACCTTGTCCCTGGAGCAATTGCTCGTCTGGCTCAAGAGGGAGGCCGGCGCACGCGACCGGGGGCCGCCGCCTGTCGACAAATGGAACCCCGCCCATTGCGGCGACATCGGCATGGAAATCCTCGCCGACGGCACATGGCGCCACGATGGCGCGCGCATCACGCGCGAAGCTCTGGTGCGGTTGTTCGCCTCGATCCTGCGCAAGGATGAAGACGGGCTAACCTATCTCGTCACGCCGGTGGAGAAGATCGTCGTCCACGTGGAGGACGCGCCCTTCGTCGCGGTGCGGGCCGATCGCGTAGGCGAGGGGCGCGAACAGACGATCGTTTTCACGACCAATGTCGGCGACGTGGTGCAAGCGGGACCGGCGCATCCGCTGCGCGTGGAGATGCGCGGCTGCGAACCGCGGCCCTATGTGCTGGTGCGGGGACGGCTGGAAGCGCGCGTGCTGCGCGCGCCGTTTTATGAGCTGGTGGAGTGGAGTGAGGAGCGGGACGGGAGGCTTGGTGTTTGGAGTGGTGGTGCGTGGTTTGAGTTGGGGGAACCGGTGTGAGTTATATTGACGGCGCATGATCTTGACTGACTTCGAATCCCTCCTCCGCGCGAAGCTCGATCCGCTCGACGCCGTCGCGGCCGAATCCGCCCGCACGCGCAGCGACAACGATCTCAATCCGGATTGGGATAATCATCCCGAAACCCGCCCGGCTGCCGTTCTGGCGCCGATCATCAAGCGGCCTGACGGCTGGACGATGCTGTTCACCGAGCGCTCGGTCGAAACGCCGGCGCATCCGGGGCAGATTTCGTTTCCCGGCGGACGCGTGCAGGCGAGCGATCGGAGCGCGGTCGATACGGCGCTGCGTGAAACCTTCGAGGAAGTGGGCATCGAGCGCCGCTTCATCAAGCCGATCGGCGCCTGGGATCGCTACGACACCATCACCGGCTTTCGCGTTACGCCCATCGTCGGCCTGGTCGAGCCCGGCTTCGAGCTCACGCTCGATCCGCGCGAAGTGGCGAGCGTGTTCGAAGCGCCGCTCGATTTCCTGATGAATCCGGCCAACCACGAAAAACGCGAAGCGCAATGGCAAGGCCGCACGCGCTATTATTACGCCATGCCCTACGGAGATCACTTCATCTGGGGCGCAACCGCAGGCATGATCCGCGCGCTGTGGGAGAGATTGTATGCTTGATGCACGCGCAGTGACCGAGCAAGGGAGAAGGGGAGGATGATCACCTCCATCGCGCACGCCGGCTGGTTCAAGGCCAAGGAAACGCAAGCGCTGATGCAGGCGCTTGAGGGCGCGCGCGCGGGCGGGGCGCGCTTTGTCGGCGGGTGTGTGCGCAATACGCTGATGGGGCGCGAGGTCGATGATATCGATATCGCCACGCAGTTGACGCCGGATCGCGTAACCGAGATCGCGCAAAAGGCTGGCTTTGCCGCGCATCCTACGGGCATCGAGCACGGCACGGTGACGGTGGTCGTCAATCACAAGCCGTTTGAAGTCACGACGTTGCGCCGCGATGTTTCCACCGATGGCCGGCGCGCGACGGTGGCGTTCACCGAAAGCTGGCAAGAGGACGCCGAGCGACGCGATTTCAGGCTCAACGCGCTTTACGCCGACGCTACGGGCCAAATCCACGATCCGACCGGCGGCGGGCTTGACGATGCGCGCGCGGGGCGCGTCATTTTCATCGGCGATGCACATACGCGCCTGCGCGAGGATCACTTACGCATTCTGCGCTTCTTCCGCTTCAACGCCTGGTATGCCAAAGGCCCCCTCGATCCGCACGGCATCGCCGCCTGCGCGGACATGGTGGCGGGGCTCGATGCGCTTTCGGTCGAGCGCATCTGGAAGGAAGTGAAGAAGCTCTTGGCCGCGCCCGATCCGCGCGCGGCGTGGGAGGGGCTGACCGCGATCGAAGCGCGCGCGCGGGCGTTGCCGGAAATGGCGAACGAAACGCGGCTCGATGCGCTGGTGACGCTCGAAGCCGATCTCATGCTGCCGGTCGATGCGATGACGCGCGTCGCCGCGGCGTTGGCGGATCAGGAAAGCGCCAAGGCGCTGGCGCGGCGGCTGAAGCTTTCAAACGAAGAGCGCGATCGTCTCGTCGCTGCGCTCGGGGACGATGTGAAGCTCACCTCTTACATGTCGCTGCGCGAGATGCGGCGCGCGATCTACAAGCTCGGCAACGAAGCTTTCCGCGATCGCGTCATGCTGGCGTGGGCGGGCGCGGGCGGCGAGAAGGCGCAGCAATGGCGCGCGCTGGTCGCGCACGGCCAGATGTGGACGCCGCCGAAACTGCCGCTCTCGGGCGATGAAGTGATGGCCGCGGGCGTGCCGGCTGGGCCGAAGGTCGGCCTTGTCATGCGCGAAGTCGAAGACTGGTGGATCGACGCCGATTTTCCCGACGACAAGCTCAGCGTGATCGAACGCCTGAAAGCCGTGGTTCAAGGATTGGCTTAGGGCTCCCAATCCTGCGCTTGTTCGATCAGGAATTGCCGGAATGCGGCGATGCGCTTGGAGCGCTTCAGGTCGCTGGGATAGATGAAATAGACCTCGAAGCTCGGGCCCTCGAGATCGGGCAGCACTTTCACCAAGTTCGGATTCTCGCGCGCCATATAATCGGGCGCGCTGCCAATGCCGAAGCCAGATTCCACCGCGCGCAGCATGCCGTAGACGTTGTTGATCTCCAGCAGCGGCGGGCGCGGCTTGGCGTCTTCGCGCCCGGCGCGCTGCGCCCAGTCGAGCTCGCGCATCGGCGTCGGCACGCCGGCGTGATAGGCGATGATGCGGTGATGATCGAGATCCTCGACTTTCTTCGGCGTGCCGTGACGCTGCAGATAGCCGGCTGACGCATAAAGGCTGACGCGTACATCCAGGAGCTTGCGCTGGATGAGATCGGCATGCGTCGCCGCCCAGAGCCGGATCGCGCATTCCGCTTCAAGCTTCAGAAGATCGAACTCGCGGTCATCGAGCAGAATTTGCAGCCGCGTTTCGGGATAGGTGTCGGCGAAGGCGCCAAGCCGCGGCGCAAGCCAGGTCGAGCCAAACGCCACCGGCGCGGTGACCTTGAGGTCCCCGATGACCTTCTCGCGCGCGTCCTTCAGCGTCGATTCCGCAATCACCGCGGCGCCGGCCATTTCACGCGTAAACTCGCGGAGCGCCATGCCCGGTCCGGTGAGCTAAAGCCCGCGCGCATGCCGCTGGAACAGCGGCACGCCCATCTCATTTTCCAGCCCCGCGATCAGGCGGCTGACGGAGGACTGGCTGACGCCCAGCTTCTCGGCGGCCGCGGTCAGGCTGCCGGTTTCCGCGGCAAAGTGGAAAGTCTTGAGTTTGTCCCAGTCCATCACGTCGCTATCACCCAGAGGCGCCAGATTCCGGCCTCACGCGTTGCAATATTGCATAGCTCCGCGGAGCGGTCGATAGAGGAGACAGGACGGATTAGCGCATGTGGAATGGCCAGTTTCAGGAACTCACCGACTTACGCCTGCTGCAGCTGGGCGAGTCGCACGTGACCCTCGGGGGCGTTTTCGGCGCCTTCGTGGTGATTGCCGGCTTCATGATCGCTGCCTGGGTGATCGGCAAAGCCGTCAAACGCATCCGCCAGCGCACGCGCGAGGGAAGCGCGGCGCTCTACTTCACCGAGAAGGTGCTGAGCTACGGCCTCGTCTTGATCGGCTTCGTCGTGGGGCTCTCGAGCCTCGGCATCGACATGTCCTCGCTCGCGGTGTTCGCCGGCGCGCTCGGCATCGGCTTGGGCCTCGGCCTGCAGGGCGTGGTGAAGGAGTTCGTCTCGGGCCTCGTGCTGATTTCGGACCGGGCGATTCACATCGGCGATTATGTCGAGCTGCCGGAAGGCACGCGCGGTATCGTGCAGGACATCGGCCCGCGCGCGACGCGCATCCGCAATAACGATCACGTCTATCTCCTGGTGCCGAACTCCAAGCTGATCGAAAACACTATGATCAATTGGACGCTGCGCGGCGATACGCGGCGCATCCACGTGCCGTTCAAGGTCGCGTACGAGGCGGACAAGGAAAAGGTGCGCGATGCGGTACTGGCGGCGGCGCGCGAAGTGCCGTTCACGCGCCCCGATGACGATATGCGCAAGACGCAAGTCTGGATGACGGGCTATGGCGATTCCTATCTCAATTTCGAGCTTGTGGTCTGGCCGACGCTCGACGCGGTGAAACGGCCGCGCGCGATGCAGGCGGCTTACACCTGGGCGATCGATGACGCGCTGCGCAAGGCGTGCATCGAAGTGCCGTATCCGCAGCGCGAAGTGCGTGTGCGCAGCTTCTTCGGCGCCGAAGGCGACGATGCGCTGGAGGCGCTCCGGCTCGAAAAGGCCAAGCAGCCCGAATTGGTGGCGGCGCCCACGACCAACGATGCCGCGGAAGATCTGATGCGCCCCGAGGAGCCGGACGATGAGCCCGAGGACGTGGAACAGGCGCCGTCCAAAGAAAAGCGCGCCAACGCATGAGCCAACACGAGGGCGTGAGATGACGGAAGGCGAGCGTGCGTGCGTATGTTGTTGCGGTGATTGAAGAATGGCTTGTACGTCGGACCTTGGCGTCATGAGTGAAGCGGCCAATCCGCGGATCAGAGCGTGCGGTGCAGGACATAATGAGGCGAAATTTAAGATGGCTGGTGTGCGTTATTCTTGTTGGCTGCCTCGTGGCCGGCATCGCGTGGCTATCTGACGAACGCAACCGGATCGCGATCGACCACAACGGCAGGCGCGCACTGGGCGAACACGAGGCAGTGCTCGGTGTCCGAGCAGGGATGCCTCTGGAAGAAGCTGTTGCCGTTCTGGAGCGGCGAGGACTCGCTCAGGATGTTGGCGGATATCATCCAACAGAGTGCGATGGCGTAGGGACCATGGGGCACGAGCTGAGTATTCTCAATTACGAATACCATTCCTTTGACGATTACGACCGATGGCCCATCGGGGGCGCCTGCCTCTTGGTGCAACAGGGCCGCGTAGTTCGCATGGAAGCGTACTACGTCTTGTTCACACCACTTTGAGTTAGTGTTCGCTCAGCATTCATGTCGGCATTCTTGGCCCGCGTCCCCTTCGACAAGCTCAGGGTGACGCTGCTGATGCACCGCGCAAAGTCCACAATGGCGTCACGTTGAGCTTGTCGAAACGCGACGCCATGTACAATCTGTTCGATGCCGGCGAGGGCGCCGGCGGTCCGGGTGTGAGGCGTCGGCCCACGCCTTACAACAATGCCTTGGAGCGCGCTTAAGCCACCGCAGCCTTGCGTGCGTGATCCAGCTCCAGCGCGGCGAGGTAGCGCTCGGCTTCGAGCGCGGCCATGCAGCCGAGGCCAGCGGCGGTCACGGCTTGGCGATACGTATCGTCCGCCACATCCCCAGCGGCGAACACGCCCGGAATGTTCGTCTCGGTCGTGCCGGGTTTGACGATGATGTAACCGTTCTCCTTCATCGCCACTTGACCCTTGAAGAGCTCGGTCGCCGGCGCATGGCCGATAGCGACGAAGACGCCATCGAGCTTGCGCTCTTCGCGCGCGCCGGTCTTCAAATTCTTGATGACGATGCCGGTGACGCCCTTGGGATCTTCCGCGCCTTCGATCTCCTCGATCGCGGAATCCCACACCACTTCGATCTTCGGGTGCGCGAACAGGCGCTCCTGCAGCACCTTCTCGGCGCGCAGCGAGTCGCGGCGGTGGATCAGCGTCACCTTGCTGGCGAGGTGGGCGAGGTAGAGCGCTTCTTCGACGGCGCTGTTGCCGCCGCCGATCACGGCGACTTCCTTGCCGCGATAGAAGAAGCCGTCGCAGGTCGCGCAGGCCGAGACGCCGAAGCCCTGGAATTTCTGCTCGCTCGGCAGGCCGAGCCATTTGGCTTGCGCGCCGGTGGCGATGATGACGGCGTCGGCAAGATAAATCTGACCGCTGTCGCCGGTCAGCTTGAATGGGCGCTGGCCGAGTTCGGCTTTGACGATGATGTCCTCGACGATCTCCGCGCCGACGTGCTTGGCCTGCGCGCGCATCTGTTCCATGAGCCACGGCCCCTGGATCGTGTCGGCGAAGCCCGGGTAGTTCTCCACATCCGTGGTGATGGTGAGCTGCCCGCCCGGCTGCAGCCCCGCGATCAGCAACGGCTTGCGCAGCGCCCGCGCCGCATAGATGGCCGCGGTATAGCCGGCGGGGCCGGAACCGATGATGACGATGGGGGCGTGTCGGGCGATGGATTGGGTCATGAACGGGCCTTGCCTGGATTCGCTTTCCGCCAATATGGCCACCAACGCGGCTGGCTCAAACCCATGCAAGGATGAGGGCCGGCAATCCTGTCGTGTTGAATTGCGCCTCCGACACAACCGGCTATTGTCCCGGCCAGGGGGTAACCGGCAGCGATGGCGGGGCAGGTGAAGATTCTTGTCGTTGAAGACGATGCGCTGATCGCCATGGAACTCGAGGAGCGCCTGGGCGAAATGGGCTACGCCGTGCTCGGCCCGGCGTTGACGCTGGAGGCGGCCGAGGAGATCGCCGGTAAGGAAAAGCCGGACTGCGCCTTGCTCGACGCCAATCTCGCCGGCCGTTCCAGCGTGCAGCTGGGCGCGGCGTTGGTGGCGCGCGGCGTCAAGATCGCCTTCTGCACCGGCTACGACCAGATCAAGAACCTGCCGCCGGAGCTGGAAAGCGCCCCGATCCTGACCAAACCGATCAGCGACGCCGACCTCCGCGCCGGCCTCGCCAAGCTTACCGGCTAGATTTCGCGCGCGCCGCCCAGGCGGTCATCACGGCGGCGGCGGCGCGGTCTGTTTCCAGAAGCGGGGCGTAGCTCCAGGTTTCGAGCCTGCCTTCGAACGTGCGCGAACAGCCGCGGCGCGCGAGGCTGTGATGAAAACGCGCGAGTTTGCCGGCGTCGCCATCGACTTTGAGAATGTGGATCGGCTTGCCGGTTGCGGCCGCTTCCGTCGCCATGTTGACGCTGTCGGCGGTGACGAAGACGTGGTCGGCCGCGCCGAGCATGGCGAAGTACGGATTGACGCCTTCGCCTTCGTAGAAGAGCGCCGCGTGCGGCGCGAGCCAGGTACGAAACTGCAGCCTCGCGGCGTCGCCCGTGCGGCGCGAGAGCGTCACAAGCAATGTGCCGCCGGTTTCGCGCTGCACGGCGACGAGAGCGTCCGCGATTTGGCGCGCGCGCTTGGCGGAAATGTCCTGGCGCTTGGACTTGCCGCCGATCAGCACGGCAAGGCGCGGGGAGGGCATGTCCTCAAGCGGCGCCGGATAGGCGAGCACCGCCTCGTCGAGTTTCTCGGGCGTCACGCGATGGCAAGCGCCGACGATGGGCAGCACGTTCTGGCCTTCGAGCCCATCGTGGATCGGCGGAATGACGACGTTGAACTCGCGCGGATTGACGCGCGGGTCCTGCAGCTGAACCACGAAGGTCTTGCCGCGCGACCATTCCTTGATGCCGAGCGCGAACGGGATCGAGGTACGGCCACAGCCGATGAAAATGTCCGGCCACGGCGGGCCGATGGCGTCGGAGCCGACCGAGAGCGCCTGTCGTGGCGCCGGCACAAACCCCGACGGCAGCCAGCGCCACGGCGTGCGCAACTGCACGCGCTTGGGCGTGAGCATGATTTCCGTGCGCCGGCCGATCGCTTCGGCCAAGCCGAGCGCCTGGTTTTCAATCCCAGCGCGCCCGTCCGAGACGGCCCAAACGCTCAACGCCTCCGCAGGCTGATAGCCGACGCTCCGCATCAGGCCCGCTCCGCGTCCGCGTCAGAGGTACTTCACCTTGACGATCTCGTACGATTTCGGGCCGCCGGGGGCCATGACCTCGACGACGTCGCCTTCCTCCTTGCCGATCAGCGCGCGGGCGATCGGGGAGGTGATGGAGATCTTGCCGGCTTTGACGTCGGACTCGTCTTCGCCGACGATCTTGTACTTTGATTTATCGCCGGAATCTTCGTCGATCAGGTTGACGGTCGCGCCGAACTTCACCTGCTTGCCGGAGAGCTTAGAAACGTCGATCACCTGGGCGCGGGCGAGCTTGTCCTCAAGCTCGGCGAGGCGGCCTTCAATGAAGGCCTGGCGCTCCTTGGCGGCGTGATACTCGGCGTTCTCCGAGAGGTCGCCGTGGTCGCGCGCTTCAGCGATCGCCTGGATCACCGCCGGGCGCTCTTCCGTCTTCAGACGCTTCAGTTCAGCGTCGAGGGCCTGATAACCCTCGGCGGTCATTGGTATTTTTTCCATGGGGTGCTGTGAAATTCCGTCTCAGAAAGAAAGGTGTGCCTGGTCCGGCCAGCCGTCAAGCATAGGCCTGAAGGGCCCGAACGCCTAGGGGCGCCCCCGTTTTCAGGCGACGAATGGCCTGAATCGAGGCCCGCGCGCCGGACATGGTCGTGTAATAGGGGATATTCTGCGTGACCGCGGTACGGCGGATGGAGAAGCTGTCGCGGTAGGATTGCGCGCCTTCGGTGGTGTTGAAGACGAGTTGGACGTCGCCGTTTTTCATCGCATCGACGATATGGGGCCGCCCCTCGGCGACCTTGTTCACGCGTTCCACTTCGATGCCGTGCTCGGTCAGGTAATCGGCGGTCCCGCCGGTGGCCATGATGCGGAAGCCGAGTTCCATGAGGTCGCGCGCGATTGGCACGAGCGCCGGCTTGTCTAGGTTCTTCACCGAGACGAAGCAGCGGCCCTCGGTCGGCAGATAGACACCGCAGGCGATCTGGCTCTTGGCGAAGGCGGCTTCGAAATTCCGATCAAGGCCCATGACTTCGCCCGTCGAGCGCATCTCCGGGCCGAGCACGGGATCGACGCCGGGGAAGCGCGCGAACGGGAAGACGGCTTCCTTCACCGCGACGTGGTCTTTCGACGGCCGGTCGAGTTTCAGTTCGCTGAGCTTCACACCGGCCATGACCTTGGCGGCGGCGGCGGCGATCGGCCGATTGATGGCCTTGGCGACGAAGGGCGCCGTGCGCGAGGCGCGCGGGTTGGCTTCGAGGATGTAGATGTCGCCGTCCTTCACGGCGAACTGAATGTTGATGAGGCCGCGTACGTCGAGCGCGAGCGCAAGCTTCTTCGTCTGCTCTTCAATCTCGGCGACGATCTTCTTGTCGAGGGAGTAGGGCGGCAGCGCGCAGGCGCTATCGCCGGAGTGCACGCCGGCTTCCTCGATGTGCTCCATGACGCCGGCGACGAACACGTCTTCGCCGTCGCAGATGGCGTCGACATCGACTTCGATGGCGTCGCGCAGATAGCGATCAACCAGCAGCGGGCGCTTTTCGGAGACGACCAGTTCGCTCGGCCCGCCGAGCGCACGCGAGATTTGCGCGACGTAATCGTTGAGTTCTTCCTCGGTGTGGACGATGCGCATGGCCAGGCCGCCGAGCACATAAGAAGGCCGCAGCATAACCGGATAGCCGATCTTGCCCGCGGCGGCGCGCGCGGCGTCGAGCGATCCGGCGATGGTGTTTTCTGGCTGCTTCAAACCGATTTTACGCAGGAGCGCCTGGAAGCGGTCCCGGTCTTCGGCAAGGTCGATGGCGTCGACGCTGGTGCCGAGGATCGGCGCGCCTTCATCGGCGAGCGGTTGGGCGAGCTTCAGCGGCGTCTGCCCGCCGAATTGCACGATGAGACCTTCGACCGTGCCGCGCGACTTTTCCGTTTCGACGATTTCGAGCACGTCTTCGGTGGTGAGCGGTTCGAAATACAGACGATCGGAAGTGTCGTAGTCGGTCGACACCGTTTCCGGGTTGCAGTTGACCATGATCGACTCGACGCCGATCTCGGCGCACGCGAACGCAGCGTGGCAGCAGCAATAATCGAACTCGATGCCCTGGCCGATGCGGTTGGGGCCGCCGCCGAGAATGATGATCTTCTTGGCGTCCGAGGGATCGGCTTCACACTCCGGCTCTTGCTGGCCGTACGCGGGAAACTCGTAGGTCGAGTACATGTAGGGCGTGGTGGCGCGAAATTCGGCGGCGCATGAGTCGATGCGCTTGAATTGCGGCCGCACGCCCAGCTTGCGGCGCGCGGCGCGCACATCGCGTTCGCGTTGGCCGGTGAGCTTGGCGAGGCGTGCGTCGGAAAAGCCTTGTGCCTTGATGGCGCGGAAGCCCTCGGCGTCCTTCGGCAAGCCGTTGGCGCGGATTTCAGCTTCAGTGGCGATGATCTCGGCGATCTGGCGCACGAACCACGGATCATAGTGCGAAGCGGCGCAGATCTCTTCGACGCTCAGCCCGCGGCGCAGCGCTTCGGCGACGACGAGCAGGCGATCCGCCTTCGGCGTCACCAGGCGCGCGCGTACGGCGGCGCGGCCTTGGTCTTCGTCCGCGGCGCCTTCGATCTGGATTTCATCGAGCCCCACGAGGCCGGTATCGAGCGAGCGCAGCGCTTTCTGCAGGCTCTCCTGGAAGGTGCGGCCGATGGCCATGGCTTCGCCGACGCTCTTCATGCTCGTGGTCAGCGTCGTGTCGCTGCCGGCGAAGCGCTCAAAGGCAAAGCGCGGAATTTTGGTGACGACGTAATCGATCGTCGGCTCGAAGCTCGCCGGCATCGCGCCGCCGGTGATGTCGTTGGCGATTTCATCCAACGTATAGCCGACGGCGAGCTTCGCCGCGACCTTGGCGATCGGAAAGCCCGTCGCCTTCGACGCCAGCGCCGAAGAGCGCGAGACGCGCGGGTTCATCTCGATCACGACCATGCGGCCGGTCTGCGGATTGACGGCGAACTGCACGTTCGAGCCGCCGGTTTCCACGCCAATCTCGCGCAGCACGGCGATGCTCGCATTGCGCATGATCTGATATTCGCGGTCGGTCAGCGTCAGCGCCGGCGCGACGGTGATGGAATCACCGGTGTGCACGCCCATCGGATCGATGTTCTCGATCGAGCAGATGATGATGCAATTGTCCGCCTTATCGCGGACCACCTCCATCTCGTACTCTTTCCAGCCGATAATGCTTTCTTCGACGAGAATTTCGGTGATAGGCGAGGCGGCAAGACCGCGTTCGACGATCTCCTTGAACTCTTCGACATTGTAAGCGACGCCGCCGCCCAAACCGCCGAGCGTCAGCGACGGGCGGATGATCGAAGGCAGCTGCACGTGGTCAAGCGCCTCAAGCGCTTGCTCCATCGTGTTGACGAGGCGCGAGCGCGGACTCTCCAGCCCGATCTTGTCCATTGCGTCGCGGAATTTCATCCGGTGTTCGGCTTTTTCGATGACGTCGGCCTTAGCGCCGATCATCTCGACGCCGTGCTTGGCGAGCACGCCCGAGCGATCGAGATCGAGCGCGCAATTCAGCGCTGTTTGCCCGCCCATGGTCGGCAGGATCGCGTCCGGCTTTTCCGCTTCGATGATCTTCTCGACCATTTCCGGCGTGATCGGCTCGACGTACGTTGCATCAGCCAAGCCCGGATCGGTCATGATCGTCGCCGGGTTCGAGTTGACGAGAATGACGCGGTAGCCTTCGGCTTTCAGCGCCTTGACCGCCTGCACGCCGGAATAATCGAACTCACACGCTTGGCCGATAATGATCGGGCCGGCGCCGATGATCAGGATAGAATTGATGTCCGTTCGTTTCGGCATGCGCGCGCTCGCCCGCCCATTCAGGGCGTCCAGAATCGATCCATTTAGCGGATCGCGCGTACCTAAGCCTCAGCCGCCTTGGGTGCAAGGGCGGGGCGGTTGAGCACCGCTGCTAAGAGCACGCCCAGCGCCAGCGCGACGAAGCCGCCGATGCCGACGAGGCCGTTCCAGGGAAAGTTCGGTTCTTGGATCGACAGGATCGTGAGGCCGGCGATCGCGTTGATGGTGCCGTGGGTGATGCCGGCCGCCCAAACCGAGCCGCCGCGGTCGCGGATCAGTGTCATGATCGGCGAAAGTAGTGCGCACCAGAGGATGAAGAGGCCCACACCGATGAGCGGCGCGCTTGGGTAGTTGAGGCCGTAGAGCATGATCGCCGGCAAGTGCCAGAAGCCCCAGATGACCCCCGTGCCAATCGAGGCGCGCCAGAACCCGGCGGGACGCCAGAGGTCATGCAGATAACCGCGCCAGCCGAGCTCTTCGGTGAAGGTGAGGATCGGCGTGTTGATAAGCGCGCCGACAACTGCGGAGACGGCGACGAGAAACCAGGTGCTGACGAGCATGGGCGGCACTTGGCTGACGTCCTGGCCAGCCGCTTCGGCGGCGGCAAGCGCGGCTTGGCCGGGATCGATGTACGCCTTGCCGCCGAGCAGCAGCGTCGCCGCAACGGAGAGCGCCGCCAGCGCAAGCGGGATAAGCCACGCCCAAACCCACCAAAGGTTCGGCTTGAACTTGAGGCCAAGCGCCTCAATGCGACGTCCCTTTTCGAACGCGAACGCGCAGATGAGCGCGGCGATGGCGGGCCCGGCCATCATGGCCATCAGCACCACAACAGGGCTCAGTGTTTCGCGCAGCCCGCTATAATGCGCGCCCAGCGTGACGCCCCAGCTGATGGCGAAAGTCAGCACCAGGAAGATGATCGACTTGTTGGTCTTGGACATCACGTTCCCCCGTCCTTGTTCTCGTCGTCGTTGTTTGGATCGGCCGGCGCGAGCTTCACCCCGCGGGTTTTCAGCGCCTCGCGCAAGAGGCATTCGATCTCAGCGTTGACACTGCGCAACTCAGCTGACGCGAGCCTTGCAACCGCGTTGTAGAGCGCTGGATCGATGCGCAGGGCGAAGGCTTTTCGATCGCCGGCCATGACGCGCTACTGGTAGAGCGACCCTGTGTTGACCACCGGCTGGGCGTCGCGGTCCGAGCAGAGCACGACCAGCAGGTTTGAGACCATGGTGGCGCGGCGCTCGTCGTCGAGCGTGACGACATCGCGTTCGGAAAGCTGGTTGAGCGCGTGCTCGACCATTTCCACCGCGCCTTGCACGATCTTCTGACGCGCCGCAAGGATGGCTTCGGCTTGCTGGCGCCGCAGCATGGCGCTGGCGATTTCGGGCGCGTACGCCAGGTGGCTGAGCTTGGTTTCGTCGATCACCACACCGGCCACCGCGACGCGTTCTTGCAGCTTCTCGCGCAACAGCGCTGAGACTTGATCGGCGTCGCCGCGCAGCGTCGGCTCTTCGTGCTCGGCGTGATCGTAGGAGAAGTGCGAGGCGATCTCGCGCACCGCAGTCTCGATCTGGATGTCGACGAAGGTCTGATAATGATCGACGTCGAACAGCGCTTGCGCCGTATCAGTGACGCGCCAGACCACGACGGCGGCGATTTCGATCGGGTTGCCGCGCTTGTCGTTCACCTTGAGCTTTTCGCCGGTGACGTTGCGCACGCGCAGGGAGATTTTTTTCTTCGTGTACCAGGGCAGCACCCAGCGCAGGCCGGGCGTGCGGTCGGTGCCCTTGTAGTTGCCGAAGAGAGTGACCGCCGCGGCCTCATTGGGCTGCAGCGTGTAGAAGCCGACCAGGATCCCGAGCCAGACGAGTGAGCCGACCACCACGATCAGCCCAGTAGCGCCGTTCTCGTAGCGGATGAGCTCGATCAGTTGCCATATCAGAATGCCCATAAGCACCAGGGCGACGAGCAGCATCAGCCCGCCATTGGATGTATTGGCTTTGCGCTCTTGCGTGTGGTTCAGCGCGGCAGCGGTCATGACATACCCTCTCATGCCATCAGAATGATATCACTCTAATATCGCACGGAACCGCAGGCAAGCGAAATCGAACGGCCGTCTCCTAAGTTGTTGCCACAACATGACTTTCCGCCCGCGCTCGGCGCGCCGGCGGGCTATTTGTGCTGAAATGGGACGCTTATTCCGGCGCTTGGAACTGCACCACGATGCGGGTGCGGGCGCCGGTGGCGCTGGCGCCGTCGCTCAGGGTGCCGCGGGCGCGGTAGGAGTTCGCCGCGCTGAGAGCGGCCCGGCCGAAGCCCATGCCGGCCGGGCTTTCGCTGGCGACGGTGCAGGCCACAGTCGTATCGCCGCGGACGCTGCAATCGAGCTCGGCCCGCCCGCCTACGCCGGCCTGCAGCGCGCGCGAGGGATAAAGATCAGCCAAGCGGCGCGCCGAGGGCCGCTGCGCCCACACCACCGAACCGCGCGGCGCCGTCGGTGTCGTGCGCGGGGTGGTGGACGTGGGGATTGAAACTGGCGTCGGCGGCGCGATGGAAAGCGCCGGATTGGACGTCGAAGGATTGGTGGTGTTCGACGCGACCTGCGTGCCGCCGCTGCCGGGCGACAGCGAAACCGGCCCGCCGCTGCCAGTCCATGACGTGCGCGGCGCAGGCGTCGGCGCTTCCGGTTCTTCGTTGCGTGCGACTGTGCGTTCCGGTTCACGGCGCGGCGCGGGTTCGACTTCGCGGCGCTCGGCGCGGCGCTCGGGCGCGGGCGCCGGCGTTGCAGAATTGGTGTCGATCGGCACGCCGACCGGCTCATCGAGCGCTTCGGCGAACTCGGTCGAGGCCGGATCCGGCGCGGGTGAGATGTCCTCAACCTGCTCTTGCGGGGCCTGTGTGCCGAAATCGGACATGCCGCCGCCAAAGTAGAGACCGCCCAAAAGCGCTGCGCCGCCAAGCAGGGCGACCAGGATCAGCGCGCGGGCGCGGCCGCCTTCGCTGCGTGGCGGTTCGCGAAGCTCGGCGCGGTCATAGCTGCGCTCCGGCGGCGGCGCGCGGCGCACGGGCGCGGGC
>JAEYPY010000155.1 GCA_023410295.1 Pseudomonadota bacterium | reverse complement strand
AGGCGCGGGGCGTTGAGATGGCTTATGATGGCAAGGACGCCCGGCAGCCGCTCACTCGGCGTCGCATCGATCGCCGTAATGCGTCCGAGCCCTATGGTGCTCGAAACGATCACAGCATAAGTCTGATTGGGCTGGTTGAATTCGGCCGCATAGCGTGCGGCGCCCGTCACTTTTGCGCGGCCGTCGACGCGCGGAAGCGGCTTTCCGATGACTTGCGGGTTCATGCCACATCCCTCGCCAGTTCGAGCGCCCGGACGATCGTCGCGGGCATGAGTTCCATCTTGAATGCGTTACCGGCCCGGGGCTGTGCACCATTGAGCGACAGGCGCGCGGCCTGCTCGAACGACGCACGATCCGCTGGCCGGCCGATCAGCGCTTTCTCGGTATCGCGCATGCGCCACGGCTTCGTTCCGACACCACCGCAGGCAATCCGAACCGACCGGATGACATCCTTCTCGATGTCGATCGCGGCTGCCGCGGACACCACCGCGAACTCGTAGGATGAGCGATCGCGCACCTTGAGATACCGCGCCTTCCTCGCGTGCGTGCCAACTGGCACATGGATGCTGATGATGAGCTCGCCGGGGAGCAGCGTGTGCTCGATATGCGGGGTGGTCCCCGGAAGGCGGAACAGATCCTCGACCGGAAAACTGCGTTCGCCGTTGGGGCCGAGCACATGCATCGTGGCATCGAGTGCGACCAGAGCCACTGCGACGTCCGACGCGTGGGTCGCAAGGCAGTGGCTGCTCGTACCGAGTAGCGCGTGATTGCCATGATGGCCATCGAGGGCCGAGCAGCCCGAGTTGGGTGTGCGCTTGTTGCAGCCGGCATCCCGCATACGGAAGTAGGGGCAGCGCGTCCGCTGGAGTAAATTGCCGCCCATTGTCGCGAGATTGCGGAGCTGCGGCGAAGCACCTTCGAGGAGCGATTCCGAAATCACAGGCTGCAGGCGTCGAACATCGGAATGCGCGGCGCACTCCGACATCGTAACGAGAGCGCCGATGACAAGGTCGTCACCTTCGACGTGGATGCGCTTCAAGGGAAGCGCGTTGATATCGATCAGGCGGCCCGGCTGCTCGACTTCTTCGCGCATGAGGTCGACGAGGGTTGTGCCGCCAGCGATGTAGCGGCCTCCCGCAGCGCCAGCGGAAATCGCATCGGCGACTCCAGCGGCCTTCTGCAAGCTGAACGGAACCATGGCTAACCCTCCTTCGCGACCTCGGAGATGGCCTCGACAATGCCGGCATAGGCGCCACATCGACAGATGTTGCCGCTCATCCAGGCTTTGATCTCGTCCGGCGATCCTGTATGGCCTTCGGAGATGCAGGCGACGCCGGACATGATCTGGCCGGGCGTGCAGTACCCGCACTGGAACCCCTCGCGGTCGATGAAGGCCTGTTGCAAGGGATGGAGATCGTCTCCCTTGGCGAGGCCCTCTATCGTCGTGATCTCCGCCCCATCGTGCATCACGGCCAGCGCAAGACACGAATTGATCCGCTGTCCATTCAGCAGAATCGTGCAGGCGCCGCACGCGCCCGCATTGCAGCCCTTCTTCGTGCCGGTCAGAACCAGTGTCTCGCGCAAGACATCGAGAATGGATTGGCGCGGGTCGATAGAGAGCGTGCGCGCCTGACCGTTCACGACCAGGCGGATAGTTATCTTCTCCTCGATGGTTGCGGCTGGCGCCGCCGCCTGTTGTGCTGAGGACGGCGTCGCCCGGGCAAAGGCCATCGCGCTTGCCGCTGCTTGTATCGCGGCGCGCCGCGTCACCTTCAAAGAGGGCGCACGGCCGCCCCCGGTCGCTGTGGGCTCTGCGTGTTGGGACATGGCTATGATCACTCCTTTTCTGTAATTTCTCTCTATTCAACGTCCATGCTCGAGAGCCATGAGGTTGGTCTCAGACGAGGCCGCCGTCCGCTCTCAAAATCTGGCCGTTTATCCAGGAGCCCTGCGAACTGGCGAGGAAGGCGACGACCGAGGCGATATCGTCGACCTCACTGAGACGCTCTGCCAATCCGAGCTGGCCAAGCTGCTCCGCGACTTCTGGTGATTGTCCGCTGAGGATGGCGTCAGCTACGACCGGGCCGGGTGCCACGGCATTCACGGTGATGCCCCTGCTGCGCAACTCCTTGGCGAGGATGCGCGTCATGGCTTCGATCGCGGACTTGGTCGCCGCGTAGATGCCGAATGTCGGCAGATAGAGGCCGACGATGCTCGATGAAATGCTGATGATGCGTCCTCCCGAACGCAGGCGCTTGCCGGCCTCACGCATGCCGTTGAATGCGCCCTGGAGGTTGACGGCGATCTGATCGTTGAATTGGCTGTCCAGCGCGTCGACGATCGGGGCAAGCCGCATAAGACCGGCGTTGTTGACGAGCACGTCGCTGCCCCCAAACGCAGCCTCGGCTTCGTCAAACAGCTGCTCGAATTGATCCGCATCGCTCACATCGGCCTGCACGGCGGTCGCTCGGCCGCCCGCGGCGCGTATGTCAGCTACCTGTCCATTCGCCGCGGTGCTGTCGCGAACGAAGGTCAGAACCACGGAAAAACCATCCAAGGCCAGACGGCGTGCGATGGCCGCCCCGATCCCCCGCGAAGACCCCGTAACGATTGCTGTTTTTCCGTGCCTTGTCTCTTTTAGCATTTTTGTCTGACTCACCGTTCCCTGGTGGCTTCTCTGGCGTTTCACCCAGTTCATAGATGCGCACACGGCAGCGGCGTTCCAGTTAGGCGATGTTAAATCTTGCAGGCTGGACGATTGCCGGCGCAGCCGAGCGGTCAGCCGGTTCCGCGACGCGCCAGGATCGAGAACCGGGAACCTTTCCCCACTTCCGAGCGGACGTCGATCCGATGCCCGAGGAGGGCGACGGCGCGGCGGACCACGAACAGACCCAACCCGAGGCCGTCAGCGGTCTCGTTATCCAATCGCCTGAAGGCCTCGAATGCTTGCGGCACCTGGTGTGGCGCCATTCCGATGCCGGTGTCGCAGATGTCGATTCGAACGTGCGATCCGACGCTGCGGCATCCGATCAGTATGTCATGTCCGGGAGGCGTGTACTTGATGGCATTGCGCACGAGATTTCTGATGATGCCCTCGAGGACGACCTCATTGCTCAGGATGTGCGTGCGGGGCTTCCGAAAGCGGAGGCCGACACGGCGATGCGCGGCCAGATCCCGGTTCTCATCGACGATCCGCCTGAGGACCGGCCCTAGCGGAATCTCCGACAGGCGCATGTTCGACGTCTGATCGTAGAGCCTCATAGCGGTGATGAGGCGATCGAGCTGCTCGGAGATGAGAGAGATTGCGTGCTGCCCTCGATCCAGCTGAGCCTTGGCCAACTGCATCTTAGCCAGATCATGATCGAGGTGACGCACAAACCAGTCGTGCGTGCATTGGAGCACCTGCAGTGGCTGGCGCAGATCGTGCCCCGCCATGCCGAGCAATACCGCATAAAAGTCCCGATCACGGCAGGAGCGATCGGTACGTGGGTTCCCGCAGTGGAATGTGTCGTGGTGCGCTGTGTTCATGGCTCTGCTCCGCGAAGCTTCCAACCGGGACGGCTCGTATGTCCCTTATTGAAGCTAACGATGAGCCGGTGCGACGGCGAGTAAAGCCATGCAAACTCGCGCTAAACGTTGTCTCGGCCGGTACCGAATAGCGCACGGCATGGTGCGCAGTATCGCTCATGCGCGCGATTGTTCGAGGATAGCAACGGCTTACTCAGTGCCTATCATCGCATGTGAAGTGTGCACTTCGCTGCGCGCCCCGGTGCGCGTAAGCCGCTAGCGCAGCGCCGCTTAACAAGGCTTAGCCAAAGCTAGCGACGCATAACTGGCGCCATCCCCAGACCGGCACTAGCTCTGATGGGGCATCGAGATGCGGTGCTGCACATGAGCTATAACGCGCCCTCAGGTCATAGCGCCTCGAGTGCCCTGCAAGGAAAGGTTGCTCCCATGAAGTCGTCCGCCATCATCGCGAGCCTCATTGTCGCTCTCTCGGCCGGAACCGCTGTTGCGCAATCCAGCAACTATGATCCTCGAGCCTTCTTCGATCGCCA
>JAEYPY010000091.1 GCA_023410295.1 Pseudomonadota bacterium | reverse complement strand
CCTGAGCCCCCGCCGAACGAGCCGCCGCCCGACCCTTATCAGCCGCCTGCGCCGGAGCCGCCGCCGGAACCGGCGCCGCCGCCACGTATTGTCACCGCGCCGCCGCAAGAAAGCGCGCCCGTCGCCGAAGAGCCCTTGTATGAGCCTCCGCCGCGCACGCCCGAACGCGCGGCAAGGCAGACGAGCGTGGACGAGAACAGGCCGACCGATTCCACCTTCGCCGATTTCGGCGAGCCCGACATCCCGATGCCGCGTCGCGTCACGCGCGACGATCGCCGCCGCGCGCGCGACGCCCGCATCAATCTCGATCTCGATCTTGGCCGCATCAAGCGCCGCAAGCGCTACGGTCTCGTCATCACCACGCTCAGCGTCATCTTCATCGCCTTCGTACTGATGCCGGTGACGTGGGCGGGCGTTTATCTCTTCATCGACGCGCCATCGACGATGCTGATGATGCAGCGCGCCGCGGAAGGTCAGACCATCCGCCACCATCCGGTGCCGCTCAACCGCATGTCGCCGCACATCGTGCGTTCGGTTATCGCCGCCGAGGATGCGAACTTCTGCACGCACGACGGCTTCGATGTCGAAGCGATTCAGGACGCGCTTGAATCGAACGCGCGGGGCGGGCGCATGCGCGGGGGCTCCACCGTCAGCCAGCAGACGGCGAAGAACCTCTTCCTCTGGCCGGAGCGCTCCTGGGTGCGCAAAGGCTTTGAGACCTATTTCACGGCGCTGATCGAGTTCATGTGGCCGAAGCGGCGCATCATGGAGCATTATCTCAACGTCGCCGAATGGGGCGATGGCAATTTCGGCATCGAGGCCGCCGCGCGCGCGCGCTTCGGTGTTTCCGCCGCGGACTTGACGCCGCTGCAAGCCGCGCGTCTCGCCGCCGTGTTGCCGAGCCCCAACCGCTGGCGCGCCGATAATCCGGGCCCCTACGTGCGCCGCCGGGCCGCCTCTATCGTTCAGCGCGCCCGCGTCGTCCGCAACGAGCACATGGCCTCGTGCGTGCTCCTGCTGGACCGGCCGAGTTAAGAAAATCGCGCCCCTAAATCGCCATTGGCGCCGCCGACGCTTGCAGCAAGGCCGCTCGGCCTGCCATGAGAGCGCGCTGACTCGCGGTCCGCGCGAGGGGGACGGAGTGAAAGACCTGTGGGGCTGAGACTGGTGCTCACCTTTGCCGCCTTCGCCGGCATGATCGCGCTCTGCATCGTCGGCTGGAACCACGGCGGCGCTGGCGGCCTCATCGGCGGGGCACTCGGTTTTTTCGTGCGCCTTTGGGGCCGCGGCCTCGATTGGGGCGAGCGGCTGGGCAATGGTTACGTGGGCGCTCTGATGGGCATGCCTGTCGGGCTCCTGATCGGGGGCATGTACGCCGTCGGCCTGCCCATGCTCCTCAACGCTGCGAACAATTCGCCGCAATAACGCCGCAGCCGGCGCGCTTGCTTGTGCGTGGGAGGATACCCCATGCGCGCGTTTATCATCGCCGGCTTCGCCGCGCTCACGCTCACCGCCATTCCGCTCGCCATCGCTCAGCAGAAAGGGACGCCGTCTTCAGCGGCGCAGATCGACTATCGCGGCTTCAACAATCTGACGCGCGAGGTCGAAGCCTATCGCGCCGAACGGCTCGTCGATCTTGCGGATTTCCAGCGCATGGCGCGCGAGCCCAACACCATCATCCTCGATGCGCGCTCCGCCGATGCTTATGCGCAGGGCCACATCGCCGGCGCGATCAATCTGCCATTCACGGATTTCACCGACCAGAGCCTCGCCGCGGCGCTGCGCGATCCGAACGTGCGCATTCTCATTTATTGCAACAACAACTTCTCCAACAACGCCGAGCCCGTAATCCTCAAGCGCATGGAGCTCGCGCTCAACATTCAAACGTTCATCAACCTCTACGGCTACGGCTATCGCGATGTTTTTGAACTGGCCGATGTCGTTGATTTCAACGATCCGGCCGTGCGCTGGGTGAGAGGAACTTCCTGACGCTAGCCCGCCAGGGGTGGCGCCTGGCGGACATATGCGCCAGTCTCCCGGGTGAGGGAGACGAGGGATGCACCGACGCACGCTTCTGGCGGGGATGGGAGCGGCTGCGCTCATGGCCGCATGCACGCCGCCGCAGCAAGACACCGCAACACCGGCTGATGGTGGCGCGCGCGCGATCACGGACCCCGCCGCCGTCGTACGTCAGCTTTACGAGCCGTATTTGACCGAAGGCGCGACGCTGCCGCCATTCCGCGAGCAGGCGCCCTGGTCCAACGCGCTCTGGGCGCAGCTCGAAGCCATGGTGGCGCGCTCGCAGGTGAGCGGCGAACCCATTCTCGATTTCGATCCGCTCATCGATGCGCAGGATTACGAACTGAGCAATATCCAGGTCACGACGGACGGTCTGGTGGAAGCCAGCCACGCGGTGGTGCGCGCAAGCTTCACTAATCTCGGCGAACAGAACGAAGTGATCTACGATCTTGTGTGGGAAGACGATCGCTGGAAAGTCGACAACATCCGCACCGCCAGCTGGGACCTACGCCAGATCGCGGCTTCGTAAGCCTACTGCTCCTCCACCGGCCGCCCGGTGCGGATGCTTTCGCGCACGTGGCCGAGGACGAGGAAGTTATCGACGTTATCGGGTTCAGCCCGTGTCGCGGCGAGAGCGTCGGCTTCTGCGAGCTGGAACGCGCTCTGGCGCATCCGCGCCGTCGCCCGCAGCCGCAGCGCCAACGCATCGTCCGGCCGCTTGTCGAGCGCGGCGGAGAGATCTTCCTCGGCGTGGCGATAATCGCCTTCCATGGCGTAGGCGCGGGCGCGGTCGATCAAGAGGTCCGGCATCTGCTCGGCGTCGGGCGCGACGGTCGCGATCGCGCGCGTAAAGGCGCTGCGGGCGTGGGCAGGATCGCGCGCCAGGAGCCAGGCATTGCCGGCCTGGTAGAAGAGTTCGGCGCGCAAGCCGCCCTGTTGTGGGTTTGAAGCGCTGGCCAGCGACTCCAGCCGCCGCGCGCCTTCCTCGGACCGTCCTTGCGCCACCAGAGCCAGCGCCGCACAGCGATAGCCGCCGAGGATCTGGCCCTCGGCCGCCCAGGCCATGCCTTCCTCATAGGCGCGCTCGGCGTCATCATCGATCAGCGCAACGCAACGGGCGTAGCGGTCGTCGTCCTGTGCATAAGCCGGGAGCGCCCCCAGGAGCGCGAACGGCAGGATCAGGGCGGCTGCAGCTTTCATCATTTTGGTCGTGCTCCCCGCGGACAGCCATTCAGCGATGCCCGAAGGTCGCGGCAAATCCAAGCCGTTCGCTCAGCGGGCGAGGGCTCTATCCGCAGCGGCGACGCGGCCCGGCCTCGTTTTGGCCGAACCCGGCTTCTACGCAGAGGCGAATTCTGGCGGCTTTGTGAGGCGCAACAACGCGCATTTAATGAATATTAGCGCCTCGCTAAGCAAAACCGTTATCAAACATGGCTTTAGCCCGAAACGGCGGGACCCGGCTGGCGGTACACCATTGCAAGAAGGTCACATCCTGACAGTTCTGCAAGTCACGCCTGAGCTTAACGCTGGCGGCGTCGAGCGGACCACGGTTGAAATGGCCGAAGCGATCAGCCGCGCCGGGGGGCTCGCTTTGGTCGCTAGCGCCGGCGGCCGCCTCGAGCCGGACCTTGAGGCGGCCGGCGGCGAATTGATCCGCCTTCCGGTCAATTCGAAAAATCCCATCACGCTCATTCAGAACGCGTTGCGCATGAAGCGCATCGTTGAAACGCGCGGCGTTCAAATCATTCACGCCCGCTCGCGCGCGCCGGCCTGGAGCGCGCTGCTCGCAGCAAAGCTCAGCGGCGCGCGCTTCGTCACCACGTTTCATGGCATTTACAATGCGCGATCACCGCTGAAGCGCTTCTACAATTCGGTGATGGCCCGCGGTGGGCTCGTGATCGCCAATTCCGAATACACGCGCGAGCATATCCTCGAACATTACAACGTCGATCCTGAGCGGCTCATCGCGATTCCGCGCGGCGTCGACCTTGCGCTGTTCGATCCCGACCGCATCAAGACCGAAGACGTGGCGGCGCTCCGTACTCAATGGGGCCTAACGCCGGACGATCCGCGCGTCGTCATCATCGCGCCAGCTCGCCTCACACGCTGGAAAGGTCAACTCGAACTTCTGGCGGCGCTCGCGATTGTGGAGCGCCGGAAACCGGGCGCGGTGAAGCTCGTTATCGCCGGCGACGCGCAGGGGCGGCTGGCCTACGTCAATGAAATGAAAGCGGCGATAGAAAAGAACCGACTGCGCGACGTGGTGGTCATCGCCGGTCACTTGAGGCAAATGCCTGAGGCGCTCGCTGCGTCTGATTTCGCCGTGTTCCCGGTGATCGAGCCGGAAGCGTTCGGACGCGGCGCGGTGGAGGCGCAAGCCATGGGCGTTCCCGTGATCGCGACCAATCTGGGCGGCTACACCGAAACGGTGGTCGAAGGCGAAACGGGCTTTCTCGTGCCGCCAGGCGTTGTCAACGCGCTGGCTGGCGCGATCGAACGCATGATCGATTGCGGCCCCGAAAAGCGCGCCGAGATGGGCGCGAAGGGGCGCGACCGGGCGCGGACGCTTTATTCGAAAACAGCGCTGCAAACCGCCACAATGGCGGTTTACCGGCGTGCCCTGGCGGAGGCGGGCGAGCGCGCGGGCAAGCGCGAAGCGTCGCCCGTGTTATGATCGTGGTGGGAGAAGCGAGATGATTCCCTGGCGCAAGGCCGGCTCCTCCAAGAACGAAGCGGACGCGCCCAAGCGCGTGCTGGTGATTCAACTCGGCGGCGTTGCCGAGTTCGTGCAATCGCTCGCCGCGGCGCAGCGCATCCGCGAAGCCCATGTCGGCGCGCGCATCACGCTGCTCACCACCGAAACGAACAAGGATCTGGCGGAGAAGGCGCCCTACTTCGATACGGTGGAAGCCGACGGCAAGCCGACCGAGGCGCAAGCGATCACCAAACTCATCGCTCGCATCCGCGCGGCCAAGTACGACATGATTTACGATCTCGAAGGATCGAGCCGCACGAAGAATTACTTCAACGGCATGCGCCCGTGGCCGCCGAAATGGTCCGGGCCGATCCCCGGCGCCAGCCACGCTTATCTCGATCCAGAACGTCCACAGCTGCACGTGCTTGATCGCTATGCCGGCCAACTCGCCGCTGCCGGCATCGCCGATACATCGCCGCTCATGCCGGACGTTTCGTGGGTGCGCGGCGTGCTGCGCGATCCACCGCGCCTGAAGCCTGACTACTTCTCCATCCGCAACCGCTATGTGCTGCTCTTGCCGCGCGGTTCGGACGCCGAGCCCAACCGCCGTTGGCCGGAAGAGAAGTATATCGATCTCGCCCGCCGGATCGCCCGCCAGGGCGTGACCCCGGTCGTCATTGGCGGTACGGAAGAGCGCCCAGTCGGCGCTGCCATCGCCAAGGCCGAGCCCGCCGCCAAGAACCTTGTCACGCGGCCCGACCTCTTCCAGATCATCGGTCTCGCCGAACGCGCCGATTTCGCGGTGGGCGACGATGTCGATCTGATGCACGTCGCCGCCGCGGCGGGCGCCCCGTGCCTCGTCTTCCTCTCTTCGCTCAACAACCCGGAGCGCGTCGCCCCGCGTGGCCGCCATGGCGTCGTCGCCATGACCGCCGCCGTCATCGCCGACCTGCCGGTCGAGCAGGTCGACGCCCAGCTCCGCAATTGCGGGGTCTACCGCCAAGCCGCAACGGCTTGATGCCGGGGCCGTCCCACGCAATATTGCCTGTGGTGAGTCCGCGTCCTTCAGGGCGCGGCTTCGCCGTGTCTTATCAACAGCGACAGGAGAAGGCCCGATAGCTAGACGTCCATACGCAGCGCCGCCGCCATCGAAGGATGGGCCGCGCGTGAACGAGGAGATCCGCGGCGTCCCGCGCGTGCTCCTCATCGATGAACATGGGGAAAAGCAGGGGGAAATGCCGATCACCGCGGCGCTCGAAGCCGCGCGCGAAGCCGGCCTCGATCTGGTCGAGGTGGCGCCCCAGTCCGTGCCCCCGGTCTGCAAGATTCTCGACTACGGCAAATTCCGGTTCGAGGAGCAGAAGAAGAAGGCCGAGACGCGCAAGAAGGCCAAGCGGATCGAACTCAAGGAAATCAAGGTCCGTCCCAACATCGACGACCACGATTACGAAGTGAAGATGAAGGCCATTCACCGCTTCTTCGAAGAGGGCGACAAGGTGAAGGTCACGCTCCGCTTCCGCGGCCGCGAGATGCAGCACACCAATCTCGGCATGGAGCTGCTCGAGCGCATGCGCACCGAACTCGACTCGATCGCCAAGGTCGAGCACGAGCCGCGCTTCGAAGGCCGCCAAGTCGTCATGGTGATGGCGCCGCGGGCTTCATAAGCCGCCGTTCAGCCCGGCTGTCAGAGCATCAGGTCCCAAACAAGGAGTGTCGTATGCGCGCGTTTGTGTTTGCGGCCCTGATGCTCGCCGCCTGTGCTTCACCCACGGGCGGGACAAGCCCGGATATCTCACAACTGCCGCAGCACATCCGCGAAGATCTCGCCCAGCGCGACGAAGCGCTGCGCGCGCCGGGCGTTGTCGCGGCGGGCATCGGCGAGACCGCTGATCTTGGCAACGGCCTTCGCGTGCGTCCACTCGAAGTCGTCGAAGACAGCCGCTGCCCGCAGAACGCGCGCTGTGTTTGGGCAGGGCGGCTTCGGCTCAAGGTGGAGGTCGAGGGCGTCGGCGAACGCGAAGTCACGCTGGACGAAGCCGCCGTCGAAACCCCGCGCGGCAATTTCAGTCTTGTCGCCGTCTCGCCCGGCCCCTGGACCGATTGGCCCGAAGAACAGCGCACGCCCTATCGCTTCGGCTTCCGCGCGAGCTGATCAACCGCGGCTGAATCGCCGCCGCGCGGTCATGATCCACATATTGCCGAGCAGAAGAGCCAGCGCGGCGCCGAAGCCGATCTGGTTGATGAGCGGGATATGCTCGCTATTGG
>JAEYPY010000042.1 GCA_023410295.1 Pseudomonadota bacterium | reverse complement strand
GTGCCGGCGCGATTAAAATAAGCGCGACGCCGACCCACGGCCCCCACCGCTCTTGAAACCAGGTCATGTGCTGAAAATTCATGCCGAAGATCGAAGCGATCAGCGTCGGCGGAACGAAGGCGATGGTGGCAAGCGAAAGCGCTTTCAGCACGTTCGTTTGTGCCGCGTTGATGAGGCCGAGCATTGCGTCCTGCAAATACGCAAGACGCGGCTGCATCGATTCAGCAATGCGCTCAAGCTCGCCGACGTCGCGCGCGAGCGCGGAGACGCGCCCCGTATCGAGCCCATACTTGTTCTTGGTGGCGCGTGCGTAAACCAAGAGGCGCTGAATGCTCGACAAGGCGTCATGCACCAAGGCGACGATGGCGCCGATGCGGCCGAGCTCGCGCAGCGATTTGCGCAGATCGATCGTCTCCGTTTCGTCGAAGGTGCGGATCGAGATTGCCTCCGCCGCACGCGTTTGTTCGGCGAGCACGTCCGCCAGCCGCTCTGCCGCGCCTTCGAGCAGGGCGAGGACAACCTCCGCGCCGGTCTTGGCCGAACCGATGCGCGCCGAAGCGCGCTTTTCGCCGATCTCGAACGCGCGCGGACGAATGGTGCGGACCGTAACGAGTTTATCGCCGATGATGATGAACGTGACCGCGCCAGAAACGAGCGGACCTTCGTCGCGGCGGCCGAGCAACGTCGCCGTCAGGTGCAGCGCTTCGCCTTCTTCGTAGAAGCGCGCGGATTCTTCGAACGCCGCGCGCTCGGCTGGAATGGGCACATCAATGCGAAGGCAAGCTTCGACTTCCGCCTCTTCCTGGTCGGTCGGCGATTCCAGATCGTACCAGAGTGCGTCGTCGGCTTCTGGTTTCGTTTCGGCGCCGCCTCGGGCGATGACACGGAGCATGAGCGCTGCTTAGCCGTGTTCTCGCTCGCCGACTACTCGTCCTTCGCCACTGTCCCGCGCGCCATAACGAAGCGTACGTTCATCAGCGTGGCTACATCCTGTGTCGGATCGCCATCGACGGCGATGATGTCGGCTGCATAACCCGGCGCGATGCGGCCGGTGACGCCGGTAAGCTGCAGATGATCTGCGGCGTCCACCGTGGCGAGGCGAATGGCCTGCATCGGCGTAAAGCCGCCTTCAACCAGGAACTGGAATTCGCGCGCGTTGAGGCCGTGACGCGAGACGCCAGTATCGGTGCCGAAGGCGACGTTGACGCCAGCGCGGCGTGCATTGCGGATCGATTGGCGCATGCGCGTGCCGACTTCGCGCGCCTTGTCTGCCTGCGCCGGCGTCAGCACGCCGCCGGCATCGGCCATTTCTTCGACCGTGACGCCGGCGAGGATCGTCGGCACGAGGTACGCATTACCGCGGCGGAAAAGGCGCAAGGATTCTTCATCGGTGTAGGAGCCATGCTCGATGGAATCGACGCCGGCGCGGAGCGCTGCATTGATGCCGCCAGCGCCGTGTGCGTGGGCGGTGACGCGACGGCCCATGGCGTGGGCCGCTTCGACGATGGCTTGCAGCTCGGCATCGCTGAACTGCTGCTCGACGCCGGCCGCGGTGTTGGAAAGCACGCCGCCTGTTGCGGTGATCTTGATCACGTCGGCGCCCGCTTGGATCTGACGGCGTACGGCGCGGCGGCAATCGTCGGCGCCGGAGCAGGCGCTAGGGCTGCGCAGCGCGTCGTTGACGGCGGGCGCATAGCCGTTGACGTCGCCGTGGCCGCCGTCCGGCGTAATAGCGGAGCCCGAAGCGATGATGCGCGGGCCGGGGATACGGCGTTCGGCGATGGCGCGGCGAAGGGCGAAGATGGCGTCGTTGTAAGCGCCGAGATCGGCGACGGTGGTGAAGCCGGCAAGCAGCGTCGTGCGTGCATGCTGGGCGCCGCGTAACGCGGCATCGGAAGACGTCAGCGTCACTTCCTCGATCAGCTGATCGGGGCCGAGTTCACCGGTGAGATGGACGTGACTGTCGATCAGGCCCGGCAGCACGAAGCGATTGCGCTGATCGATGATCTCCGCGCCGTCGCGGGTCACGTAGCCGGGTTCGACGCCGATGATATTGCCGTTCGCGTCGACGAGGATGGATTGTTCGTTCGCGATGCGACCGGTGGAAGCGTCCGCCAGGAGCCGGCCGGCATGGATGATGCTGGCGACCTGGTGCGTGGCATCTTGCGCGAAGCTTGACGTGGTCAGAAGCGCGCTCGCGCCGAGCGCGCCGATGAAATGTGAAATGCGTCTCAGCATGATTTCCCCCTTGAGCCGCGCACTAGAGTCCGCCGTGTTCGATTTCCCAGATCAGCATGCCCAGCAGCCAAAGCGCGAGCAGAATGAAGCCGCCGAGCACCGCCAGCGCAGGAGCGCGATCCTTGAGGCTCCAGCGCGGTTTCGTGTCGGGGATTCGTATGCCGGCGTGGATGAGCGCCACGTAGCGGGATTCCAGCATGCCCCAGACGCGATTGGCCAGAAAGGCGCCAAGCAGCGCGAACGGCGGAATGGCGACGACGAACAGAAAGCCGGTCGGGCCCAGGAGATCAGCAAGCCAGCGGAAGAAGGGCGCAACGTCGTCGGAGACTTCAAACGTGCCGCCATTCGCCGTCATGGCGTAGAGCATCAGGACAGCGAACAGGAGCCCACCTAAAGCGCCAATGCCAAGTCCAAACAGGAGTGCGCCGCGTTTGCCGATGCGCCGGCGTTCTGTCCATTGCCAGAGAAACGCTGCCTGCTCGCGCTCTTTCATGGCTCACCAGTACATGATGAAAAGAATGACGATGAAGCCGACGATGATTGCCGCGGCGATGGCGACGGCGATGGCGGGGCCGCGGTCGCTCGCTTGCATCACCGGCTTCTGCTCGGGCACTCGGGCGCCGGCGGCGAGCATGGATTGGTACATCGCTTCTTGCGCAGCGTAGACGCGAGAGGCGCCGAGATAACCGATCCAGGCGAAAGCGGGGACCGCGAGACCAAGCAGCAGCCCGCCGCGCTCGATCAGCGGCAGCAGCGCGGAAATGCCGGTATAGCTGCCGCGGTCAGCGCCGACCGCGCCCAGCATGATGGCGGCGAAGGCGACGCCGCCGAGTGCGCCGATGATGGCGCCGCGCAGTGCGATCGCTGCGGGGCCGGTCGTGCGCCGGCGCGACCAGAGATAAAGGAAGAGATCGCGCTGGCGCTCGTTCATGTGGCTCCTTGGGTATTCATGAGCCGGGTAAAGCGCGGCGGTCAATGGGGCGCGCTTGGCGCGCGAGGGCTTGTATGGCGGGCGCGTGGGGGCGCCGCGCGAATCGGTGATTGGCGCGGGGTTTGGAGACTGAGTTGGAGCATGAACGCGGTTTAGGAGGTGTCGGCGAACGCGGTCGCAGGCGCGGTACAGACATCGTGACGGCGCGCGGCGGGCGGCGCGGTGGGGATGATGCAGGCGGGGCGCAGTCCGTTGCACAGGCGCTTCATGAAATAAGCAACGGCGCGCGCTGGGCGCGTCAGCGCATCAATGAGGGCGATGACGCGGGTGAGCGCATGAGCTTTGCGCGCGCGGATCCCGGCGCTGCGAAAGAAGAGACGCCGGCGCCGGCGCTGGATGCGGCGAAAGCCTGGGCGCGCGCCGCGCGGATGAATTTTGCGGCTCGGCGGCGGGCCGTAGAGCGCAACGGCTTTGAGGAAAAGAATTTGCTCAACAGCGCGCTCGGCGAAGCTGAGAATGTGACGCAAACGCGCACCGCGGCCGGTAGCGCCCATGCGCACGATGAGCGCGAACAGCCAACCCAACAGGCGCAGCGCTGAAGCGGTGAACGCTTCGACGCGGGCTTCTGTGATGATGGGTTGGGTGTGAGTCATGTGCGGCAGTGTAGGAGCGCCGCTAGTCGGTCGGATTGACTTGGTGGGAGCGCGGGTCTTCGGACCCGCGTGGTGCTTGAAATGCTTGTGCAAATGCGAGTTTGGAGATTGGCGCTCCATGTGCCGTGTGTTGGATAGTGCGGCGTTCTATCCACCCAACGCGCGCTTACTTCAGCCCGGCCTTCTGCGCGTACATGAACGCGGCGCTGGCGAGTGGGCGGATGCGCTCAATCATTTGCGTGGCGTGGGCGCTGGCGGCGGTGCCGTCGCGCACGCGGCCGGCGATGCCTTGCAGAATGCAGGCGAGACGGAAGGCGTTGTAGGAGAAATACCAATCGAGCGCGGGGATGCCGTCGCGGCCGGTTTGCGCGCAATAGAGTTGGACGGCTTCTTCGAGCGTCGGGATGCCGAGCGATTGCACATCGAGCCCGCCGAGGCCGGCGCGGCCATCGTGCGGCATCACCCAATTCATTAGATAATAGGTGAAGTCGCCGAGCGGATCGCCCAGCGTTGAGAGCTCCCAATCCAGCACCGCGATCACGCGCGGTTCGCTTTCGTGCAGGATGAGGTTGTCGAGCCGATAATCGCCGTGAACGATCGAGGTGCGCTCGCCCGGTGGAATGGTTTGCGGCAGCCATTCGATCAGGCGGTTCATCTCGTCGATGGTTTCGGTTTCGCTGAGCTTGTATTGCTTCGACCAGCGGTCGATCTGGCGTGCGAAATAGTTGCCGGGCTTGCCGTAATCGCTGAGGCCGATCTTTTCGTGATCGGTGTTGTGCAGCTGCGCCAGCGTCGCGATCTTGTTTTCGTAGAGGCGGCGGCGATCCGCCTTCTCTAGCTCCGGCAGCGCGCCATTCCACAAGACGCGGCCTTCGACATTCTCCATGACGTAGAACATCGCGCCGATGACGCTCTCATCGGTGCAGAGTGCATATGGCCGCGCGACGGGAAAGCCGGTCGGGTGAAGCGCGGAGATGACGCGGAATTCGCGGTCAACGGCGTGCGCGGAGGGCAAGAGCTTGCCGCTTGGCTTTTTTCGCAGCACGTACTTTCGCGTCGGCGTGACGAGCTGGTAGGTCGGATTGGATTGGCCGCCCTTGAACTGATTGAGCGTCAGCGGGCCCGTGTAGTCTTCGACATTCGCCGCGAGCCACGCGTGAAGCGCCGCTTCGTCAAGGCGATGGCGGTCTTCGACGGGCTTGACGCCTTTGAATTGGGCGTGCGGATCTTCGGTTTCAGTCATTCGCTGTTCCTACGTCTCCCGGCCAAGCGTGCAAAGCACGCGCAGAGCCGGGACCCATGTTTCAGCTTGGCCTCGACGTGCGTGATTTTGCAACATGCATGGACCCCGACTCGCCGCTGACGCGGCGTCCGGGGAGCGTTCAATTCGAGAGTGCGCGCCAGGCGATGGCGCGGCGGCAGAAGCCGCCGGGCCAGTCGATCAGGTTGACGGCTTGGTAGGCGCGGGCGACGGCGTCCTTGAGCGTGCCGCCCACGGCCGTGATGTTGAGCACGCGCCCGCCATCGGCGCGGAGCGTGCCGTCGGCATCGAGCCGGGTGCCGGCGTGGAAGACGACGACATCTTCAATCGCATCGGCTTCGGCGAGGCCGCGGATGACGGAGCCTTTGAGCGGTTCGTCCGGATAGCCTTGGGCAGCGTATACCACGGTGACGGCGGGGCGCGGATCCCATTGCAGCGGCGCGAGTGCGGAGAGCTCGCCCTTGGCGGCAGCGAGCAGCACGGGCGCAAGATCGCTCTGCAAGCGGCGCATCAGGGTCTGGCATTCGGGATCGCCGAAGCGCACGTTGAACTCGATCAGCTTCGGACCTTCCGGTGTGATCATCAGCCCGGCGAAGAGCACGCCAACAAACGGGCGCCCTTCCGCTTTCATGCCGCGCAGCGTCGGCATGATGATGCGCTCCATGGTTTGTTCGCACACCTCGTCGGTGAAGACCGGCGCGGGCGAATAGGCGCCCATGCCGCCAGTGTTCGGCCCTTTGTCGCCGTCGTAAGCGCGCTTGTGATCTTGCGCCGCGACGAGCGGGATCGCGGTTTCGCCATCGCAGAGCGCGAAGAAGCTGGCTTCCTCGCCCGGTAGGAAATCCTCGATGACGATGCGTTGGCCCGCCGTGCCGAACTTGCGCAGGAAGAGGATTTCATCGACGGCTGCGTCTGCGTCGCGCCGCGTCTCGGCGATGACGACGCCTTTGCCGGCGGCGAGCCCGTCGGCTTTGATGACGAACGGCGGCTCGCGTTCGCCGAGATAGGCTTTGGCGCGAATAGCGTCGTCGAACACTTTGTAATCAGCGGTGGGGATGGCGTGGCGCTGGCAGAAGTCCTTCATGAAGGCCTTCGAGGATTCCAGCTCCGCCGCTGCCTGGCTGGGGCCGAAGCAGGGAATGCCGACTTGCTGCAGGCGGTCGGCCAGCCCAGCGGCTGCTGCGGCCTCGGGACCAATGACAACGAGATCGACCTGTTCGCGCAACGCGAAGGCGGCGAGCTCGCGCGCGTCATCGGCCTTGATCGAGACGGTGCGGCCAAGGGCGGCGAGGCCGGGGTTGCCGGGCGCGGAAATAAGCTCTGGCAGCAGCGGGCTTTGCGCCAGCATCCACCCCAAGGCGTGTTCGCGCCCGCCCGAGCCGACAATGAGAATCTTCATGGGCCCGCTTTATGGACTGGCGGATCGCGGGCGGCAATTGCCGGCTTTTCAGGCGGCGATGTAGGCGTCGAGAGCGACGAGCAGGCGCTTCCAAGCTTGGCTCATGTCCTCAGTCCACGCGCTGCCACACGCCGCCTCCACCGTCTCGGCGACGACGCGGAAGAAGAGTGCGAAGACGTCGCGTGGCACGTTGTAGCCGTCATGGTTGCTCGCCTCTGCGTGAATGAGATTGTGCGCATACGCTCGGGGGCCGATGAAATCGAGAATGGCGTCGAACACGCGCGACAACATCTCGCCGCGCACTGCTCCATCCATATCCATTACGAAGAGCGGCTCGAGATCGGGACGTTCGCGGAACAGTCGCGCATAGACGGAGCCGGTGAGGTCGCCGCCGCGCTCGGCCGCGATTTCCAGGCTGGCCGTGATGTTTGATGTGTCTTCAGAGTTCACCGCGCGCCACCGCCGCGAATATACGTTCAATCTCGTCCGCGCGGCGACGCCGGCGAATGTGGATTATACCCGCCACACTGACGCAACGGTGTTCAATGCGCCAGCAGGACGGGCACGCGGACATCGCGCACGATCGCGGCAGTGACGCCGCCGAACATTTCCTGCAGCAGCCGCGGCGCTCCGAACGCACCCATCACCAGCATGTCGGCGTTGAAGCCCTCAAGCTCGGACAAGATCATGCGCTGTGAATCTTCCCAGGATTCCCGCATGACGGGCTCGCCGACATTGACGCCTTGCCGGCGTACGTAAGACGTGAGCTTGGCCATGCCGGCTTCGTCTTCGCCCTCGCGCTCGGTGCGCGGATTGGCGAGGCAGATGCGCACCTCTTCGGCTTCGCGCAGGAACGGCAAGGCCCCGTGCAGCGCCCGCGCCGCTTCTTCGACGCCGCGCCAGGCGATGAGCGGACGCCGGCCGAATGTATGCGGCTTGATCCAGCGCGGCAGCATCAAGCAAGGACGCCCGCTTCCGAGCAGCGCGCCGGCGAAGATGTCGGTGTCGAGCAAAGAATTGTCGAGTGTTTCGGGCTTGCCAAAAATCACGAGGTCGGCGAGCCGCGCTTCGCGCGCGGCGACGGCTTGGGCGTCGTCTTCGCCCAGATCGATGCAATGGACGTGGACGCGGTTGCCTTGATCGCCCGGAATAGCGCGCAGGGCTTCGACCGCGCCGTCAACGACGACGTTCAAGTCGGCCGGCGGACGCAGCACCAGGGTTTCCAATCGCGCGTTGTGCTGCTGCGCCAAGTCCCAGGCCATGCGCATGCGCGCCAGCCCATCTTCCGACCCGTCTGCGAAGACCAGAATTTCCCGCCACGCCATGCGTCGCCCTCCATGAGGCGGGCAGTAGCACACCCTGCGCGGTTGCCGGTCAAGCGGTATCGAAGGCCCTTCTAGGGCCGGCTTAGACCACCTTCACGCCCTGCATGTGCATGTGGCGGGTCAGCTGTGCGTTCTCCTCCTCGGACATGCGGGCGCGGAAGGCCGGGAAGATCTCGTCCTCCTCTTCGCGGATGTGCTGATCCAGCGTCTCCTTGAACTCGCGCAGACGTTCGAGCCAGAGCTGGCTGCTGGGGTCGATGTCGAAGGTGAGCGCGGAGAGGAAGGTCTTCACCTCGAAATGGTCGCTGAAGAGGTGCTGGGCCTGTTCCTCATCGATGCGGCGAAGGGCGGGATAGATCACCATTTCTTCCTGCATCGAGTGCTTGGTGAGCGCGTGATCGATGGCGGCGAGGCCCGACTTGCGCTTGCCGACATCGCGCTCAGTGGTTTGCAGCAGCGCGTCGAAGATTTTCTGAACGGCGCGGTGCTCCAGCGTCAGCGCCTCGACCCAGTCGCGCGTCGCCATCGCTTCAGCGCCCTGCATAGCCAGTTTGCGTGCGGGGTTGGCCAGCAGCGCGCCGGCGGCGAAGCCTAATCCGGCCGACAACGCAATCTCGCCCATACGGCTGCGTTCCATGACGTCCTCCTTTGATGCTTGGAGGCGTAACCGTAAGAAGCGCGCCGCGTTCCGGCGCGATACCACATGGACAGGGATTTAATGTGCGGCGGAGCGGGCGCCCCCGCTCCGCGTTCACATCAGGCGCCCGCGACGATGCGGTCGACGCCGGCTTGGACGATCGGGTGGTACGTCGCCCGCGCGTTATCGTAGATGCGCCGCGCGATCGGCTGACCCCACTCGCCCTGGCGCATTAGCCCCGCGAACAGCGGGCGCACGAACTTGCCGCGGCCTTGGCTCGAAAGGAAACGCTCCACCGCGGGAACGGCCGGGTCGTAGCGATTGGCGATGGCGAGCGAGAGCCAGTCGAACAGCACTTCGTTGTTGCCGATGGTGTTGAGACCGAACGCGGCTTCGAGCGCGGTGAGACGCGCACGCGGCAATTCGCGCGGCAGCGACTGGATGTAGCGCTGGCGCTGCATCGTCACCCAATTGGCCCACGGCGCATCGGCCGGCGCGCCGCCGGCGTTGAAGACGGCGACGTAGCGATCGACTTCGGCAAAGCCTTGCGCCGTCGGCTCGGTTGCGTTCGACGGCACGCCCGGGCCGTAGGCCCATTCGTCCAGCATCAGCCGCGCTTCGAGCTCGGCGTCGCCTTGCACGACGTGCTCGCGGAAATCAGCCAGGAACCATTGCGTCGTCATCGGCTGGAAGGCGTGACGATCGAAATAGGAGCGCAGGTATGTATCGAGCCGCTGGCGCCCGATGATGTTTTCGACCGTGCGCAAGAACAGCGCGCCTTTGCCGTAGACGATGGCGCCGTTGTTCTCTTCCGCGCCGCGTTCGCCCGGGACGTGCAGGCGTTGCAGGTCTGCCGGGATCGAGGCGACGGTGGCTTGGATACCGACCCAGGTCAGCACATCGTCCATGCGTGCGGTATCGGCGCCGAACAGTTCTTCGCTGATGCGGCCTTCGATGTAGGTGGTGAAGCCCTCGTTGAGCCAGCTGTCGTTCCAAACCGCGTTGGTGACGAGGTTGCCCGACCAGGAGTGCGCCAGCTCGTGCGCGACGAGGCCGACGAGGCTGCGGTCGCCGGCGAGGAAGGTCGGTGTCAGGAAGGTGAGACGCGGATTTTCCATGCCGCCATATGGGAACGACGGCGGCAGCACCAGCACGTCGTAGCGGCCCCAGCGATATTCGCCGTAAAGCGCTTCGGCGACTTGCATCATGCGCTCCATGTCGGCGCATTCGTAGGCGGCCCGTTCGATCACGCTCGGCTCGGCATAGACGCCGGTGCGGTGGCTGACATCGGCGTGCACGAGATCGCCGATAGCGATGGCGATCAGATACGGGGGAATGCGCTGCGGCATGGCGAAGCGATAGGCGCGCTTGCCGCCTTCGACCGGCTCGCCGTCCGGCGTCAGCATTTCGGCGCTCATGACGACTTTGAGATCGCCGGGCGCGACGATGCGCGCGTCGTAGGTCTGGCGGATGCCGGGGCTGTCTTGCGTCGGGATCCAGGAGCGGTTGTGGATCGCCTGGCCTTGGCTGAAGAGGAAGCGCTTGTTGCTGGCGGTTTGCGCGGGCTCGAGCCACTGCAGCGCACTGGCTTCGGGGCCGCTCTCGTAGGCGATCTCGATTTCGCGCGCGCCGTTGAGCTGGATCGTCATAGGCGCGCCGCGCGTCTCGTCGGCGTCGCCGATGGTGTAGGGCAGATCGGCGCCGTTGGCGCGCACCGAGCGGATCACGAGGCCCTTATTGTCGAGCACGATCTCGCGCGCATCGGGGCGCGCGGCGATCGAGAGCTTGCACGTGCCGGTGAAAACCTTGCGGTCGAAGTCGGCCTCAAGATCGAGCGAGACGTGGCTGACGCGCGCTTCGTCCGGGCGGGCGTAGGAGCTGATGTCGTGCGGCAGCGGCGCCATCGGATCGACGGCGGCGCCGGTCTCGCCCGTGCTCGCACATGCAGCAAGAAGCGGTGCTGCGATAGCAGACCCAAGAAGCGTACGGCGGCGAATGAGCATGGATTATGTCCCCCAAAAGACTTGGGGCCACAAAGCGCATCCGGGGCCGTTGGCGCAAGCGGCAAACGCCGAACGTCACTGCTCCTTGGGCTTCATCACGCCCGAGAAGGTGACGATGGCGAGGGCGGTCAGCACGGCGCCGAGGATGGCGTAGAGCGCGTGCGCCCATTGCCAAAGCGCCGCACCCTCAAACAGGCGCCACTCGCTTTCGCCGAGCGCCATGCCTGACCCGAGTTCGGCGCGCGCGGTGCGGCCGGGTCCGCAGCGGCTCTCCTGGCCAAGATCGATCACAGGCAGCGCCACGTCGATGGCGTAGAGCGCAGGCTCCACGGCGCCATTGCACTGCGCGCCTTGCGCCGTCACCAGCGCGCCCTGCGCATTCATGGTGAGCACGCCGGCGACGCCCACCGCGAGGAACAGCGCCAGCGCGCGCACGACGCGAAGCGGAGCAAGGCCGTAGCCGGCGATGATCCCGAACAGCGATGAGAGCGCCCAGGTCAGCGGGCCGGCGGAGGCGCGCAGCGTGTTGCGGTCGTGTTGCGCAAGCAGGATGCGGCGCGCATCTTCGCGCCGGCCAGCGCGCGCATAGACTTGCGCCGCGTGCGTATAGGGTTGCGGCGAGAAGCGGCCGCGCGAGCGCGCGAGCCATTTGAGGCGCTGGCGCCACTGCTCCTGGGCGTTGTCGATGCGGGCGTAGTCGAAGCCTTCGAGACAAAGCTCCGCACCCTCAACGCCCCAACCCGCTTTGACGTCGTCATCGAGCGCCGCACAGCGCGCGCCGGAGGCATCGATGCGCGAGTCGTGCTGCGTTGTGAGCGCGCGCGCTTCGACCGCGCCGGCGATTTGCGCATCGGCGAAGGAGAAGTAGGCGCCTTTGGCGCCGTCAGGTCCCGGTCCGCGCAGTTCGAGCGCCGCCCAGGAGAGCGCGCCTTCGATGCGCGCGCGAGCGAACTTGGCGCCGCCTTCGATCACGGTCTTCTGCCCATGTGGGGCGAAGCCGTTTTCCGGCATTTTGAATGTGAGATTGCCGCCGACGCGCACATTGGGCGCGCGGATGGCCCAGCCGCCGCCATTGATGAAGCGCCCGCCGCCGAAGGAGAGGTAGCCGTCGATGCTGGCGCCGGCGAGAAACACCTCGCCCTTGACGTTGGCGCCTTGCAGCAGCGCCGCGCCGCCGACGCTGACGCTGGTTGCGTCGATCGCACGGCCGAAGGCATCGCCGCGCCCGCTGATGCGGTGGGCGATTTCCGCGCCGCGCAGATCTAGGTTGCGGCCGATGCGGGCGCTTTGCAGCAGGAGCTGGCCGGCGATCTTGGCGCCGTCGCCGAAGAGCTGGCCGCCGATCTCGGCGTTGGCGAGCACCAGCGCGCTGCCGAGATCGTTGCGGAACGAGGCGCCCTCGCTGACATCGATGTCGCGCGCGATGCGGGCGCTGGTGAAACGCACTTCGCCTTCGGCTTTGACGCGCTGCATCAGCACCGCGCCGATTTCGGCGCCGTCGGCATTGAGCGCTTGACCGCTGGCGTCATCGCGGCGGTTCAGCATTTGCGCGCCTTCGCACGCGAGCGAACCGGCGATGCGCGCATTCAACAGCCAGACGCAGCCGAAGGCTTCGAAGCCGCCGTCGAGCAGCACATTGCCCGATATCTCGGCGCCCTGCAGCATCAGCGCATCGTCGTTGCTGTCCGTGGCGCGCGCGAATTTGGCCTCGCGCGCCAGCACGTCGCCATCGATGCGGGCGCCGCGCAGCTTGGCGGTGAGTATCTCTTGGCCCGGCTCGCCGAGCGGGGCGACGCCGCAAAGATCGAGTTCGCCGTCGATCTGCGTTTCCGTTGCGTCGAGCCGGGTGAGGCGGCTGCCGCGCAGCGAAAGCCGCGCGAGGCGCGCGTGCGATAAATCCACAGCTTCGGGGATTTCGCAGTCGAGTAGCGCCAGCGCCGGGAGGCCAGCCCCTGAACAATCGGTAAGGTCAAGCGCGCCTTCGATCCGCGCCGCCTTTACCCGCACGCCCGGCGTGCGCACGATCCAGGAGGGGTCGAGCCCCAGCATCAGTTTACGCAGGAAGCCCGCCCGGATCTGCGGTTTGGCCCCGCCAGGGCCGGCCATGGGTGTGAAATCAGCAACTTCGCCGGCGCGCGTGCGCTCCACCACGAAATGTTCGTGCGGCGACAGATCGTTCGAATCGAACGCCATCGAGATCCCCCGGCCCCCACAGCCGCAGCGGCTTTATTAAGCATCCCCGGCGCCGGCGCGCGAGTCGGCTTATATGAAACTCATGACAGAGACGGCCCAACCGGCGACCGCCGCCAGCTCCAATCTGCCCGAGCTCAGCGTCAGCGAACTGGCGCAGGCGGTAAAGCGCACGATGGAGCGCGATTTCGACCGCGTGCGCGTGCGCGGCGAACTGGGCCGCGTGCTGATCGCCAAGAGCGGGCACCTCTATGTCGATCTCAAAGATGCGGACGCGTGCATCTCGACGGTGATGTGGCGCTCGAACGTGCAGATGCTGAACTTCAAGCCGGAGGAAGGCTTGGAGGTCGTCTGTGAAGGGCGGCTCTCCACCTATCCCGGCCGCTCGCAATATCAGCTGATCGCCGAGCGCATGGCGCCTGCCGGCGTTGGCGCACTGCTGGCGCAATTGGAAAAGCTGAAAGCAAAGCTGGCGGCGGAGGGCTTGTTTGCGCCGGCGCGCAAAAAGCCGATCCCGTACTTGCCGCGCACGATCGGCGTGGTGACTTCGCCCACCGGCGCTGTCATCCGCGACATCCTGCATCGCCTCGGTGAACGATTCCCGCGGCGCGTGATTCTTTGGCCGGTGCTGGTGCAGGGGCCCGAAGCGGCGGGGCAAGTGGCGCGCGCGATCAAGGGCTTCAATGCGCTGCAAGGCGCTGATCGCCCTGACGTTCTGATTGTTGCGCGCGGCGGCGGCTCGATCGAGGATTTGTGGGCGTTCAATGAAGAGATCGTGGTGCGCGCGGCGGCGGAAAGCGGAATTCCGCTGATCAGCGCTGTCGGTCACGAGACGGATACGACGCTGATCGACTTTGCCTCCGATTTGCGCGCGCCGACGCCGACGGGCGCGGCGGAGAAAGCTGTGCCGGTGCGCGCCGAACTGGTGCAGCGCGTGACGACGTTGGAAGGGCGGCTGAAGAACGGCCTCGTGCGCGGGCTTGAGCGGCGCCGGACTGAACTGCGCGCCGCGGCGGCGCGATTGCCGCGGCTTGAGGCGCTGCTGCAGATTCCGCGTCAACGCTATGACCGCGCGGCCGAACGGCTCAACGCGGCGCTCGTCACCAACACGCGCGCGGCGCAGTCGAAGCTCGATCGCATCGCCGCGCGCTTGCGGCCTGAGGCTTTGGCGCAAGACATCATCCGTCGCCGCGAGCACCTGACGCGCTCCGCCGCGCGTTTGCAGCCGGCGATGCAGCGCAACCTGGATGCACAACGCAAGCATCTCGACGGCGCTGCGCGCATGCTTGAATCGCTGTCGCACAAGAGCGTGTTGGCGCGTGGATTCGCCATGGTGCACCGGGAGGACGGCACGCTGGTGCGTTCGGCCAAGGAACTTAACACTGGCGACGTGATCGATCTTACGTTCGCGGACGATCACAAGAAGGCGGTGATCGATCCGCTGGCGGGCGAAGCGGCAAAGCCGCGCGCGAAGCCCAAGTCGGGCGGGGATCAGGGCTCGCTGTTTTGAGCCAATGCCGGCGCGTGCGTGCGTTTTTGCAGCCAGTAGACCGGCAAACCTGCGATCACCAGCACGAGGCCCCAAGCGATGACTTCAAGGCCTGAGCCAATGATCGCGAATATTGAATAGGCGGCGGCCAGCAGCGCGACCAGCGCCCACGCGCGCGCACTTTTCCAGGAATGGCGCAGCTCCGCGAGCGCGCTGACGAGCAATGGCGCGAGCGCAGTCAGCGTCGCCATCATCAAGAGGAACGTGAAGGCGCCGATTAGGCCGCGCGAATAATTCGCCAGCAGCAGCACGCTTGAGAGCGCTGCCGATAGCAGTAGCGCCGCGGTCGGCGAACCGCCGGCATTGCGCGCCGCGAACAGCGAAGGCGCGGCGCGGTCAAGCGCTGCAGCCATCGGCAGCTGGCCGGCGATAAAGATGCAGCCGTTGAGCGAACCCGCAGTCGCCGCGAGCGCGCCAGCAGCGATGAGGTCCGGACCCCAGGGCCCGAGTCCGCGCGCCGCGTCGGCGAAGGGCGAGGTTGATTGCGCAAGCTGTTCGGCCGGCACCAGCAGCATCACCGCCGCGGTGGCGGCGAGATAAACGATCGTGACGGTGATCGTGCCGATCACCACGGCGCGCGGCATCGTGCGCTTGCTGTCGGCGACGCTGTCGGCGGGGATGACGCCAGCCTCGAGCCCGCTGAACGCCCACATCGTCAGCAATGTCGTCGCCGCAAGCGCGGAGGCGATGCCGGCGCCGCCCGGATTGATGGGCGGCAGATTGGCGGCGTCGCCGGCCGCGAAGCCGAGCGCGATCACCAGCAGCAGCGGCGCGAGCTTCAAGAACGTCATGCCGATCTGCACCGCCGCGGATTCGCGCACGCCGCGGATGGCGATCAGCGTCAGAGACCAGATGAGAGCGAGAGCAGCGCTCGCTTGCAGCACCGCGCTGTCGCCAATCGCGGGCACGAACACCGCGAGATAGCCGACGAAGGCGATGGCGATGGCCGGAATGGCGATCCAGTAGGATGCCCAATAACCCCAGGCGACGAGAAAGCCGGTGAGTTCACCAAACGCGTCGCGGGCATAGACATATGGCCCGCCGGTGCGCGTGGTGCGTGCGGCGAGGCGGCCGAGTACGAGCGCCAAGAGGATCGAGCCGCCGCCGGTGATTAGCCAACCGCCAAACGAAATCAGCCCGTACGGCGCCAGCACGGCCGGCAACATGAAGACGCCGGAGCCGATCATGACGCCGACGGTCAGCGACCAGCAGGCCCAGAACCCCAGCGGTTTCGTTGCGCGTTCGCTTTCGCTCATGCCGCAGCATGGTCGCATGCGCGCGGGATGGCTAGTGGTTGGCAGGCGCGCTCGCGGCGGGCACAATCACCTCGTGAGGAGCCCCGCGTGAACGCAATCAGCAGTCTGCCGGCGTGGACCTACACCGATCCGCGCTTTTTCGAACTGGAGCGCGAGAAGATCTTCCGCGCGGCCTGGCAGATCGTCGGCCACGTCAACGATGCGCCAAACGCGGGCGATTACGTCACGCTGGATTTTCTCGGCGAGCGCATCCTCACGCTGCGCGGCGCAGATGGCGTGGTGAGGAGCTTTCACAATGTCTGCCGCCATCGCGCCGCAAAGCTTGCGCCGGAGCCACGCGGCTCATGCGGGCATCGGCTCGTCTGCCCTTATCACGCGTGGAGCTATGGGCTCGATGGCAAGCTGGTGAACGTGCCGAAATGGCAGGGTTTTGAGGGGCTAGACTATGCAGCGCATGGGCTGAAGCCGGTCGAGCAGGAGATCTTTCACGGCTTCATCTTTGTGCGTTTAGGCGGCGATGGGCCGAGCGTTGCGGAGATGATGGCGCCCTACGCGGATGAGATCGCGCCTTACGAAATGGAGCGCCTTGTGCCGAACGGGCGTGTCACGCTGCGGCCGCGGCGCGTGAACTGGAAGAACGTGGGCGACAATTATTCCGACGGCATGCACATCCAGGTGGCGCACCCGGGCCTGACGCGGCTGTTCGGCGCGACGTATAAGATCGAGGCGCGCGAGTGGGTGGACCGGATGTCCGGCGAACTGCAGCAGAACAGGTCGGAGAATTGGTCCGAGTGCGCCTATCAAAGCTTGCTCGGATCGCTGACGCACATTCCCTCTGATCGCCGGCGCAAATGGCTCTATTACAAGCTCTGGCCGAATGTCGCGTTTGATATCTATCCGGACCAGGTGGACTTCATGCAGTTCATCCCGGTCTCGGCGACGGAGACGATGATCCGCGAGATCGCTTACGTGCATCCGGAGCAGAGCCGCGAACTCAACGCCGCGCGCTATCTCAATTGGCGCATCAACCGGCAGGTCAATGCCGAAGATACTTCGCTGATTGAAGGCGTGCAGGATGGGATGACGTCATCGAGCTATTCGTCGGGCCCGCTGTCGCCCAACGAAGTGTGCCTCATATCGTTCACCAAGCGCATGCGGGCGCTGATCCCGGAAGCGAACCTCGAGCACGCGCCGTAGGCGTTAGCTTTCTCGCGGTTTTTCTGCGGCGAGGGCGGCGACGGTGATGGCGTCGGCGTAGGTGTCGGCGATCTCTGCGTGCTGGGTCAGGCCAAGCTGATGGAGCGTTGTGCGCACGCTTGGCCAGAGTTCGGAAAACACCACCGTGACGTTGTGGCTGCGGCAGCGCTTGAGGAAGCGCTCCAGCGCATTGGCGCCAGATGCGTCAGCGAGGGGCACATTGCGGAATCGCAGCACGAAGGCGCGGGGCGGCGGGAAGGCGGCCTCGAATGCATCGTTGAGGCGGCTTGCGGCGCCGAAAAAGAGCGGTCCCTGCAACTCGAACACTTCGACATTCCGCGGCAGCTCGGCCCGCGCTTCATACTCGGTGCGCGGGCGGGCGAAATCGTCCTGATCGCGCTCGAGCAATGATACGCCCCGCTGGACGGCGGTGGCTTCGGCCATGCGGTGCATGAAGATGATCGCCGCCAGCACGACGCCGACTTCGATGGCGATGGTGAGATCGACCAGCACCGTCAATAGGAACGTCGCCACAAGCACGATCCGATCGCCTGCCGGGCCGAACAGCATAAGCTTGAAACGCTCGCGCTCGCTCATGTTCCAGGCAACGATGGTGAGCACGGCGGCGAGGCTCGCGAGCGGCACGAGCGCAATCATGGGGCCGAGGGCCAGCATGAAGATCAGCACGAAGACGGCGTGAAAGATGCCGGCGAGCGGTGTTTGCGCGCCGGCGCGGATATTGGTGGCGGTGCGGGCGATGGCGCCGGTGGCGGAAATGCCGCCGAAGATCGGCGCGGCGACATTGGCGATGCCCTGCGCCACGATCTCGCAATTGGAGCGGTGGCGCCGCCCGGTCATGCCGTCGGCGACCATGGCCGAGAGCAGGCTTTCGACGCCGGCGAGGAAGGCGATGGTCAAGGCTGACGGCATCAGCTGCTGCACACGTTCGATGCTGACGGCGGGAAGGCCAATTGCCGGAAACGAAGCCGCGGCTTCCGCGCCGAAGCGCGAGCCGATTGTTTCGACCGGCAAGCCCAGCGCCCACACGGCCAACGTTGCCCCGGCGACGGCGATCAGCAGCGAAGGCCAGCGAGGCAGGTGGCGTTGCAGCAGTACGATGGTCGCGAGCGCGGCGCCGGCCAGGCCGAAGGCCCAGAGGTTCAACGTCTCGCGCGCGGCCCAAAGCGCGGTGATCTTCTCGATGAACTCGGCGGGCACCTCGTCCATCTCCAGGCCGAAGAGATCGCGCAGCTGACTGGTGAAGATGATGACGGCGATGCCGGCGGTGAAGCCGGTGACGACGGGCTCGGGGATATACTTGATCCAGTTGCCGACGCGCAGCAGCCCGGCGATGACGAGAATGACGCCCGCCATCATCGTCGCCAACGCGAGGCCATCGTAGCCGAACTCTTGCACCACGCCGTAGACGACGACGATGAAGGCGCCGGTCGGCCCGCCGATCTGGAAGCGGGCGCCGCCGAGCGCGGAGATGAGAAAGCCGGCGACGACGGCGGTGACCAGCCCCTGCGCCGGCGTTACACCCGAAGCGATGGCGATGGCCATCGCCAGCGGCACGGCGACGATCGCGACCGTCAGGCCCGCCAAGACGTCAGCCCGCAGCTTCGCTGCGGAATAGCCTTCCTGCGCGAGCACGGTGACCGACTTCGGAATGAACAAGCGCCAGTCGCGCCAGAAGGAGGGCGCGGGGCTGCTCGGCTCGGCGGAATGTGTCATGTGAGTCGTCCGAAATGATGGAACTTCGCGCGGCGAAAGGCAAAGGGCCGTCGGCGCCGCGGGATGACGCAAGCGCTTTGGGAGGCTACATTGCCGGCATGAATAAGCACGATCCGGGCGGGCCAGAGGCCAAGCTCCATTATGGAGACAATGAGATCACGATCCTGAAGCAGGGCACGCATGTGCGCTGCGCGGTCACGGGCGAACGCATTCCGCTGGATGAGTTGCGCTACTGGAACGTTGACCTTCAGGAAGCCTATCGCGGCCCGGCCGAAGCGACGCAGCGCTGGAAAGAACTCGCGGGGAAAGGCTCATGAGAGTGCTGGCGGGGATCGCGGCTTTATTGTTGGCTGCGTGCGCCGCGGCGGAGGCGCCGGCGCTGCCTGACACGCCGCCAGTCGCGGAAACGCATCCGCGTCATGAAACCACGCCGGATCCGCGTCCGCTCAGTCTCAGTTGCGCCGGTTCGTTCACGCAGGGCGGCACTGTATTGTGCCGCGGCACGCCGGGCGCGGAAGTGCGCATCAATGATGAAGCGGTAACGCGAACGGATGCGGACGGCTGGGCCGTGATCGGATTCACGCGCGATGCGCCGGCGTCCATGCGTGTGGGCCTGCACGAGGGCTCTCAATCGGTTTCGCAAACTTATACGATCGCGCCGCGCGAGTTCGACATTCAGCGCGTCGATGGCCTGCCGCAGCAGACGGTGACGCCGACGGATCCTGAAGTGCTGGCGCGCATCCAGCGCGAAGCGGCGCTGAAGCGCGAAGGCTGGGACAGCGCCGCGAGCATCACCGGCTTTCTCGACGGTTTCATCATTCCGGTCGAAGGCGGGCGCGTTTCCGGTACGTGGGGCAATCAACGCATTCTCAACGGCGTGCCGGCCTCGCCGCACTTCGGCTACGACATCGCCGCGCCTGCGGGCACGTCGATCCGCGCGCCGGCCGCGGGAATCGTCACGCTGGCGCAGCCGGACATGCATTACGAAGGCGGGCTCGTATTTATCGACCACGGGCAGGGGCTCATCACGATGTACCTGCACATGAGCCGGCTCGATGTGGCTGTCGGCGACCGTGTTGAGCAGGGCGAGGTGATCGGCGCCGTCGGCTCCAGCGGACGCGCAACCGGCCCGCATCTGTGCTGGCGCATGAAATGGCGCGAACGCCAGCTCGATCCGAGCGTTGCGGTCGAAGGCTTGGCGCGCGCGCGGGCGGAATTGCTGGCGGGGAACTAAGCCGTTGGTCGAGCTGGTTCTCTTGGGCGGACTTGTTCTGCTCTGGATGTACCCGCAATGGGCAGTTCTCAATAAGATAGGCGTGATGATCCTCTTGCTGATGGCTCCCAGCGCCGCAGTAGTGTTTTTTCTTGCGCCAGATCTATTTCGGACGACGCTAGTCTGGTGGACAGTTTATCTGGGAGGCTTCCTGGGAATCGGTTCGCTGATTGTCATGCGTCGGATCAGCCGAGACCGGAGATTGTCCGAAAAGGCCGGTGCATCGGTCGCGCCATGGTCTCCGGTGATTGCAGATGCGCTGAAGAAGATCGTCCGAATTCTTGCTCCCGTGGCCATCGTCGTTGGTTTGGTGGCGAGCGTGATGGCCGTCGTGCAGGGAGGCAATTGGGGGCTTCTTCTCGTTGCAGCGGTGCCGCTGACCGGTTTGCTTCCGTTCCTCTATCTGTGGCTAATCACCAAAGTCGCCGATCTACTATTCCCACCGGTTAGTCTCGACTAGCGCTGCACCACGTGCATCACCAGGAAGACGGCGGGTTCATCGCTTTCGTTGCGCCAGCCGTGGGCGGTGGTGGTGGTTTCGGGGGCGATGTCGCCGGCGCGGTAGCGGATCGGGTCGAGGCAGGTGTTGCGGAATTCGGTGGCTTGGCCGGAGACGAGGAGCGCCATGCCTTGAGTGGCTTCGTGCGTGTGCCAGGCGACCGCGCCGCCCGGCGCAATGGTGAGCCGGCGCAGCCGCAGCGCGCGTGAGGAATCACTGGCGAGCGGGGTCAGCGCGATGTCCTCGATGGTGACGCCGCGCGAGTCGTTGTCGCTGCCAATGCGCGCCTCCTGCAGCGTGCGCCCGGCCGGGCATTCGCGGACGCGCGCCTGCTCGATGGCGGCGAGCGTGGAATCCGGCGCGTCCTCAGTGACGAAATGCTGAACCGTCGAACCGCTCGCCGCGAGCGCGGCGAGGGCGATCAATGCGATGCGGGTCATGGCCCCTCCCGCGTCTTTCATAGCCGTTGCCTGGCTGCGGCGAAACCACGGCGCGACGGGCGGCGTTACCGTAGCGGAGGTGACCCATGGCGCTCGAACAAGACCTGCTGCGGCTGGAGAAGGGCTTTTGGACCGAGGGCGGCGACTATTATCGCGCTCACGTGGACGAGGAATGCTTGCTCGCGTTCACGGAAATGGCCGGGGTGCACTCGAACGAAGAGATCGCCGGGATGAACCCAGGCGGGAATAATTGGCGCGACATCAATCTCGATGAGAAGGGCTGTGTCCAGCTTTCGGACGACGCAGTGGTCCTCACCTACGAAGTCCACGCCACGCGCAGCAATGGCGAGCCGTACAAGGCGCTGGTTTCAACCGGCTATGTGAAACGCGACGGCGAATGGAAGATGGCGTTTCACCAGCAGACGCCGTTGGATGTGAAGCAATAGCTCACATCACGCCCGCCTTCTTCCACGCATCTTTCGGCCAGCGGCGGTGGGCCCAGAACCATTGGCCGGGGGCTTCGCGGACGCGTGCTTCGATGAATTCGTTCACGCGCTTGACGCCGTCATAGACGGTCTGCTCGCTCGTCGGGTTGGCGTAGTCGAGCGGGATGGGGTCGTGTGCGCGTACGTGGAAGCGCGTGCCTTCGATGCGGCGGCCTGAGATCGGGATCAGCGGCACGTTGAACTTGAGCGCAAGGCGCGTGGGGCCGTCGGCGGTCATGCAATCGTAGCCGAAGAACGGCACGGCGAGGCCCTTGTTGTACTTTTGGTCGTTCATCAGCGCGACCGAGCGGCCCTTCTTCAGCGACCGCAACAACCCCATGCCGCCCTCCTGGCCCTTCGCCGCTTGCAGCACGAGGCCGAACGAAGCGCGGTTGTCGACGATGTATTTGTCGATGATCGGGTTGTTAGCGGGGCGATAGGTGAAGTGGCAGGTCGGGTCGGCTTGTGCGAGGCAAAGCGAAGTCACTTCCCAATTGGTGAAGTGGCCGCCGATGAAGACGGCGCCTTTGCCGAGCGTCGCCTCGATTTTCTCGCGGCCCTCGAACACGAGATCGCCGCTGCGGTACTTCTCGAGGAATTTGTCCATGTGCGCGAACTCGCCGGACATGCGGCCGAGCTCCTGGAAGCATTCTTCGCGCACCTCTTCGTGCCAGGCTTCGCTCTCGTTCGGGAACGACATGCGGATGTTGCGGATCGCGGTTTTCCAGGCGCTCGTGCCGCGCGCCACTTTGGGCACGATTGCCGCGCCCCAGTTCGAGGCGCGCTCAAGCCCCAGCGCGCCGAGGCCGCCGATATAGGCGTTCCAGGCGAGCGCCTCGAGGCGGAAGTAGAAATTGACCGGCTTCGACTTAGCCATGCGCGGGATACATGCGTTGGCGAATCGGCGCGAGCAAGGCGTCGAGCGCCGCTTCGTCATCGAAACGCGCCGTCACCGGCAGCACCGCCACATGCTGCCGCCAGGCGGGCGTGAGCCGTGCGGCGTCCTTTTCCGTGGTGATCAGCGTCGCGGCGCGCTCTTCGGCGAGCTGCGTCAGCAGCGCGAAATCGTCCTCGGTATAGGGGTGGTGATCGGGAAAGGGGACTGCCTCGATCAACTCGCCACCGGCTCCTTCGAGCGTGTCGAAGAACTTCTCCGGCCGCGCGAGGCCAGCGAATGCAATGAGCGGCCCGGTGGGCGGCGGTTCGGTGGGGGCGATGCGCGCGTGCAGCACGGGCTTGCCGAACGACGCGAGCCAATCATGCGCCATCGGCTCTTCCGCTTCGGCGACGTTGTGCAGAAATACGATTGCGTCCGCGCGTGAGAGACCTTTGTTGAGCGGCTCGCGCAGCGGACCGGCGGGCAGCACGTGGCCGTTGCCGACGCCGTAGTCCGGATCGAACACCAGAATGGAGAGATCTTTCGCCAGCGCTGGGTTCTGGAAACCGTCGTCCATGATGATGGCGTGCGCGCCTGCTTGCGCCGCAGCTTGCGCGCCGGCGACGCGATCGCGCGCGATCCAGGCGCCGCCGTCGCGCGCGTGCAGCAGCGGCTCATCGCCGACCTCGCGCGCTTCCATGTCGGGCGTAACGCGCAAGGGGCCTGCAACACGTCCGCCATAGCCGCGAGACAGCGTGTGCGCGCCAGCGCCAAGCTTGGCGCGGATGGCGCGTGTCACCGGCGTTTTGCCGGCGCCGCCGACGGTGATGTTGCCGACGCAGATCACCGGCACGCCGACATGGCGCGGCGTGGTTGTGCGTAGGCGGTTGGCGGTGATTGCGGCGTAGGCCCACGACAGCGGCGTCAGCAGCGCGCGCACCGCGAGCGCCGAGTCGCGCCCGCCGACGTCGGCGCGCCAGAAATCAGGCTGGCGCATCGGCCGGCCTGGTTCCAACGCGCGCGGGCAAGAGCGCGAGCAGCTCTTGTGCGGTTACGTCAAGCGCATGCGCGCCTTCGGCGACGACCTCGCGCGCGGCTTGCGTTTGTGCGATGCGCTTGGCCTCATCGCGCCAGATAGCGGTGACTGCGCTGGCTAGCGCATCCGCGTTTTCGACCACGGTCGCCGCATGAGCGGCGATCAGCGCATCGAAGAGGTCCTGGAAGCTCTCGACATGCGGCCCGGTCAGGATCGCTACGTTGAGCTTGGCGGGTTCGACAGGGTTGTGGCCTTTGAGATGTGGCAACAAACTTCCCGCGACCAGCGCGATCGGCGCTAAGTCGAAGAAGAGGCCCATCTCGCCCAGCGTGTCGGCGACATAAACGTGCGCTTGACCGATGGGCTCGAATGCGGAGCGCCGCGGCGCGCCGCCCGCTAGAGCTGCGACTGCTGCGCCGCGCTCGGGATGGCGCGGGGCGATGATGAGCAGCGCGTCGGTTCGTTCGGCGCGCAGGCGCTCGTGCGCGGCGAGAACGATTTGGTCTTCGCCGGGATGGGTGGAGGCGGCGAGCCAAACTGGGCGCGCGCCGATCTCGGCCGCCAGTGCTTCGCGCGCGCGCTTGTCGACGCGCGGCGCGGGCATGGCGAGTTTGAGATTGCCGAGCGCCGGTACGTCAGCGCCGCGAATCTGGCTGAGCGCCACGCTGGTGCGGGTATCGGCGGCCGATACATACGCGAACGCGCGCATCAGGCGCGCCGCAGCTTGCGGCCAGCTTTGCCAGCGCTGGATGGTCTTTACGCTCATGCGGGCATTGATCAGCGCTAGCGGAATGTCGCGCGCTTCAGCGGCCAGGATGAGGTTCGGCCAAATTTCGCTTTCGACGAAAACGCCCGCGTCCGGCCGCCAATGCTCGAGAAAGCGCGCAACGGCGCCGCCGGCGTCGAGCGGCGCATAAACATGCGTGGTTCGTGCCGGGGCCCGACGTGCGATGAGGTCGGCCGAGGTGCGTGTGCCGGTGCTGATCAGGAACGACAGCTCCGGCGCGCGTGCTGCGATCTCTTCGATGATCGCCAGTGCAACGGTGCTTTCGCCGACGCTTGCCGCATGCAGCCAGAGCAGCGGGCCCGAGGGCCGCGCGCTGGTGTAGCGGCCGTAGCGTTCCGGCAGACGGGAGGCGTCTTCCTTGCCCTTGCGCGCGCGCGCGTCGAGCCAGAGGCCGGCGAAGGGCGCCAGCGCTGTCGTTGCCGCGCGATAGATTGTCAGGGCAGGCGAGAGACTCAACGTGCTCACTCGGCAGCTTGCGCCAAGGGCGGGTCGGCGCGCGAGAGCGGTGCAGGTTCGATCACCGGCACGCCGGCGATGCGATCGGCCTCCGCGGCGATGCGATTCATCTCGGCTTCGAGCTTCAAGCGCACCGCTTCGATCTCGGCGTCGCTCGCGTCGGGCGATGGCGGCGAAATCGGATCGCCCCAGATCAGCGCGCCGCGACCGAATGGCAGCGGGAAGACGAAATGATCCCAGCTCTTGTCGAAGACGATGCGGTTGGAGGTCGCCCAGGTCACCGGCAGCAGCGGCGCGCCGGCGAGCTTGGCGAGCTGGATCGGGCCTTTCTTCACGCGCATGCGTGGGCCGCGCGGGCCGTCCGGAGTCATGGCGATGACGCCGCCGCCGTCGATATGACGCGCCATCGCCCGCATCGCCTCGACACCGCCTTTGGCTTGTCGCCCTTTCGCCGCCGAGCCGCGGATAACCTCCGCGCCCACCGTGCGCGAGGTGTGCGCGACAATGCCGCCCTCCCGCGACTGCGAAATCAGCATCTTCGCCTTTGGTACGCCGGGCGCGAAGGACCACATCTTGTGGATCAGCGAGAAGCGGCCATGCCAGATGCACCCGATCAGCTTGCCCCCGTCGGCGCGCCAAAACGGCTCGACCGCAGCGCGGTTGACCTTGGTCCAGCGCGTCGTGACCCCGACGAACAGCATATAGCTGCCGATCAGGCGTCCGATCAGGAACTGGACGATGGGGTTGCCGAGGATGCTCTTCATGGTCTCGCTGGGGCAGCGGCTTCTAAGACGCCGCCCGGGCCCTTATACGGGGCCGCGCCCGCTTCGCGCCAGCAGCGGCGGACAGAGAAGGACATGACGGCAGAGGACAAATCCACGCGCTTCGACCTCAACACGCGCCAAGGGCGGCGTGCGGCGCGGCGCGATCTGGTCTGGGCCGATCATGGGTTCCTGAGGGCGCGGTTCTCCAATTTCCACTGGATCGAGCCGGGCGCGATGGCCCGCGCCAACCAGCCCTCACCGAAACAAATCGCCCGGTACGCGGCTGAAGGCTTCAAGACCATCATCAACCTGCGCGGGCCGTCGAACACCGGCTATTATGCGCTGGAGCGCGAGGCGTGTGCGCGCCACGGGATCGACCTGATCGATTTCCGCATGTTCTCGCGCGAGGCGCCCAGCTTTGAGCAGGTGAGCCGCGCCAAGCAGCTTTTTGAGACGATCAAGTATCCGGCGCTGATGCACTGCAAGTCGGGTGCGGATCGGGCCGGCGCGATGGCGGTGCTTTATAAGCATCTGAAGATGGGTCTGCCGATCGCCGAGGCGGTAGAGCAGCTGGAGCTGAAATACCTGCATGTGAAGCAGGGGAAGACCGGCGTGATCGACTACTTCTTCGAGCGCTATCTGGCCGAAGGTGGCGGCAAGCCTTTTCTCGAATGGGTGAAGGACACCGACCCCAAGGCGATCAAGGCTGCGTTCAATCGCAAACTCTCGGCGCACATTCCGCTCGACGCGCTGCTGCAGCGCGAGTGATCATTCAGCGCGGAATTGCAGCTGATTGAGTCGGGTGTAGAGGCCGTTTTGGGCCATGAGTTCGCTGTGCGCGCCCATTTCGACGATGCGCCCGGCGTCCAGCACCAGGATGCGGTCGGCATTGCGCACGGTGGCGAGACGGTGGGCAATGACGAGCACGGTACGGCCTTTGCTCAGCCGCGTCAGCGCTTCCTGCACTTTGGCTTCGCTTTCGGCGTCGAGCGCGCTTGTGGCTTCGTCCAGCATCAGGATCGGCGCGTCGCGCAGGAACGCGCGCGCAAGCGCAATGCGCTGGCGTTCGCCGCCGGAGAGCGAAGCGCCGCGGTCGCCGACGATGGTGTCGTAACCGTTGGGCAGCGCCATGATGAAATCATGCGCCGCGGCTGCGCGCGCGGCGTCCTCGATCTCGGCGTGGCTCGCGCCCTTGCGACCGAGCGCGATATTGGCGCGGATCGTATCGTTGAAGAGCGCCGCCTCCTGCGCCACCAGGCCAAGCGAGCTGCGCACCGAAGCGACGGTGACATCGCGCACGTCCTGGCCATCGATGCGCACTGCGCCGGCGGTTACGTCATAGAGCCGCGCTACAAGGTTGAAGATGGTCGATTTCCCCGCGCCGGAGGGGCCGACGAAGGCGACGGTTTCGCCGGGCTCGACGGTGAAGCTCACGTCCTGCAGCGCAGTCGCGTCGCCGTAGGAAAAGCCGACGCGGTCGAACTCGATGCGGCCTTGCGTGACCGAGATCGGCGTGGCGCCCGGCTTGTCGAGAATCTCCACCGGCTCGTCGATGAGGCCAAAAATCCGCGTGAGCGCCGCGGCGGCTTCGCCGAGCACGGTGTTGAATTGGCCTAGGGCGCGCGCTGCGGGTGTTGCGACGCCGACAGCGCCGATCATGCCAATGAGATCGCCGACGGTCATGACGTCAGCGAGGATGCGCACGCCCGCGATCCAGAGCACGCCAGCGAGGGCGAGACCGCCGATGATCTCCATCAGCGGCACGGGGCTGGCGCGGTTGTAAGCGAGCTTCATCGCCAGCTTGCGGCGTTCTTCGAAGGCGTCTTTAGCGCGCTCGGTTTCGTGCTGTTCGAGGCCGTAGGTTTTGACGAACCGCGCCGCGCCGAATGTCTCTGTCAGCAACGCCGTCAGCGAACCGATCTGCAGCTGCGCGGCTTTGGTTTGGCGTTGCGCGCGCTTGTTGATGAGTTGGAGCGGGCCCGCCGCCAGCACGAACACGCCCGCGACGACGAGCGTCAAGATCCAGTCGAAATAGAGCATCGAGGCGATGGCGCCGGCGAGCGTCACCGTGTCTCGGATCATCGCCTGCGCGCCGCGCACCAGTGCTTCGCTGACGACATTGATGTCGTTGGTGAAGCGCGAGACCAGCTTGCCGGGCTCTTCGCGCGCATAGCGCGCGAAGTCCACCACCATGAGTTTGGCGAACATCGCGCCTTGCAGATCGCGCAGCACTTTGAGCGCAAGACCCTGGCTCAGCACCGCCTGCGCCCACATGGCGAAGGCGCGCACGCTGGTCGCCGCAAGCACCGCGAGTGGCGCGAGCCAGATCACTTCAGGATGATCGGCGGCGACGGCGTCGGTGGTGTATTTTAGAATGAGCGCGTACGAGACGCCCGCGAGCGCCACCAGGATCAAGGCCGGCGCCAGCAATGCGAAATCGCCTAGGTAACGCGATACGTATTCGCGCCACAGCCGCCTGAACCGCGATCCTTCTTTCATTTGAACTTATCGTCCGCCCGGGGGATCGTTTGCCGGATCGAGCAGCCGGTGCGCGTGGATGATGAAATAGCGCATGCGCGCATTATCGACGGTGCGTTGCGCCGCGCCTTTCCAGGCGTCATACGCGGCCTTGTAGTTCGGATAGGCGCCGACGAAATCGACGGCGTTTAAATCCGCGAATTCCGGCCGGTCGAGCGCTTTGAGCTCGCCGCCGATGACGAGGTGGAGGAGTTGTCGCTGATCGCTCATGAGATTCTGGCTATTGGGCTTGGCGCGGATCGGGAAATTCGCGCGTGCGCTCGATTAGCAAAGGGGGCAGGCCAGCGCCAGAGATGCAGACGCCCGGCGCCCGCGCCGGCTGCTGATTGAAGCGGATTGGCTCACCCCAGAGGTCGCTTACAACGCCGCCGCCGGCTTCCACGAGCGCAGCGCCCGCGGCGATGTCCCATTCGTGCTTGAAGCCGAAGAGGAGGGCCGCGTCGCCTTGCCCGGCGGCGACGAGCGCCATGCGGTAGGCGATCGACTGGCGCTCGATCACGTCCATCTTCGGCCAGGGCCGCGACCAGCGCCGCGGCGCCCGCCGGCTCGACCCCGAGCACCGACGTGGTCGCGGTGCGCTCGGCCAGGTACGTGGTGATGCC
>JAEYPY010000041.1 GCA_023410295.1 Pseudomonadota bacterium | reverse complement strand
CGCCGGCCGCCTCCCCAGGCGTTAGAAGCTCGTGGTCTGACTGACGCCGACGGTGCGCGGCCGCGTGATGGTCGCGGCGCCGTTCGGCGCATCCGGCAGCGTTTCGCCGAAGCCGCCGAACTGCGTGACTGCGCGTTCGTCGGTCACGTTCTTGGCGAACAGCTCGACAGCGAAGCTCTCGAAATCGAGACCGGCGCGCAGATCGATGAGATCATAGCTCGGCAGCTCGATCTGATCGGCGCCATAAAGGAAGCCGCCGACGCCCGGGAAGCCCGTGCTCTGTTCGCCGACATAACGCCAGCTGCCGCCGACATAGGCGTCGGCGCCAAAGGCCGCGAACTCGTAGTTCACATCGAGCGTGCTGGCCCATTCCGGCGAATAGGGCAGCGGATCGCCATCGACGCCGCCGACCACGATCGGGTCGGTGTCGCTGGTGAGCCGTGCATCGGTGTAGGCGCCGGACCAGGTGACGGTGAGCGCGTTGTTTGGCGTCAGCGTCGCCGTCCATTCTACGCCTTCGCTGACTGCGCTGCCGCCGTTGGCGTTGCCGGAGATGACGCCGTCGAACACCAGGAGCTGGATGTCGCTCCAATCGATGTGGAAGACCGCCGCGTCGAGGCGCAGCAGGCCGTTGATGAGATCGGTCTTGATGCCGATCTCGTAATTGATGGTCTCGTCCGGGTCATAGGTCGGCGGGATAATCGAGGCGATGCCGACGAGGTTCGGGCCGCCCGGGCGATAACCAGTGGCGACGCGGGCATAGATCATGGTGTCGTCGTTGACGCGGAAACGCGGCGCGATCGAGTAGGTGATGGCGTCGTCGGAGGAGTCTTCAGCGCCGCTGCTGACGGCGGTGCCGGTTTGCTCCATGGATTGTTCGTTCTCAGCGTAGCGGGCGCCGACCGAGACGTCGAATTGCGGCGAGAAGTGATAGGTGACGCCGCCGAACGCCGCGAGCTCTTCATAATCGGAGTCGATGCGCGCGGTGAGGCCACTGAACGTGCCGGGAGGCGCGCCGAAATAGATTTCCTGATCGATCAGGCCTTCTTCCTGCGCGTAGAAGGCGCCGAGCACCCATTCCAGCCGATCGGACTCAGGCGAGACAAGCCGCACTTCCTGCGTGAATTTGTTCTGGGTGACGTTGTTGCCGAGGAACGAGGACGGCAGCAGCGCCAACTCGCCGTCGAGTTGGCGATATTGCTCGAGTTCACTGTAGCTCGAGGATGAGACCAGAGAAGCGAAGCCCAGATCCCAATCCACGGTGCCGTTGAAAATGCGATAGGTGACATTCGAGATTTCATTGAACGAGCGGTACTGCTCGAGATCGCCCGCAACCGGCTCCAGCGGGTCCATGAAATAGGCGATGTCGTCCTGCGCTTCGCTCTCGATATCCTGCATATGCGCCGAGAGGCGGAAGGTCAGGTTCTCGGTGGCGTTGAGCAGGAAGGCGGCGCGCAGACCAGTGGTCTCGCGCCCGTTGACGTCTTCTTCGCCCGTGGTGGGGTTGTCGACATAGCCGCCTTCGTCGCGCATCAGGCCGCTGATGCGAAGCGCTGCCTGGTCGCCGAGCGGAATGTTGGTGACGGCGCGCACCGAGTAGCTGGCTTCGCCGTCCTCGGTCGTTTCCGCAGAAGCGCGCGCACGCGTTTCGAACGCGTCAGGCGACGGTGCGGTGGTGACGAACTTGATGAGGCCGCCCAGCGTGCTTGCGCCGTAGAGCGTGCCTTGCGGACCGCGCAGCACTTCGATGCGTTGCACGTCGAACGGATCGAGGTCGAGCGCCAGCTGCGAGGCGTTGACAAGCGAGGTGCTGGAGCCGAACGGGGTTTCATCGACATAAGTGCCAACGGTGCTGGCGACGCTGCCGGTGTTGAGGCCGCGCAGCGTAAGACGCTGGTTGCCCGCTTGCCCGCCGGTGGCGGTGAGGCCCGGAACGTGGGCGACGTAATCGTCGAAGCTGTTCGCCTGGATGCGTTCCAGCGTCTCGCCGGTCACCGCGGTGATGGATTGCGGCACTTCGCGCAAAAGCTCTTCGCGCTTTTGCGCGGTGACGACGATCTCGCCATTGTCGGTAACTTCCTGCGCCTCAGCTGCCGCAAACGGCAGCACCGAAGCGGACGCAACGAGCGCGAGCGCGAACCTGAACATGGTACCTCCCCCTGTGCGGCCGAGTGTTCTCCCGCCCTAACAGGGGCATGAGACACCACAAATTCCAGATACGCAATGCGTTTGCGAAAACGGGGAAAAATTTGTCGTTGGCTGTGGCGCTTTTGCTGATCCGCGGTTACGCTTGCCATACGCGGAGGTGGGGTAATGGCCGATACAGCCGGTTTGAGCCAGGCGCGCCCAGGCGCGGTGGTGAAGGAGGAACGGCTCCGCCGAGGCTGGACACTGGCGGAGGCGAGCACCCGTACGGGCTTGCCGATCTCGACCCTGTCTAAGCTGGAAAACGACAAGATTTCATTGAGTTATGACAAGCTTGTTAGGCTGAGCCAGGGCCTGGAGATGGACATCTCGCGCCTGTTCGGCGGCGGCGATTCCCCGCCGCAGAAGACGGTGATTGGCCGGCGCAGCGTCACCCGGAAACATGAAGGACGGGCGATCGAGACGCCGCACTATAATCACCGCTACATCGCCGCCGACCTGCTCAGCAAAAGTTTCATACCCGTGGTGGCGGAGGTCAAAATCCGCTCGATCGAGGAGTTCGGCGAGCTTGTCGTGCACGCCGGCGAGGAGTTTGCCTACGTGCTGGAAGGCACGGTCGATCTCTACACCGCGCTCTACGCGCCGGTGCGGCTCAATGCCGGAGATTCCATCTATTTCGACAGCGGGATGGGCCACGCTTACATCGCTGTCGGCGACGCCGTCTGCCGCGTGCTCTCGATCTGCACCGGCGTCGAAGCCCACTTGATGGAAGTCGCGGAACGCCAGGGGGCGGCGATCGAAATGGAGCAACGCAGGTTCGCGCCGCCAAAAGTTGTGAAAGCGGGCTGAGCGTGATCGATCTGCCGCGGCCGTATCTGCTTTTCCTGGGCGACGTTTCAGAGCGCGGCTACGCCAAGACGGCGCTGGGTCTGCGCGATTGGGCGCGCGAGCATTGCGTCGGCGAATACGCGTTGCCCGGCGGGCTCAGCATCGATCTGCCGCGCATGACGCCGCGCGATGCGAAAGCCGCCGGCGCGCGTTCGCTCGTCATCGGCGTCGCCAATCCGGGCGGATTCATTCCAGAAGCCTGGATCCCGACGCTGATCGAGGCGGTCGAAGCGGGGCTCGACATTATCGGCGGCATGCACGCCAAGCTCGCTGAGATTCCGCCGCTGGCCATCGCCGCGGCGCAACACAAGCGTCGCTTGATCGACGTGCGCACGCCGCCGGCGAACATTCTCATCGCCAACGGTAAGAAGCGCAGCGGCAAGCGCCTCTTGACGATCGGCACCGATTGCGCGCTCGGCAAGAAATACACGGCGCTGGCGCTGACGCGCGCGTTCAAGCAGCGCGGCGTTGCGGCGGATTTCCGTGCGACTGGGCAGACCGGCATCATGATCGCCGGCGGCGGCGTGCCGATGGATGCCGTTGTTGCGGATTTTGCAGCGGGCGCGGCGGAAATGTTGAGCCCCGATAACGCGCTGGATCATTGGGATGTGATCGAAGGGCAGGGTTCGCTGTTTCATCCGGCCTATGCCGGCGTTTCGCTGGCGCTGCTGCACGGCAGCCAGCCGGACGTCGTCGTGCTATGCCACGATCCGTCGCGGACATCGGTGCTCGGCTTCCCCGACTACAAATTGCCGGAGCTACAAGAGGCGATCGATCTAGCGCTTCGCCTTGGCGCGCGCACCAATCCGGCCATACGCTGCGGCGGCGTCAGCCTTAACACCTCCCAGCTCACCGATGCAGAAGCGCAGCGCCTGCTTGAGCAGCAGAGCGCCGCGCTCAACCTTCCCGTCGCCGATCCGATCCGCGGCGGCGCAGCGCTCGATGCGCTAGTGGTTTCCTGCCTCGGCTAGCCTTCCGCCGCCGGCGGGAGATCACTCGTCCGTTCGCCGCTGGTGAGCGCAGTGAACGTCGCCTGGCCTTGGCGATAGAGGCTGGCCGCGCCGCGATCGATTTCGCGGCCGATCTTTTCCGCGGTGAGCTGATTGTCGGTCCAGAAAAACGCCACTGCCAGCACCGCAGCGCCGACCATCGCCGTGCCGACCATGCGTCCGCTCATCACCACGGCATGATCACCGCCGGCGTGCGCAGCGTGGCCGCCGCGCCCGTGGCCATGTCCGCCGCCGCGTTTGAACAAAAATTTGGCGCCCAGCATCACCGCCATCAGCGCAGCGAACACGTAGAAAAGCGCCAAGGCTTGTTGTGAGTAGGCGGATTGAATGAAGCCGAAGGCAAAAATCCCGCTCGCAGCCGTCGCCAAGAACAACGCATTTGACCACGCCTGCATGGTCTGCTCCCTCGCGAGGTGAATGAACGCGCGGCTGGCTCGCCGCACGAGGCGTGAACGCGCGTAGTTGGTGTGCGTTCCGGGAACTTGAGCGGAAGTGAGGGGGCCGAAGACGCGCCTAGATCGGCATGCGCAGGATTTCCTGGTAGGCGGAAATCACCTGATCGCGTACGGCGATCACCGTTTGTAGCTGCGTTTCAGCGGCGGCGATGGCGGTGACGACATCGACAATATCGCCGCGGCCCGCGGCGACCGTGAGTGATTGCGCTTCGGCGGTTTGCGCGCTCGCGCCGGCTTCGCGGATGGCTTCGCGGACGAGATTGCCGAAATCGACATTATCACCGCCCTCGACGCCCGCGCTTTGCGTCGCACGCTGCGTCTGCTGGTAGGCGCGTGCGGCTGAGACTGGATCGATCGCCATCTATTATCTCCGCAGAAGATCCAAAGCGCGCGTCGTCATCGTGCGCGCCGCTTCGATCATGTTGAGGTTGGCTTCGTAAGCGCGCGTGGCTTCGCGCAAATCCATCATCTCGACCAGTGTGTCGACGTTCGGCAGCTGCACATAACCGTCTTCGCCGGCAGCCGGATGGCTTGGATTATATTCTTCGCGGAAGGCGCTCATGTCCCAGCTGGTGCCGCGCACGCGCACGCCATTGGCGCCGGAGGCGAGCGTGGTGCTTTCCAAGAGCGGAATGCGCCGGCGGAACGGCTCCTGGTTCGGATCCGTGCCGGTGGAATTGGCGTTGGCGACGTTCTCGGCGGCGACGCGCATGCGCACGGTCTGGGCGCGCATGCCGGAGGCGGCGGCGGCGATGGCGGCGTTGATGTCAGTCATGAATTATCCTCACCGTCCCGGCGCCCGCGCCGCCATGCGCACGAGCTCCAGGCCCTTTTGATAAAGCGCGATGCCGGTTTCGAACTGCATCCGCGTTTCGGCTGCGCGCGCCATCTGCTCTTCGAGCACCACGGCGTTGCCGTCGATCGTGGTTTCGCTGTCATCGCGCGTGACGATCGCCGCGCCGCTCGTCCCCCCGCCCGGCGACATGTGCCCGGGATTGGTGCGTGTCATTGTCATGCCGCCCCCGCCGCCGTGCGCGGCGAGCGTGCGTTCGAAGCTCGATGTATCGACGTCGCGCGGCCGGTAGCCGGGCGTCGAGGCGTTGGCGATGTTTTCCGCAATCAGCCGCTGGCGCTCGCTCAGATGATCGAGCCGCTGGCGCAACAAACTGAAGAAGGGCGTGCTGGCAAGATCCACGTGCGCTCGTTCTTCCCGACTCGGGGGCTGCAAACTTTGCCTAGTCGAACAAGCTATGGTTAAGCGCGCCTTAAGCCGGCGCCGTAACGTTTAGGTCTCGTTAACCAAACCGGTTGAGCCATGGACGCCTCCAGAACGGAGGGGGTGCCGGTGGAAATGCTCGACTGGGCGCGCGCGCTGTTCGCGCTCATCGCCACGCTAGCGCTGATTTTAGGCGTCGCCTGGGGCGCGCGCCGGCTCGGCATGCTGCAGGCGGGCAAGCCGGGCGAGAAACGGCTGAAGCTCAGCGAGAGTCTCATGATCGATCCGCGCCGGCGCCTCGTCATCGTGCGCTGTGATGACCGCGAACACCTCATTCTGTGTGGCCCCGGTGGGGATGTCGTCGTCAGCGAGATGGCGGCGAAGGCGGAAGAAGGGGCTCAGGCGTGAGCGATTTGCCCGAACCGCCGACGCCTCGCCGGCAGTCTTTTGTCAAAGCCAGGCCGTCGTCGCCAAAGCGGCCCCGCAACTGGCTCATCATCCTCGCCGCGTCGCTGCTGCTTTCCATGATGGTCGGCGGCGGAGTCGCTTATGCGGCCGCGGCCAACCCCGCGCTTGCGATCAATCTCGGCACTGGCGAGGGGCTGACGGCGCGTGTGCTGCAGCTTGCGGCGCTGATCACGGTGCTCTCGCTGGCGCCGTCGATCCTGATCATGACCACGAGCTTTGTGCGCATCGTCGTCGTGCTGTCGCTGCTGCGCACGGCGATCGGCTTGCAGCAGGCGCCGCCGAACGTCGTCATCGTCTCGCTGTCGCTTTTCCTCACCGCCTTCGTGATGCAGCCGGTTTGGCAGCAGGCTTACGAGGCCGGCATAGGCCCGGTGTTGCAGGAGGAAATGCCGCTGGATGAGGCGTTTCCGCGCATCGTCGCGCCGTTGAAGACGTTCATGGTGAGCCAAACGCGCGAAGCGGATCTGGCGCTCTTCATCGACATGGCGCGCCTCGAAACCCCGCCCACGAGCGCGGAAGACACCCCGCTGCGCATCCTCGCGCCCGCGTTCATGGTGTCAGAGCTCCGGCGTGCGTTCGAGATCGGCTTCATGCTGTTCGTGCCGTTCGTCATTATCGATCTCGTCGTCGCCTCGCTGCTCATGGCGATGGGCATGATGATGATGCCGCCAGTGACGGTGAGCCTGCCGTTCAAGCTCATCTTCTTCGTGCTAGTCGACGGCTGGCGGCTCGTCGCCGGCAGCCTTATCGAAAGCTTTGCCGCCGGCGCGCCGCCGGGGGGATAGACGTCAGCTTGGGTGAAAATTCGCGGGTTTGAAGAAGGGCTCGACGGGCCGAATTGCGCCGCGCGGCGAGGCCTGTAGGCCCCCGCAGCTTCAGGCGTGCGCCTGAGCGTTTAGCGCTCGATGCCCAAGTCGGCGATCAGGAGCGCCTTGTAGTCGTCAGCCTTCGGAGCAAAGAGGCTCCGGAAGAAGGCGGCGATGGCGTTCATCATCACATCAACCCTTTAAGGTCCAATCCCAGCGGCGTGTTCTACGCGCGGGAACGACCCATCGTTCCATGCACGTCTGAATCCAAGATGAGGTGGAATCGGTGTTTTGGATGCGTGCGTGAGAAAGTAAGTCACACTGTTGCGCCGCGAGCACGCTTTCGCGCCTTCCGGGCAACCGCCGTCCTGTCCACTCGCCATGTTGCCGAAGCTTAAGCGGTCGCTTTCCGCTGGCGAAACCTCCCGTTAACCACGATTAGCGTCCTTGGGCTCAAGACCCGGCAGAATTTGCCGGGCGGGAGCGTGCGCCAATGAGCGGTGCGGAAGTCCTCGACCTCGGGCGAGATGCGATCTGGATCACAGTGCTGGTCGCGGCGGGGCCGATGATCGTCGGGTTGGTGGTCGGGCTCGTGGTTTCGCTGCTGCAGACGCTGACGCAGATCCAGGAGCAGACGCTGGTCTTCGTGCCGAAGATCCTCTCGATCTTCTTCGCCATCCTGCTCTTCCTGCCGATCATGGGCGGCCTGCTCGGCGGCTTCATGACTGACATCTTCGAACGC
>JAEYPY010000285.1 GCA_023410295.1 Pseudomonadota bacterium | reverse complement strand
TTCCTTAGCTTCCCACGATTAGTGGATCGCCTTCTTTCAAGAGGCCTTCGAAGTAAGCGATGGTGCGCTTGAGGCCTTCGTTCAAAGGGACTTTGGGCTGCCAGCCCAGGATGTCCTTGGCCTTGGTGATATCGGGCTGACGCTGCTTGGGATCGTCGCTCGGCAGCGGCTGAAAGACGAGCTTCGATTTCGAGCCGGTAAGATCGATCACGTTTTCCGCCAGCTGTTTGATCGTGAACTCGCCCGGATTGCCGAGATTGATGGGGCCGGGAATGTCCCCGTCCTTATCCATGTAGGCGATGAAGGCTTCGATCAGGTCGTCGACATAGCAGAATGAGCGCGTCTGCTCGCCGTCGCCGTAAAGCGTGATCGGCTCACCCTTCAGCGCTTGGACGATGAAGTTGGAGACAACGCGCCCATCGTTCGGATGCATGCGCGGCCCATAAGTGTTGAAGATGCGGCCGACGCGGATTTGCAGCTTGTGCTGGCGATAATAATCGAAAAACAGCGTCTCGGCGCAGCGCTTGCCTTCGTCGTAGCAGGAGCGGATGCCGATCGGGTTGACCCGGCCCCAATATTCCTCCGGCTGGGGGTGCACGTCGGGATCGCCGTACACTTCCGAAGTCGAGGCCTGGAAGATGCGCGCGCGCAGCCGCTTGGCGAGGCCGAGCATGTTGATGGCGCCATGGACGCTCGTCTTCGTCGTCTGCACCGGATCGTGCTGGTAGTGGATCGGCGAGGCCGGGCAGGCGAGATTGTAAATCTGGTCGACCTCGACATAGAGCGGGAAGGTCACGTCGTGGCGCAGGAACTCGAAGTTCGGCTGCCCGAGCAGATGCGCGATGTTACGCTTTCTCCCCGTGAAGAGGTTGTCGGCGCAGACGACATCGTCGCCGCGCGCCACCAGGCGATCGCAAAGGTGAGAGCCAAGGAAGCCGGAGCCGCCGGTGACAAGAATGCGCCGTTCAAACATGAGGCTCTCTTAGAGGGACTGGGGATGAGGGGCTAGGGGCGCCGCACGGGCGTCGCTCAAGCCGCCGTCCAATTGAAGCACCCGGGCGCGGCGCCGCCGCCGGAGACCAGCATGGCGCCCCGTGTGTAAAGCGCGAGTGCATCTTTGCGCGATACGCCGGTGACCACGGCGACGCCCTTGCCGTCGTACCAGGTTATGGAGTCGCTGACGGAAACGGCGGTGGCGAACGCCTCCGCTGGAGGGAGCGTGGGTGCGAAGACGATGGTGGTGAAGTCCTGGCGCGGCGGCGGCAGGCTCGCCCAGTAGCCGGCGCCTGTGACGGCGAGTGCAATAATGGCGACTGTCGCGTTGGGCCCGGCGCCGATGGAGGGGCCGCCGCGGCGCAGTGACAGGCCGATCGCCAGCGGGATGGCGCCGAAGGCGATGAGCCAGCCGAGATCCCAGAGAAGAGGGTTGGCGCTGTCGAGCTTGATGCGATGAATGCCAAGCAGCCAATGCGAGGCGATGGCGTCGAGAACGTGCCAGACGCCGAAGCCGATCAATAGCCAGGCGAGGAAGCGGCGTGTTGCGCCAGGGTGTTGGAGACTTTCCCGTGCGCGCCAAAGCAGCCAGAGGCCGATCGCAGCGATGGCGTACATCAGCAGGTGGAAATAGCCGTCGGCTGCGATTTGGAAACGGATGTCGTCGCCACGGATGGCGCTCAGGAGATGATGCCACTGCAGCACCTGGTGCAGCAGGATGCCATCGAAGAAGCCGCTGAGAGCAAATCCCAGCCAGAACGCGGCGCGGGTCAGCCCGCGCGCTCCATTATCATGTGCTGCATGCGTCATCGGCGGCTCTGCGCCTCAATGCGGAGCGGCGCCTTGTGTTCCGCCTAGCGCAGCTTCGCGATCTTCAAGCCGTCCAGCTTGGCGCGATCCTTTACGGACTCCTCGCTGCGTGTCAGCGCCTTGGCGATGGCCTTGAGCGACATGCCCTTGCCGGCGAATTGATGCAGCTTCTGGATTTCGTCCTGCCGCCAGGGCTGACGATGGCGTTCGAACCGTTCGGCCATCCTATTCCGCCGCGATGGCGGTTTGCTTGGCGAGCTTATCGAAAGCGATGAGATCGCGGACGAGATCTTCGAGCTGATCGAACGGAACCATGTTGGGCCCGTCGCTCGGGGCGTTGTCCGGATCGGGGTGCGCTTCGAGGAAGACCGCCGCAACGCCGATCGCCACAGCCGCGCGGGCGAGGATCGGCACGAATTGGCGTTCGCCGCCACTGGTGTCGCCGCGCCCGCCCGGCTGCTGCACGCTATGGGTCGCGTCGAACACGACCGGTGCGCCGAAGCTCTTCATGATCGGCAGCGCGCGCATGTCGGAGACGAGTGTGTTGTAACCGAACGAAGCGCCGCGCTCGCAGGCCATGACATTCGGATTGCCGCTGCCAGTGATCTTGGCGATCACATTCTTCATGTCCCATGGCGCCAGGAACTGGCCCTTCTTGACGTTGATCGGCTTGCCGGTCTCGGCGGCGGCGATCAGCAGGTCGGTCTGGCGGCAGAGGAAGGCGGGGATCTGCAGCACGTCCACGCATTCGGCGACTTCGGCGCATTGTTCGGGCAGGTGCACGTCGGTGATCACCGGCACGCCGAGCTTGGTGCGGATTTCCTCGAAGATCGGCGCCGACTTCTCGAACCCAGCCCCGCGCTTGGTGGAGAGGCTGGAGCGGTTCGCCTTGTCGAAGCTGGTCTTGTAGATGAAGCCCGCGCCGGCGCGCTTGAACACGTCGCGCAGGAACTCGGCCGTTTCCAAGGCATGGCCACGGCTCTCAAGCTGGCAGGGGCCGCAGATGAAGGTGAGCGGCAGGTTGTTGCCAATTTCGAGCGGCGTGGATTCCACGCGCGGGATGCGGATGACGGCGTTCGGGTTCATGTGATCCTCTGGGTGGTCCTTCAGATACGCTTTCGACCCGTTGTGCTCAACCACGCTGACTGCGGGACGGGTGTGAAGTTCGCGTCACCCTCAGGGTCCTTGGCCGGCAGGCGGATAGCGTTGGCGCGATGGCGCTACCGCGCCAATTCCGCCACCTCGATTTCGCAGGGCGGTTCTTCGGCGGCGGCGCGGGCGGCGAGCCAGTCGCGGAAGCGGGCGACCTCGGCGGAGGGGCCGCGGCCGGTGGGCCAAGTGAGCCAATAGGCGAAATCGTCTCGCACGGCGTACTCGAAGGGCGCGACGAGCCGGCCGGCGCGAAGTTCATCGACCGCGAGCCATTGCCGGCCCAGCGCCACGCCCTGGCCGCTCAGCGCGGCGCGCAAGAGCAGGGGTGCATCGTCGAACTTGGGCCCGGTCGTGGGCTCCGGCCAATCGAGGCCGACAGCGCGAAACCAGCGCGCCCACGGCGTCCAGGGATTGAGCAGCATGGTGGCGCGCTTCAGATCGGCCGGTTCGCGTAGCTCGAAGCGGTCGCGATACTCCGGCGTGCAGACGGGCGTCAACGCTTCATCGAACAGCTTTTGCGCGTTGAGTCCCTGCCAGCCGCCAGCGCCAAGTCGCACGCCAAGGTCGATGCCTTCCTTGCGATAATCACTGAGTTGTTCGGAGACGCGGAGTTCGATGTCGATGTCGGGTTGTTCGGCACGGAATTCGGCGAGGCGAGAAAAGAGCCAGGTGGAGGCAAGGCTCGGCACCGAAGTAATGACGACGTGGCGCGGCTTTTTCGAGTGCGTCGGCTTCGGCGCGAAAGCTTGTTCGAGCAGCGAGAGTCCCTGGCGCACTTGCGCCTCGAGCTTCTGACCGTCGGGCGTCAACTGCATCGTGTTGCCGACGCGGGTGAAGAGCTGAACGCCGAGGCGCTCTTCCAGTTCGCGGATGCGATGGCTGACCGCGCCGTGGGTGAGACCAAGTTCTTCGGCCGCCTTGGAATAGGATTTGAGCCGCCCGGCGGCTTCGAACGCGCGCAGCGTCTGCAGCGATGGCAGATGGCTCATGTCCGCCCCTCAGGCTTGTGAAATCCGCTCACATCCAGGTCGTCAAAGCTTCGTTCGGATTCAAGGGGGGTGGCGCCCATTTCGGCTCTGTCGCCGGAGAAATCCCGGCCCCAAAACACGGAGACGGACGATGCATTACTTCACACTCGATGTGCTCGATCATGGGACGCCTATCGTGGTCAAGGCGGCCTCGATCGCCGTTGCGACGGTGCTGTTTCTGATCGTGGCGCTGCCGATACTCGCGGTCGGTGCGGCGGTGGTGGCCTAGCCCTTCCCTCAAACGCCACTGCCCGCGCTTGCGGGGCCGCGCCTTGCCCACGCGGCCCCGTTTTTTCTTACCTCTTTGCCACGTCCAGGATGTGCTGTTGCAGGCGCTTCGAAAGCGTCACGACGTTGAAGCGCTCTAGCGCTAGCTGGCGGCCGGCTTCACCCATGGCGCGGGTGCGTTCGGGATCGGCGATCATTTTGCTTAGCCGATCGGCGAGCGCGTCGGAGTCGCGTTCGTTGACGAGATAGCCGGTACGGCCATCCTCGACGCATTCGGGAATGCCGGCGTGATAGGTCGCGGCGATGGCGCAGCCCGAGAGCATGGCTTCGACGCAGACGAGCGGCAGCCCTTCCGCATCGCCGGAGTTGGCGCGTTCGGATGGTACGCAGGCGATCATCGCTTCGGCGAAGTGCTTGGGCATCTCGTCGGCGGGAATCCAGCCGGGGAGTTCAGCGTGCACGCCAGCGGCGTTGAGCTGCGCGACGAGATCAGCTTTGAGTTCGCCGTCGCCGAGCAGGCGCACGCGCCAGCCGTTGAGCCTTGGCCCAAGCTTGGCCAGCGCCGCGATCAGCGTGCCGATGCCTTTCTTCTCGGTCCAACGGCCGGCAAAGAGGATGATGTTTTGTTTCTCACCGGGCGCAAAGCGGCCGGGATCGGCGGAATTGTAATGAACGATCATCTTCTCGTTCGGCGCGCCCTTGGCTTCGAGTTCGCGGCGGATGAAGTCCGAGCACGGCAGGATCAGCTTAGCTTCACGCCAGAGCGCGGCGCGGCGGCGGTTGTAGACGCGGAAGGGATTGTTTGCGGTGTTGGAATGCTTGGTGGCGTCGCCGCCATAATAAGTGACGACGAGCGGCAGCTTGAGCGCGCGCGCCAGCGGCAGCGCGTAGGCGCCGGACTTGCCGAAATGCGCGTGGATGGCGATCGGTTTCTCCGCAAGCAAGCGCTCTCGCAGCTTGGGTGAGACGAGGCCGAATTGCTTGAAGCCGGCGGCGCCCAGCGGCCCGTGCAGATCATTCAGTGTGAAGGCGCGCATGCCTTCAGGGGTGGGGCCGCGCTGCTTGTGGCCGATGAAGATGGGTTTGAGTTCATCGAACGAGCGATAGGAGCGCGGGATGAAGCTTTCCGACGGCGTGAACAGCTGATCGGAGTAAGCCAGAAAGTTCGCGCTCATGAGCGGGCGCGCTCCTTCTCGGCCCACGCCCAGGCGTCGCGGATGATGGTCTCGATGTCGGAGCGCTGCGGCGTCCAGCCGAGCGCTTCGCGCGCCTTGGCGTTTGAAGCAACGAGCGAGGGCGGATCGCCGGCGCGGCGCGGGCCGATGACGCGTTTGACCGGAACGCCGGAGACGCGCTCGACCGCGTCCGCGAGCTCGGCGACGCTGGCGCCGGCGCCGGCGCCGAGATTGAACACTTCGGTCGCCTTGCCGGCTTGCAGCCAGTCCAGCGCACGCCGGTGCGCGTCGGCCAAATCGTTGACATGCACATAGTCGCGCACGCAGGTGCCATCGCGCGTCGCGTAATCGTCGCCGTGAATGGTGAGCGTGAAGCCGCCATCCATCGCGCCTTTGATGGCGAGCGGGATGACGCGCGGATCCCAATGATTGCGCTCGCCGGTTTCCAGATCGGGATCGGAGCCCGCGGCGTTGAAATAGCGCAGGATGACGGCGCGGAGCCCGTAGGCGGCGCTATAGTCCTGGATCATGCGCTCGCCCATCAGCTTCGAAGCGCCGTAGGGATTGATCGGGTGTTGCGGCGTCGCTTCGGTGATGAGTTCGTTGTGGATGCCGTAGGTGGAGCACGAGGAGGAGAAGATGAGCTTGCCGACGCCCGCGGCGCGCATGGCTTCGAGCAGCGTCAGCGTGCCGGCGACATTGGTGCGATAGTACATCTCCGGCTCGCGCACAGACTCGCCGACGGATGCGACGGCGGCGAAATGCGCGACCACGTCCGGCTTGGCCTCGGAGAGCGCTCGCTCGAGCGTGGCACGGTCATTGAGGTCGCCCTCGATCAGCGGGCCCCAGCGCACCAGGTCGCGGAAGCCGCGCATGAGGCTGTCATAGGCAATGACGGTCCAGCCGGCTGCGGCGAACGCCTTGGCGCAATGGCTGCCGACAAAGCCAGCGCCGCCGGTGACAAAAACTGTAGGCATGAGGCGGACGCTGTAGCGGCGGGGCGCAAGCGCGGCAACTGCCGAGCGCCGCCCGTGACAAGCCGCCCTCGCCATGCGAAAGCGCCGCCATGAGCGACATCATCAAACCGGACGCCGCGATCAAAGCGGGGCAGGAGACCATCCGCGTCGAAGCGCGGGCGCTGGATCAGCTGGCCGAGGCGTTGGCGGGGGAGCTGCGCGAGCCATTCGTAGAGGCGTGCCGGCTGCTGGCGGGCGCGCGTGGGCGCGTCATCGTCTCCGGCATGGGCAAGTCCGGGCACATTGCGCGCAAGATCGCGGCGACGCTGGCCTCAACCGGAACGCCGGCCGTGTTCGTGCATCCGGCGGAAGCCAGCCACGGCGATCTCGGCATGATCGTGGAGAAGGATTGCGTGCTGGCGATCTCGCGCTCGGGCGAGACGATGGAGCTTTCCGATCTGCTCTATCATTGCCGCCGCATCAGCGTGCCGATCATCGGCATGACGTTCAAGCCGGGCTCCTCGCTTGCGCGCGCCTCGACAGCGGCGCTGGTGTTGACTGATCTCGGCGAAGCCAGCGAAGCAGCGCCGGCGCCGACGATCTCGACCACCATGTGCTTGGCGCTCGGCGATGCGCTGGCGGTGGCGCTGTTGCAGGCGCGCGGTTTCACCGCCGATCACTTCGGCGCCATCCATCCCGGCGGCAAGCTCGGCGCGGCGCTGAAGCGCGTGCGCGACATCATGCGCGTCGGCCAAAGCGATCCGCTGATCTCGCCCAGCGCCAGCGTGCCCGAAGCGATGCAAGCGATGAGCGTCGGCGGCATTGGCGCGGTCGGCGTCATCGAAGGCGGCAAGCTGATTGGCATCATCACCGACGGCGATCTCCGTCGGAAGCTGACGCCGGAGATGTTCGCCAAGCGCGCCGCAGACATCATGACCGCCAATCCGCGCACCATCGCGCCCGACGCGCCGATCGCCGACGCCATTGCGATTATGAATGAAAAGCGAATTACCATGCTGTTCGCGGTCGAAGATGGCCGCCCCGTCGGCGTCGTGCACATGCACGATCTCTTGACCGCGGGCGTGCGGTGAGCCCGGTCCGCGTCGCTTTTCCTTGACTCATTGCCGCACCTGCGCCCCTATGCGCGCGGACTTGACGGTCGCGACGTTCCGACCGCGCGCCCATTTGCGCCCGGCATTCGTCCTCAAACCACAGTCCGGCCGGCTCGCTTTCGAGGCGGTGTGTTTTTGAGGAGTAGAGCCCATGGCTACGGGTACGGTGAAGTGGTTCAACATGGCGAAGGGCTTCGGCTTCATCGCTCCGGATGAAGGCGGCGCGGACGTGTTCGTGCATGTGAGCGCGGTGGAGCGTTCGGGCCTGACGGGTCTGCGTGAAGGCCAGGCGGTCAGCTTCGACGTGGAGAACGATCCGCGTAAGAACAAGCCGTCGGCGGTGAACATCAAGCCGGTCTGACGCGCATAGCGCATGGACTTCCGATCGCCGTACGGCTAGCCCGTGCGGCGATTGTCTTTTCTAGGATTCCGCGATGACCGCACCGTTCCGTCTCTACGGCGCTGAGCTTTCGCCTTATGCGCTGAAGGTTCGCTCGTATCTCCGTTTCAAGGGCCTCCAATTCGAATGGCTGCAGCGCAGCACCGCGCGCCAGGACGAATTCGCCCGCTACGCCAAGCAGCCGCTCTCGCCGGTGCTGGTGGATGCCGATGAAGCGGTGTTGCAGGATTCAACGCCGATGATCGAGGCGCTGGAGCGCGAATACGCCGAGCCATCGATCACGCCTGCCGAGCCCGCGCTCGCCTTCGCCGCGGCGCTGATCGAAGACTACGCCGACGAATGGCTGAGCAAGGCGATGTTCCACTATCGCTGGAGCTATCCGGAAGATCAGGCGAGCGCGGCCAAGCGCACGGTCGAGATCCTGTTCGAAGGCGCCGAGGCGCCGGAGGGGATCGAAGAAAGCGTGCGCACGCGCATGGCGGGGCGGCTGCACCATGTCGGCTCGTCGCCCGAGACCGCGCCAGTGATCGAAGGCTCGTTCACGCGGCTGATCGGCCTCTTGGAGCAGATGCTAAGCGGGCGCGACTATCTCTTCGGCGGCCGGCCGAGCGTGGCCGATTTCTCGCTTTATGGGCAGCTGAAGCAGCTTCTGTCCGATCCGACGCCCGGTGCAGTGCTTCGTGCGCAGGCGCCGGCCTTGGTGCGTTGGATCGAGCGTATGGACGAGCCGAAAGCGTCCGGCGATTTCGCTACGCTGGAAGCGGTGCGCGTCGAGCTCGCGGCGCTGCTGCGCGAGGAGGTGGCGAGCGCGTATCTGGTTTGGGCGAGCGCCAATTGCGACGCTGTCGCCGACGATGCGCCGGGCGTCACGGTGGAGATCGCGGGCGCGACGTTCACGCAGAAGCCGCAGCGCTACGCGGCCAAGGCGTTCGCAGAACTGAAGCGCAAACGCGCGGGCGTCGAAGATGCGGACTTGGCGGCGCTGCTGGAGGATACGGGCTGCGCCGCGTTCCTGGCGTCCGCAGCGACGATCGCCTCGCCGGAGATGGATGACGATCCGGAGGCGGAAGTCGGCGATGAGGACGAGGGCCTTGCCGTGGCTGAAGTCAGCGATGCGGGCGATCAGTCGGACGAGGGCGAAGACTAGCGGCTGAGATTAGCCGCTGCACGCGGCGATGAAGTCGTATGGCGTCTCGCTCGCACAATCGGGCCAGGTGTCTATTTCGCGCCAATAGCGCGCGAGACCGAGGCGCGTGCAGAGTTTCGGAAACTCCGGATTCATGCGCAGCTGAATGGTTTGATCGATGAAGAGCAACGCCGTCTCGTAGCCGATGTGCGGGCGTGCAGCCTCGAGCGCGCCGGCGCGCCACGCGTCGACATTGTCGAGCGCCTCGCTGAAAATTTCGAGCGCTGGCCCGGTAAAGCCCAGCACCGAAAGCGCGACAGCGAGATCGAGCGCGGCGGAAGGTTCTGCCTCGGCCCAGGCGGTGAAATCCTCGCCGAGTTTCATGAACGCCTCGGGCGAAGGCGCCATCATCAGGTCCTGCATGCGCTTGCCCGCTTTGTGCACGGCGGAATCGGCGAGGCCCGGCACCAGGCGTTCGCCATCGGCGCGCAGCTTCTGCGCGGTGGCGAAGTCGCCGTCGAGCGCGGCGGTGTTGAGGCGCATGAACCAGACGAAGACGTTGTCCGCGTAGCGCTTAGCCGCCTCTTCGAGAATGCCGCGGCCCTCAGCTTTGTCGCGCTTGGACCAGACATTGTAGCCGTGGAACGCCGCAAACATCGGGTCGAGCGGATCGAGCTCGAACGCCTGCGCCTGCTGGGCATAGCCGGCGGCGACCCGGCCCGTGGAGACCAGGAACTGTCCGTGGCGGAAGAGCAGCAGGGGATTGTTGGGATCGACCGCGAGCGCTTTTTCGATCAGCGCCTCGCGTTCGCGCCAGCGGCCGAAGAACTCGCCTTCGAGCGCAGCCAGCACGGCGTAGGCCTCGCCCATGCTGGGATCGACGCCGAGCGCGCGCTCCGCAGCCTCGCGCGCATCCTCGACAAGACGGGCGCGGTCTGCGCGGGAAAGGCGCAAGACTTCGAGTTTGGCGGTCGCGAGCGCGGCCCAGGCGCGGGCAAAATCCGGCGCTTCGCGCACGATGCGTTCAAGCGCGGCGGCGGCGGTCTGGATGCAGACGACGGCGCCGGTGCGCATCAGCTCGCGCGCTTCGAAATAGGCGTCCGAAAGGGCCGGCGTCAGCTTCGGCGCGCGTGCCCGGCGCGCTTCCCCCAGCGCGACGGCAAGCGCCTTCGCCACTTCGGCGGCAATTTCCTCTTGCAGCTGGAATGCGTCTTCGAGCGCCCGGTCGTAGCGCTCGCTCCAAAGCACGATGCCGGTTTCTGCTTCAGCCAAATGCGCGGAAACGCGAACGCGATCCTCGGTGCGCCGCACCGAGCCATCGAGCACGTGCGTGGCGTGCAGCGCTTTCGCAGCCTTGGCTTTGTCGCGGCCGCGGAAGGCGAAGCTCGAGGTCGCGCCCAGCACTTTGACGCCGGGAAGGCGCGAGACGGTGTAGAGAATTTCTTCCGAGAGCCCGTCGGAGAACGCGCGCGTGGCGCGTTCGCGCGAGGGCGTATCGAACGCCAGCACGGCGACGATGGGCTGTGTCGCCGGCGCCCGCGCCGCGCCCGTATCAAGAGCAAACACACGCACCGTCTCGCGCATTTTCGAAAGCCGGATGCGCCCACGAGCAGCAAGGCGCGCAGCAAGCTCCGGGGCCACGCTCTCGCGCACGATCTGCGAAGCAATCAGCCCGCCCGTTGCTGCTTCGGCTTGCAAGCGTGCGGCGACGTTGACGCCGTGGCCCAAGAGATCGCCGTTCTCCGCCGGCGTCACTTCGCCCAGATGTACGCCGAGCCGCACCGGCGGTTCAGCCGCGCTTTCGCAAAGCTCGATCGCCGCCATCAGCGCTGCGCTGGCGCTGGCGAACTCCAGCATGACGCCGTCGCCCGCGGTGTTGAAAATGCGCCCGCCATGGCGTGCGCAGGCCGAACGCGCACGCTCGCGCAGCTCGGCCACATGGGCAATCGCTTGGCCCGCATCGCGCTCGGAAAGCGCCGAATAGCCGGCAATGTCAGCCGAGACGATCGCGGCGAGCCTGCGTGTCGGGGAGGCTTCAGGCATGGCCAGCGTGTAGCACAGGTTGTGCTCTGCGCCCATGCAGAAGGCGATGGCTGAACTACGCCGCCGCGTATTCGGCGCTGCGCCGGGATTCGCCAAGCATGGCGGGCACGGTGACGGTGAAGACGCAGCCACACTCTGTGCACGCGATTGTGATCTCCCCACCCATAAGTCCGAGCACCTTGCGGGTGACGGCAAGGCCAAGGCGCGCGCCGGCGCTCGGGATATCTTCTCGCCGGACATAAGGCTCGAACAGCGCTTCGATCTCGTCCGCTGAAAGCGGGGCCCCGGCGTCCACGATCTCGAAATGGAGCACATCGTGGCCGTTGCAGGTGAGGCGGCGCGCGGTCATGCGCACCGTATCCGCGTGGGTCCGTTTGCAGGCGTTGAGCAGAACGCTGGCCAGGCACTGACGTAAGCGGACGTGGTCGGTATAAGCCTCGCCAAGGTCCGGCGAGATCCGGATCTGGAGATCATTCGCTTGACCGGCGGCGACGGCGCGTCCGGCGCTGGCGACCGCGCTCATCAGCTCATCCACGCGGAAGGCCTCCGGGCATAGTTCCAGGCGATCGGATTCGATCCGCGCCAGGTCCAGCACTTCGTTGGTGAGCGTCAGGAGCTGCTTGGTCGCAGCGGTGATGTTCTCAAGGTCCGCGCGGCTGGTTTCGAGACCGCGCGCGGCGAGGTCCTCTTCAATGAGCTCCGCATAGCCGACAATCGCGTTGAGCGGCGTACGCAGTTCGAGGCTGATATTGGCCAGGAAGTCGGACTTCTGCCGGTTGGCGAGCTTGGCGGCCTCGCGTTCGTGGCGGATGCGCTGTTCGCGCGCGCCCGCTTCGCGCAGGCGCTTCAGCAATTTGTTGAAAGCGCCGGTGAGGCGGCCGATTTCGTCGTCGGATTTCTCGTCCGGAAGTGGCGTGACTTCCGCGCCTTCGGCTTCGAAGTGCTGCGTCATGCGCGCGAGACGGCGGCTGACGCCGCGCTGCAACATCAACCACAACGCACCAAGTATGCAGGCGAACATCGCTGTGAGCGCAGCGAGCGTGGTTACGACAGTTCTCTGCCCAAGCTCGGAAATGTCGCGGCGCTGCGCTGTCAGCACCGCGCCGACGAGCGCTTCACCGTTGCGCAGTGGGAGCAGGCTGTAGCGCGTGTTCTTGAAGGTCCAGGTATCCGTCGCGCCAGCGCGCAGCGACGCCATGTGCTCGCGAAGCCCGTCGAATGGCTGCTCCGGCGAAAGAAACGCCGGGCGGAGCTGGAGCTGTTCGTAGATGATGGGATCCTGAAGCCGACGCGCCATGACCAGGATTCCGCGCGGGACGCCGCTGCCATCGCTGCGGGTGGCGCGGGCGACGCCGAACATCATCGGGCCGTGCTCGGTCCAGACCACACCGCGCGTAGCTGATCCGTCCCGAGTAGCTATCGTGCGCGCGACGCGCGCGACTTGTTCGGCGAGTTCGACATCGACGCGCGGCGTGAGCGAGGTGTCGAGGCTGTGGCTCCAGAGGATGCGCTGGAGGTCATCCTGAATGATGACGAGATGGGCGCCGTAATTGCGCATCCATTCGTCGTCGAAATTGACTTGCACGTAATCCGGCTTGTCGCCGCCGATGAAGTCGTAGGTATCGTCCCAGCGTGCATAGTCGCGCGCTTTGGAAGCGACGTCGCGGGCGACATCATCGAGCTGGGCTTGCAGGCGCTCCAAATCACGCTGATGGGCGACCCGTTCCTGGCGCTCGAACCCCGGGCGGACAGCGATCTCCAGCGTGATCCACGCGCCCACGAACATGGTCACGAAAATCGCCAGCAGCGCGACCGTCATTTTCGCTCTGATCGACATAACCCGAGCAGCTTTGCCGATCATGCTTAAGACTTGCTGGAAAATGCTGCAAAAACAGAGGTTCGCGCGCTAGGCCTCCCGGCCTATGCCGTTGCGTGAAGGGCACGCAAAACGGCGCGCGGCTTGGGGTCCGTGCGCCGTTCAAGGGTATGTGAGAGGGGGCCCGCCGCGCGGCATGGGGGGAGGG
>JAEYPY010000263.1 GCA_023410295.1 Pseudomonadota bacterium | reverse complement strand
CCAGAGATCGTAATTGGGCGCCGCGTTCGGCCGGAACAGGTTGGAATCGTCAAGTTCGAACGCAAGGCTGTCCTCGTTGACGATGCGTGGGTCTTCGGCATCGTTGCTCGCATAGGCGGCCATGACGACCGGTTCGATAATGAGATCGAAGCGTTCGCCCGGCCGCATGAACGGCCAGCTGACTTCCGCGCCTGCAAGACCGAGCGCGCGCGCGAAGGTCTCGTACTCATCTTCCGCCGTTTCGACGTGGTAGAGATCGCCGCGCCCTTGTGCGAACGGGCTGAACACCATGCCCGGCCCGAACACCATGTCCTTGCGCCACGTGGCCGTGCCCGAAACACGCCCGTCATTGCCTTCGAACAGAGCCGTGTCGTCGTTGTCTTCACGCAACAACACCGCGGTGTTGACCGCCATACGCACTTGGCCGCGCAGCACTGGGTCGAGGAAGACGTGTTCGGTTTCAGCGAACGGCAGGATCACCGGCAGGAGATCGGAGGTGTCGGTTTCGCGTAGACCCTGGAAGCCGACGAAGCTGACCGAGGTGTAGGAGTGGCGCGTCTGGCCGACGCCGTAGAGCTGCGAGATGAGGCGCGTGTCGTGGCCGATATAGGGGCCGCGCCGCTCGCCGGGTCCGTCGATGTCGTAGCGGCGCAGGTATTGATCGTCATAGACGCGTTCGAGACCGAAGCCCCAGTGCCAGTCTTCGTTGATCTGGAAGCGTCCTTCGGCGAAGGCGCTGTAGCGGAAGAGCTGATCGTCGAAGGTGTTGCCGTCAGTGTCGAACAGCTGCTCCTCGGTGAAGGTGGTGTCGATCTCAAGTTCGCCCGACCAGAAGCGCTTGCGATACTCCAGCCCGATCAGCGGATTGACGTTGCCGTGCACCCGCACTGAGGCGGTCAAATCCTGCGATGGTGAGATCGCCCAGTAATACGGCTGCTCATAGAAGGTGCCGAGCCGTCTGTTGCGGCCGATGTCCGGCGGCAGAAAGCCCGAGGCGCGCTCGATCGTCGGATCGGGGTGCGCCATGTAGGGCAGATATAGCACCGGCACGCCGGCGATTTCGAGCACTGCGCCCTGATAGGAGATGGTGCGGCTCTCGCGATCCTGAATCGCGCGCCGGGCGCGCAAGCTCCAGGTCGGCGGCCGATCTCCAGTCTCGCAGATCGGGCAACTCGTGTAGATGACGTTGCGGAGTTCGCTCTCGCCTTCGCCGTGCCGGAGCGCGGCGCGCGCGGCCAGCGTGCTCGTGCCGCCAAGCCGTGCGCGGAGTTCGCTGGCCGCGCCGACGTTCATGGCTTCGTCGGCTTCGATCTCGTTTGCATAGGTGACCGAGCCGTCTTCGAGCACGATCTCGACATTGCCGATGGCGCGGATGACGCCGGAGTTCAGATCGTAGACGAGCCGGTCGGAGCGTAGCGTGCGCCCCTGGTAGCGCACGTGCACATCACCTTCCGCGGTGATGGTCTGCGCCAGTTCGTCATTCACCAGTTCGTCGGCTTCGAGCAGGACCCGGTCGGTCTGTTCGGTGGAGGCCTGGGGTTCGAGCGCCTGCGCCAGGGCGGCGGGGCTGGCGCTCATAGCCAGCGCCGCGGCGAGCGCGGCCCAGCCGAACGGCGTCCGTTCGGCCGGACGGTCGATCTCCCCCGAACGGCGCATGCGGTCCCTCTCGCGACTCCCCGACCTAACTAGCCGCCCGCCCGCGGCGGCGTCCAGCGTGGGAGGCCGTGAAGGGGAATCGTTTCCCTAGGTGTGGCAGCTTAGCCGTCCTCGGCGAAGGCGACGATCGAGAGGGCTATGAACAGCCCGGCCAGGGGCGCGCTCCAGGCGGCGACGACGGCCGGAACGGACTGGGTGATGGCGAAGGCGCCCGCCAGCTGGCTATAGAAGAAGAGGAAGAGCCCCGTACCGACGCCGGCGGCGCCCCAACGGGCCAGATTGCCCAGGCGCTGCAACTGCAGCGAGAACGCCGCACCCAGCCCCGCCATGGTGGCGAGCAGCAGTGGATAAGCCAGGAGGGTGTGCCACTTCAGTTCGTAGCGGGTCGGCGCAAACCCAGCGGCGCGCGCCTCGTGGATAAAGCCGGGCAAGGCCCAGAACGACAATGTCGCCGGGTTGACGAAGCGATTGATGAGTTCGGTGGAGTCGAGCGTCGTCGGGATGGCGAGATGCGTCTGGCGCACTGGGCGCCCGCCCGGAATGGCCTCGACCAGATTGGAGAGTTGCCAGAAGCCCGGACGAAGCTCGGCCTGCTCGGCCCGGATGCGGCGGGTGAAACGCAGTGCGTCTTGGTTGCTCTCGAAGAACATGAACGTCGCACCCTGCAGCGTCGTGCCGTTCGGATCGACGCCGTCCGCGTGGATGACGACCTGGCCATCCGGATCGCCCTGACGAATCCAGATGCCTTGCTGTTCAAGTTGCGCCGGCTGGACTGAAAGCGCGTCCTGACGCTCGGCCTCGAATGCGCTGTAAAGGTGCGCGCCAAGCGGATTGAGCAGCGTGATCGTGACGAGGCCAAGCACGATGCCGGCGAAGGCGGCGGGCGCGAGGAACCGCCATGCCGACACGCCGGCCGCGCGCATCGCCACCAGTTCGCTGGAGCGGTTGAGGCCGACCATCGCCATCATCACGCCGGCCAGCACGACAAAGGGCAGCGTCTGCTCGATCAACATCGGCGTCTTGAGCAGCGTCAGGCGCAGCGCTTCGGCGATGGTGATTTCGGTGCGCGTGCCGACGGTGCGCATCTGCTCGACCAGATCGATGAGCAGAATTGAGGCGAGCACGGCGATCAGCGCGATGAAGATGCCGGCGCTTACCCGAGCGATGACATAACGGCCGAGGCGCGAAAGCAGGAACGACATGAGCTAGCTCTCCGCCGCCAAAACCGAGGGCCCAAGCGAATGACGTTTACGCCGCGCGCCCTTGCCCCCAAGCATGATGCTGCAGGTCAGAATGACGGCGAGCGGCAGTATATATTGCAGCGCATTGAGGTCAGGGTCGTCGCTGGCGGCGGCCGTCACGCCAAGCGCTAAGAGCCGAACCACCAGCGCGACCGCCGCCGCGATCATAATGCGCCGTCCGTAGCCCTGGCGGCTGAACTGGCCCGCCAAGACGCCCACAAGCGCGATCATTGCGAGCGCAATACTGAGCAGTGGTGAGGACAGGCGAGCGTGCGCTTCCGCCTCGAATTGTTCGATATTGCGCTGGTCGTAGTGCGCGGTCCGATCTGGAAAGAGCAACTCGTAGAGCGATCGGTCGGAAGCTTTCAGATAATAGATCTCATCCACCTCAACTTCGCCCTCGAGCGGCAAGACGTAGCGGTCGAAGTCGAGCACATCCACCGTGCCGTCTTCGACCTGGCGCTGAATCTGCCCATCGCGCATGACCATGGCCGGGCGGCCTTCGATCGTGACGATAGCGCCGGCGCGCGCGGTGTAGGTGATGGGAAATTCCGGACGCGCGTCATTGATCAAGAGATCGCGGAGTTCATTGCCGCCGCCGCGTTCGCGCGCATAGACGGTGAGGTGCTCGCTCGGGAAGGTGAAGGAGCCTTCTTCGATGAGGCTCGAGGCGACATCGGTGCGTAAAGCGTAGAAAGTTTCGCGCCGCTCCTTAAACGCCCACGGCTGCACCACGACGTTGACCACAAGGTGCGCCAGCGCCGCCATCACCGCCAGTTGAATGATCGGCCGCGCGATATGCCGGCGCGAAACGCCGGCGCCATAGAGCACCGCCACTTCGCTTTCCGTCTGCATCCGGTTCAGCGCGTAAACCACGGCGATGAACACAGCCATCGGCAGGATGAGCGAAATGAGCTGCGGCAGCGCCAGCAGCGTCACGTAGGCAAAGGCAAAGCCGGCGCGGCGGTTGGTGATGATGATGTCGAGTTGGTTGAGGCCCTGCGTCAGGATGGCGATCGCCGCCAGCGCCCCCAGGATCGCCAGGAGCGGCCCCAGCGCCTGCCGGAACACGTAAGCAGAGACTGTGTTCATCTCACCCCTTTGCCGGCGCCCGGAACTTCGGTCGCGCCGGGTGCAGCTTTTCAAGTGCGTCGCGCATGGCTACCACTGCCGCGACCCGGGTTGAAGCGGGGCCCGCTCCGCGATCCGACCCACACATTCCCGAGGGGAATCCATGGACATTCGATTTGTGACCGCCGGCGGCGGCGACGTTGTGGCGGTTATGGCGACGGAAGGTGGCGAGCTTCTGGATGCCGGCAAGGCGCTCGATTCTTCCACCAATGGCCGCATCGCCAAGGCGATCAAAGCGGCAAACTTCAAGGGCGGCGCCGGTCAGGCCGTCGATGTGCTGGCCCCGGAGGGCGTCGATTTCGCCCGCGTCCTGGTGATCGGCGTCGGCAAGCCGGACGCGGCCGACGGCATGGCCGTCGAACGCTGGGCCGGTCATGCGGTGAAGCGCACGCTGACCTCGGGCGCTGAAAAATTAGTGCTGCAGCCCGACGCATTGCCGGGCGTTTCGAAAGCCGAGGCCGGCGCCCATGCCGCGCTTGGAGCGCGGCTGGCTTCGTATCGGTTCGACACCTATCGCACCAAGCTGAAGCCGGAGCAGAAGCCGACGCTGACCACGGTCGAGATCGCCATGGACGGTCCCGCCGCTGCGCGGGCGCGTTCTGAAAAAGATGCGGCGATTGTCGAGGGCGTGTTCTTCGCGCGCGATCTCGTGCACGAGCCGCCGAACGTGCTCTACCCGCAAAGCTTCGCTGAGCGGCTGCGCGATCTCGAAACCATTGGGCTTGAAGTCAACGTGCTCGACACCGCGGCGATGGAGCGCCTCGGCATGGGCGCGCTTCTGGGCGTGGCGCAAGGCAGCGTGCATCCCGGCTGCATCGTGACGATGAGCTGGAACGGATCGAGCGCCAAGAAGGGCAAGCCGATCGCACTCGTCGGCAAGGGGGTCACCTTCGATACCGGCGGCATTTCGCTTAAGCCCGGGGCTGGTATGGACGAAATGAAGGGCGACATGGGCGGCGCCGCCGCCGTCGCCGGGGCGATGAAAGCGATCGCGCTGCGCAAGGCGAAAGCGAATGTCGTTGGCGTCGTCGCGCTGGTTGAGAACATGCCCGGACCGAGTGCGCAGCGTCCGGGCGATATCGTGACCACCATGTCGGGACAGACGATCGAAGTGCTGAACACCGACGCCGAGGGCCGGCTCATTCTGGCCGATGCAGTCTGGTACGCGCAGGACAAATTCGATCCCTGCGCCGTTATTGATCTCGCGACGTTGACGGGAGCGGTCATCGTCGCACTCGGCCACGAGCATGCGGGGCTTTACGCCAGCGACGACGATCTGGCGCAAGCGATCATCTCCGCCGCCAACAGCGAAGGCGAACCGGTGTGGCGCATGCCGCTGACGGCCGCTTATGACAAGCTGATCGATACGCCCAACGCCGATATGAAGAACATCGCCGGCAAGCCAGTGGCGGGTTCGATCGTTGGCGCGCAATTCATCAAGCGGTTCGTGAAGGACGGCACGCCCTGGGCGCACCTCGATATCGCCGGCACCGCCTGGAAGCCGGGCCCCTACGAAGATCCGCTCTCGCCGTCGTGGGCGACGGGTTATGGCGTGAGGCTGCTCAATCGCTTGGTCGCAAGTAAATACGAAGATTGATGGCGGAGCTTTGGTTCTACCATCTGGAACGCACCGAGCTTGAGCGGGCGTTGCCGCCGTTGTTGGAAAAGTGTCTGCAACGCGGCTGGCGGGCGCTGGTGCGTGGGGGTTCGCAGGAGCGGATCGAAGCGCTGGACGATGTGCTCTGGACCTATCGCGATGAGAGCTTCCTGCCGCATGCACGCGAAGGCGATGCTTCGCGCCAGCCGGTTTGGCTGACGACGGGTGGAGGCAATCCAAACGGGGCGCAGGTGCTGTTTTTGCTGGATGGCGCGGAACCTGGAGACATCTCGGGTTTCGAGCGCACCTGCCTGATGTTCGACGGGCGCGATCAGACTGCCTTGGATTCGGCGCGGTTGCGCTGGAAAGAGGCCAAAGAGGCCGGCATCGTAGCCTCGTACTGGCGCGAAAGCGCATCGGGCAAATGGGAGAAGCAAGCATGATGCGTTGGGGCATGGCGGCTCTAGCACTCTTGAGCGCAGCCGCCTGCGCCACGGAGACGCCGACCTATTGGGAGCTTGAGCGCATGGGCTCGGAGTATCAGCGGCAAGGCCGTTCGCCGCTCGCCGCCGCCGCGACGGCTGAAGAAGCAACCCGGCGCGATTCCTGCGGCGCGCGCGCTTTTGCGGCCCACATCGGGACCGAAGCCAGCGCGCATCAATGGCCGGCCGGCGCGCGCGTTATTGGACCAGAGACGGCGGTCACGGATGACTTTCGCCCGAGCCGGCTTAACATCATCACCGATGCCAACGGCGTGATCACCGCGCTCGAATGCTATTAGGAGAGAGACCCCATGCGTGCATTTTTGATCGCGGGCGCGGCGCTGGCCCTGGTTGCATGCGGCCAGACCACGACGACGACGCCGGCTGAAGCGCCCAGCGAAACGCCCACCGCCTCCGCGCCGCAAACGCGCGAAGAAGCGACAGCGCAAGATACCTGCGGCGGCGCGGCTTATCGCAGCTTGGTCGGCTCGAGCCTCGCGGCTGTGACGTTGCCGGCTGATTCCAACATTCGCATCATCCAGCCTGATACGGTCGTGACCGAAGATTTCCGTCCTGACCGCATCAACATCATCGTCGACGCCAATGGCGCCATCACGTCGGTGGAGTGCTATTGATGCGCGCGGCCTTGATCGCAGCTTTGTTCATGGCCGGATGCACGACGCCGCCCGCGGGATCGAACCCGCCGCAGAATGCCGAAGAAGCGACGGCGCAGGACACCTGCGGCATGGCTCAGTTCCGGCATCTCATTGGCACGGATGCGAGCGCTATCGACCGTTCGACCCTGCCGCCGCGGACGCGGATCATTACGCCGGACATGATGGTGACGATGGATTTCTCGGCCGAGCGGCTCAACATTATGGTCGGCACGGACGGGACGGTCGGCTCGATGCGGTGTTTCTGACGCACTTGGCGGCGTGAGGAGCGGCGGCTATAGACCCGGCTCGAATTCAAGGAGCCCAGGGACCAATGGCCGTCGAACGCACTTTCTCGATCATCAAGCCGGACGCGACCAAGCGTAACCTCACCGGCGCCATCAACGCCGTGATCGAAAAGGCGGGCCTTCGCATCATCGCGCAAAAGCGCGTGCTGCTCTCCGAAGGCCAGGCCGAGGGCTTCTATGCGATCCACAAGGAGCGGCCGTTCTTCCGCGACCTCGTGAACTTCATGATCTCCGGCCCGGTGGTCGTCCAAGTGCTCGAAGGCGAAAATGCGGTGGCGAAGTATCGCGACGTGATGGGCGCGACCAACCCGGCCAACGCCGCCGAAGGCACGATCCGCAAGCAGTTCGCCGAGAGCATCGAAGCCAATTCGGTGCACGGCTCGGACAGCCTCGAGAACGCGGCGCGCGAAATCGAGTTCTTCTTCTCGGATCAAGAGATCGTCGGCTGAGCGCGCGAGGCAGTAGGCAGTAGGCAATAGGCAGCGGGCGAAGAGCCTGCTGCCTATTTTGTTGCGCTATTTCTTGCCGCCGCCGCCGCCCTTGCCGCCGCCTTGGTCTTTGAAGCCGGGGTTCACTTTGACCGGCTTTGCGTCAGCGCCGCCGGGTTGGGCCGGGCCCTTTTGCTGCGTTCCGGTTTGACCGGGAAGAGGACCGCCGGGAGTTTTCTCTGGCATTGCATTGCTCCTTCGTTTGAGCGGTTGAAGCGTACGCCCGGCGTCATCCGCCGCCTAGCTATTTCCTTGCGATGATTTCCAGCACCAGCGGCGTCACCATGAGCGTGCCGGGTTGCTCGGAAACGCGGGCGAATTCGTCGCGCATGTCTTTGGCCATTTGCGGGGTGATGCGGTTGAGTTCTAAGAGGCGATCGATGTGGATGTCGAAAAAGCCGATCGGCCAGCGCCAGACGTTATCGTCCTTGGAGACGACATCGACGTAAGGGCGCAGGCTCTCGATGCGGACGCCCATTTCGGTGAGCCAGGCGGGGAGATCGCGGGCGATGTCGGGCTCGCCGCCGCTGGCGCGCCAATTGTCGGAGACTTCCTGCACGAAGCGTTCGAAGTTCGGCGCCGCCGGCGCGAGCTTCCAGGTCTGGTAATCGATGTATTCGTGGAAGACGAGCGCAGCGCCCGGCTTCAATGCGTCGACCAGTTTTTTGAGCGCGGCTTTCGGATTGGGCAGGAAGGCGAAGATCCAGCGCGCCCAGGCTGCGTCGGCGTCCTTCACCGGGATCGCATCGGTCACGACATCGAGTTCGTGCGCTTTGACTTGGACAAAGCCGCGCGCCTTGGCTTGGGCTTCGAGCGTATCGAGGAAGCGCCGCGAGCGTTCGAGCGCGTAAACCGCGCCGGTGGGGCCAACGATTTCGGCGAGGTCCATGGTGGCGAAACCGGGCCCGGCGCCGAAATCGATCACCTTGGCGCCGTCGCCGATGCGGGCGCGCGACCAGGCGTCGAGCGCGCGCGGGCGCCAGACGCGGTGCTGAAAGCCTAAGCGGTAGATTTCATCGTCGTGCGTGCCGAGGACGTAATCGCGTTCGGACATGGGCGGCTCCTTTGGGAGTCTATGTAGTGCGGGCGGCGTGTGGGCGGGAGCTTCTCCGGAGAAAGCTGCGCCGATATCCCAACCCCGCCCTGTAAGCGGGCCGGGAGTCGGTATTGCGCCAGGAAGCGCGGCTTCTGGCGTGTCGAACGATGATCGATGGGCGGTCGCGCTTATGAGCTATCGACGCACGCGGCCGCGCGGACGCACTGATCCGCGCCCGCGTCGGCGCTCATGGTAAGGATGAGGCCGTTGGGCGTCACGCAGCGCCACATGGCTTCGAGGCGTTGGGCGACGGCGGCGCAGAGTTGGTCGATGTTGGCGAACATAGCATCGAGACGGGCGGCACGCTCGCGCAGCGAGCCGCGGTGCACGTCGCGCAGCACGTGGGCGGTGACGCGGCGCTTGAAATAGAACGCGCGCGGGCTCATGCGCTGGCCGCGGCGCGCGGGGTTTGGATAGGACGTGTGCAGCGTGCGTTTGGCGGGCATGCGCGCGTAGCGGCCGCAGCCGGCGATCAGCACGATGCGCAACTCGCGCGCGGTGCGCCGCAGTTCAGATGTGATGTGCGCCTTGATCTCTGCGACCCGTTCCGCGAGCGGGCGCCAACGCTTCGCCGGCGGCGGCAGACGATCATAAACCTCGCAAAACCAAACTAAGAGCGCGCCAAGCCAGCCGCGCGCGAGCGCGGAATACTGGCGGATTTGGCTCTGGAGTTTGGTTTCGGCGGAATTGCTCATGGCGCGAGTATGCGCCGGGCGGAGAGGGGGGCGGATAGAGTTTTTGGGAAAGTGAGGCGGGAGAAGGGGTTAGGTGTGTGGGGTGGGGGATAGATTGGGGCTAAGACCCCCGCAGCGTAGCCAAGATGGCGCGCGCTTCCTTCCGCAAATTGCCGGACGGGTCGTTGTCGGCAACGCGATCGATCAAAGCGATAGCTTCCCTGTCGCCAGCGAGCGCGGGCTCACGCAGTGCATTGAGGGCAATGCGGCGCACCGGCGCGACAGCGTCGCGCACCTGGTCGGAGGGCAAATCAGACCAGTTGGATTCACCCACGAGGATTGAGCGGATCGCCGCCATGCGCGCTTGGGTGTCCGTCGCGCGAACGATCAGCCGTGCGATATTCTCGCGCACGCCGTTCATGGCCCGCTTGTGATTGAGTTCGATACGGGCGCGATCGAGGTCGTCAGCATCGACCACGGAGTCAGTCATGCGAATAGCTGTGAGGACCTCGTCGATTGCGTCCGCATCCTTCTTTTTGTCAAACGCGCGTTCGATCAGCTGCTCGTGGAAGCGGGCTGAATCATCCGAACCATCGCGGCGGCGCAGCGCCTTTGCAGCGATATTGATCGGATAATGTTCGGGCGCTGACAGCTCCGCGAGGCGCAGAGCATCATACTTTGGGAAGGCCTTGAGGGCCTCTTCCTGCACAGCCCATTGGCCGGACTCGTCGCGGGCGACCAGACGGCGGAACTCGCGCGGTTCGATGAAGGGATCGAGGCGGTCCATGACTTTCGCTTTGAAGAGGTCCATCTGTTTGGCGTTGCGGGCTGAGATCGACAGCGCTTGGAGCAAGGCGGCGAGGAAGACGAGGTCGACGAGCACGCGAGTCGCGAACACGACGTGGCGTGCTTCGGAAGACTCCGCCCGGATCGGCGCCGCACCTTCGACTTGGTAGATTTCGGCCCAATCCACGAACGGCACAGCCTTAGCGAGTTCAGTGCCGTAGTAACCGATCCAATCGAGCAGATTGATGTGGGCGTTTGGATCGATCTCAAACAGCGGCGCGCCTGCAGCGGCGGACCAAAGGTGCGCCTGACGCAGCGCGAGCGGGACGAGAAAGAACATCGACATGAAGCTCAGTAGAGCTTCGTCACGCAAATCTTGCGCAAATCCGACGCGGACGTGCGCGCCGTTATAGCGGCGATTGAGCATATAGATTTCGCGGTCGTCTTCGATCCAGGCCCAACGCCGCGAAATCGAAATGGCGACGACAAACCCCCATGCGATCGGAATGAGGCCCCATGGCGCGGGCAGCCAGTAACCGAGAACGGCGCAGGGCACGATCGAGCAGAACAAGAAGAAGTAGCGAACGAACAGCCAAGGCTGGGCAGCGCCTGCGCCGCCAGCCACGGCGAAGACGAGGATGCTGTCGAGAAAGCTGAGGATGGCGCCGAAAGGCATAGCCACCCAGCGAAGCGGGGCGAGCAATGCGCCGAAGCGTTTGACGACATTCGGTCCCAAGGCGTTCCCGAACAACGGGAGCAACGCTGCCAATACAAACGCGACAGCAAGTCCGAAGACGACAATGACGCCCCACTCGCTGTCGATCTGCTTTTCGGCTTCCGAGTCAGCGGTCGCCCATGCGGCCAATCCGACAATGACGGACACGGCAAAGGCGAGCGCGAGAAACCCCCAGCCGGTGATGTGATCGTGTCGGGGATGGCCGGTGGGCGTCGCTGGTAGGCGACCATCGATAATCGCGCGCCGCCACGCGGCTAGAAACGGCGTCGCGCACCCGGCGATGAAGATCGAGAAGATTTGCTGCAACGTGAGAAGGTCGGGCCACCACACGAGCGCGATGGCGAGACCTGCTAAAGACAGACTGCCGATGACGCATGCGAAGAATGCGAAGTCGAACCTGCCAGCGCGCTCGGCCTCAGTGTGCTCGACGCTTTCCATCCCCAACCCTCCCCCAAGAGTTAACGACAGTTAACCATTGGGGATAAAAGGGCGCAACTGGAGCGGGTACGGGTTACGACGCGGGCAGCCCGGCCGGCGCGGGCTCTGCGACGCGGCGCTTTTCGATGCGGGACCAAACGCGGTCGTGGAGGAAGTAGGCGAAGGTCTGCACAACCGGTTCGATGAGGCCGATGGCGAGCGCGGCGCGCCAATCCTGGGTGAGCGCGTAGGCGACGGTGATCGCCACGACGAGGTGCATCACGGAATAGGAGCCGGTCTTGAGGGCCAGGAGCATGCGGGTTCGGGTCATTGCTATTAAGAACTACTCGCAACAAGATATAGTTCCTGGCGTGATGTGCAAGGGTTTGGGTGACGCAGCTCGGCAGGGCGGCTGACGGCGGTGTTTCACTCCGCCCCTGCCCCCTCCCACAGGGGGAGGGGGTGGTTGTAACGTCGGACGGCGGCGGGTCTGCAATCAGCCGCTGCCGGCGAGGGGCGGTCCATAGGCGGCGGTGCATGGGCAGCGGTGCTATGCGGCCGGCGTGATTGACGCGTTGCGCGGCGCACTCCATGTCGGGCCATGGACCAGCCTCTCCCGAGCGCTCAAGCGCACGAGCGCGTTCTCATCATCGATTTTGGCTCTCAGGTGACGCAGCTGATCGCGCGGCGCGTGCGCGAGAACGGCGTCTATTGCGAAATCCATCCGTACAACAAGGTCGATGCCGCGTTTCTGAAAAGCTACGCGCCGAAGGCGATCATCTTTTCGGGCGGGCCGTCGAGCGTGCTGGATGATCCGAGCCCGCGGGCGCCGGAAGAGGCGTTCAAGCTGAACGTGCCGATCCTCGCCATCTGCTACGGCCAGCAGACCATGACGGTGCAGCTGGGCGGGGTGGTCGAAGGCGGGCACGCGCGCGAGTTCGGGCGCGCCGATGTCGAGATCAAGAAAGCTTCGCCGCTGTTCGAAGGCGTGTGGGACGTGGGCGGGCGCTATCCGGTGTGGATGAGCCATGGCGATCGCGTGACGCGGCTGGCGGATGGGTTTGAAGTGACCGCCACCAGCGAGAACGCGCCGTTCGCCATCGCTGTCGATGAGAAGCGCCGCTACTACACGACGATGTTTCACCCCGAGGTCGTGCACACGCCGGACGGGGCGAAGCTCCTGAAGAATTTCACGCATCGCATCGCCGGCATGCGCGGCGATTGGTCGATGGCGGCGTTCAAGGACGAAGCCATTGCGCGCATCCGCGCGCAGGTGGGCGATGGCACGGTGATCTGCGGGCTTTCGGGCGGCGTCGATTCATCGGTGGCCGCGGTGCTGATCCACGAAGCGATCGGCGACCGGCTGCATTGCGTGTTCGTCGATCACGGGCTGATGCGTTTGAACGAAGCCGAGCAAGTGGTTTCGCTGTTCCGCGATCACTACAACATTCCGCTGATCCACGCCGATGAAAGCGAACGCTTCTTGAGTGCGCTCGAAGGCGTTGAAGATCCCGAAGTGAAGCGCAAAACCATCGGTAAGCTCTTCATCGATGTGTTCGAGGAGAAGGCGCGTTCGGTGGGCGGGGCGGATTTCTTGGCGCAGGGGACGCTTTATCCGGACGTGATCGAAAGCGTTTCGGCCATGGGCGGGCCGTCGGTGACGATCAAGTCGCACCACAATGTGGGCGGGCTGCCGGAGCGCATGAACATGAAGCTGGTCGAGCCGCTGCGCGATCTCTTCAAGGATGAAGTGCGCGCGCTGGGGCGTGAGCTGGGGCTGCCGGAGAGCTTTGTGGGCAGGCATCCGTTTCCGGGGCCGGGCCTTGCCATCCGCGTGCCGGGCGCGATCACGCGCGATAAGCTCGACATTCTGCGCCAGGCCGATGCGATCTATCTCGACGAAATCCGCCGCGCCGGTTTGTACGACACGATCTGGCAGGCCTTCGCGGTGCTGCTACCGGTGCGCACGGTCGGCGTGATGGGCGATGGGCGCACGTATGAATATGTGTGCGCGCTGCGGGCAGTGACGAGCACAGACGGGATGACGGCGGATTTTTATCCGTTCTCGATGGATTTTCTCGGCCGCGCCGCCACGCGCATCATCAATGAAGTGCGCGGCGTCAATCGCGTCGTTTACGACGTGACCTCGAAGCCGCCAGGCACGATCGAGTGGGAATGATTCAAGGCGTGCCCCTTACCACGGGACAGTTTCCCCGTTGTAGCGGAGGAATTGACCGGCGTGTTCTGGGCTGAGGTTGGCGATGATGTCGGCCAGGCCGGCCGCGCTTTCGGCCGGCGAGATCTTCGGCATGCGCGCGCCGCGCGTGAAGTCGGTATCGACGATGCCGGGACTGAGCACGGCGGCAATGACGCCGCGCTCCTTCAGATCCATCGCGAGTGAGCGCACAGCCATGTTGAGCGCGGCTTTGCTGGTGCGATAGGCGTAATTTCCGCCGCGCGTGGTGGAAATGGAGCCAAGAGAACTGGAGATCGCCACGATCTTCTTCTCGGCGCCGGCTTCGACGTTCGGCAGGAACGCTTCGGACACTTTGATCGCGCCGAACAGATTCACATCAAACACGCGCCGCCAGTGATCGAAGTCGATCTCGCCGAGGCCGGACTTGCCGCCGCCGATGCCGGCATTGTTGCAGACCACGTCGATGGCATGGCCCTTGATCTCGGTTGCGAGCCGATCGACGCTGTCGTGCGCGCTCACGTCCATGGCGTGGATGGTCACGTTCGGCCGCGTCTCTGCGAGCGCCTGAAGCGCCGCGGCGCCGCTTGGTTCGCGGCAGGCCGCGAACACGCGCCAATCGCGGGCCGCATATTCCTGCGCGAGCGCCAGGCCAATGCCGCGGCTCGCGCCGGTGATCAGGATCTGCGGCACGCTTTCTCCTTGTCAGCCTTGCCCGGCGGTGTCGGCGATTTCGGCGGCGCTTGCGTTCCAGACGTCGCGATCGGCGCCCAGTGTTTTCAGTAGTCGGCGCATTGGCGCAGTGCGGAACGGTTGGCCGGAGACGTAGGGCGTCAGCGTGAAACTAAGCACTTGGCCGCCGTAGCGCGGGCCTTCCGCTTTGAGACAATCGCGCGCGGCCAGAATTTGCGTGGCCCATTCCTGCTCGCTTTGGCGCCGGTCGATCAGCAGCGTGCGGTCGTCCAACTCGTTGATGAGCGGCACTGCGCGCACGAGGCCGTGCTCGGTCTTCATGTCGATTGGGACGTTGTCTTGCTCCCAATCGAGACATGTGTCGAAGCCGGCTTCGGCGATGAGATCGAGCGTGGCAAAAGATTGTTGACGCGCAGGGCTCATCCAGGTGCGCGGCTTCAGCCCGAAGGCGTCGAACGCGGCGCGCGTGTCTTGGACCCACCTGCGTTCTTCCGCGCGATCCAAACCGCCCCAGTGGATGTGATCGGTAGAGTATCCATACGCCGCGATCTCGTGACCGTCCGCCAGGATGCGTTGCACCAGAGGTTTGACGCGCGTCAACAGAACGGCGTTGATCGGAAACACCGCTTTAAGCTTTGCGTCCTTGAGCGCATCGAGAATGCGAAAGACGCCGACGCGGTTGCCGTAATCGCGGGTGGTGTAGTGGCGCAGATCAGGATAGGGCGTCACCATGGCGCCGGGATGCTTGAACGGCTTGCCCGCCGGGTTGAGCATGTGAAACTCGAGCGGCACGACGATGAGCGCGGCGACCGGCGCGTTGTCCGGCCAAGCGCAGCGCTTGCGCGCCTCGGGTTTGCGCCAGGCGTAGCGGTCCTGGTCCATGCCGTAGCGGCGGTGCGGATAGTTCAGATAGTCGTCATCCAGCGCCATGTTCGAACCCTTTTTCAGGCGTGGCGCAGCCGCGGCGGTTGATGTCGTCGAGTGCGACGTCCCAATACGTCTCGCGGTAGAATCCGGCGATTTCCGCTGCGGTGGCGAACCAGACGTCGCGGCTGTGCGAGGCGATGTGCTTGAGCGCTTGCTCGAAGGCGCGGATGCGATGCGGCTGGCTCACAAGATAGGCGTGCAGCGGAATGCACATCACGGTGCCGGTGCGCTCGCCTTCTTCAAGCAATTGATCGAAGTGACGTTTCAGCACGTCCGTGTAGCGATCGGGAGTCATCGCGAGCTGGCCGTAGGTGATGACGTCGTTCACTTCCAGCGAGTAGGGCATCGATAGCAGTTTGCCGGACTTGGTCTTGAGCGGTTGGGGCTGGTCGTCCTGAAACAGATCGCACGTGTACCAGAAATCGTACTCACCCAGCAGATCGAACGTGCGCTCGGTGTGGGTCAACGCCGGCGCCAGGTAGCCGCGAATGCGTTGGCCGGTGGCTTTCTCGACGGCGCTGATTGAATCTTCGAGAACCGCGCGCTCTTGCGCTTCGGTCATGCCATAGGAGTAGCGCGTGTTGTAAATGCCGTGGGAGAAGAACTCCCAGCGCCGCTCTGCGCAGGCCTCGATGATTTCTGGGTGATGGTCGATGAGGCCGATCGAGAGCGAGATCGATCCGCGCAGATCGTACTTGTCCATCAATTCCATCAGCCGCCAGTGGCCAATACGGTTGCCCCAATCGCGTTGCGAATAGCCGACGATATCCGGAGATGGCTTTGGCCAGCCCGGGCGGAATGGATTCTTCGGCGGGTCGTACTCGTAGTATTCGATGTTCGGCGCGATCCAGAAGGCGAGCTTCTTGCCGCCTGGCCACACCACTTTCGGTCGGTTCTCATAAGGCCAGTAATCGTAAAGAGTGGGGTCTGCGCGCATTCGCCCTCCGTCTTGCCAACATATTATGATATCATGATAACCGGTCAACACCGGGCGCACGGCGGCGCCCATTCTTCGGAGGCGGGCGGCTATGACGGAGACCTATGGCGGCGCCGGCCGTTTTGGCGTTGGCGTGCCGCAATCCAATCCGACCGTGGAGGCCGAGTTTGGCGTGCTGTTGCCGCGCACCGCATCTTTGCACGTGACGCGGCTGACGAGCCGCGCCGAAGATCCGATCGCGCGCCTGCGCGCCTACCTCACCGATCTTGCGCACTATCTGGAAGCGTATGACGGCTTGAAGCTGGCAGCCTTCGCGTTTGCCTGCACCGGCTCATCCTATCTCGTCGGCAAGGAAGAGGAGGCGGAGATCGTGGCGGCGTGCGCGGCCCGTTTCGGCTACCCTATAGCGCCAGCCGCGGACTCGATCGTCTGGGCCCTGGAGAAACTCAATGCGCGCAGGATCGCCGTGATTGCGCCCTATCCGGCCGCGTTGATCGAAGCGGGGCATGCGTATTTCGAATCGCGCGGCATTCATGTGCAGTCACTGGAGCGCATCGTGACGTCGAGCGCCGACACGCGCTCGATCTATCTCACTGGCGTCGCCGACGCGCGCGCCGCGCTCGCGCGTGTGCCGACGCAAGGTATCGATGCGATCCTGATCAGCGGCACCGGAATGCCGAGCTTGGCGGAGGTGGACACGCATGGGCGTCCGCCGATCTTATCGTCGAACCTCTGCGCCGCCGCGCGTGCGCTCGATCTTGCGGGAAAAACTGAGATGCTGGACGCGCTCGGCATCGAGCCCGAAGGCTGGCGCCGGCGTCTGGATGAAGCCTACGGCCGCGCCTGAGGCGCTAAGCGCCTTCAGCGATCCAAGCATGCCAGAAGCCGGGGCCCGCGGTGCGCGGGATTTTCTCCTCGCGCACGTTGGCGAAGCCCGCTTGCTTCAATTCAGGTCCGAAGTCGCAGCCGCAATATTCCAGCCAGAACGGCTCGTTGTTGTAGCGGAAATCGTAGGCACGCTCGGCTTGCTCCCACGGAGTCTTATTGCGGAACAGGAGATCGACATCCTGGTGGATGCACAATCCGCCCGGCGCCAGTAGACGCAAGCTTTCGCGCGCGACCGCGCGGCGATCATCGCCCGAAATCTCGTGCAGCAGATTGTGAGAGACGATGAGATCGAAATGGCCGTCGGGAAACGAGGTGTTCGTCGCCGACATCTGGTGAAAGTGCACGCGCGCGCCTAACGCTTCCGCGCGCGCGTGCGCGTAGCGCAGCATGGATGCGCCAAGGTCGATCGCGTGCACCTCAGCGTCGATATAGTGCGCGCCGTAGACGGTGGAGGCGCCGCCGGCTGAGCACCCCATGTCCAGGATGCGCCGCGGCCGAAAGTCTGGGCGTAGCTTGTTCAGGTGCTGGATCACGGCGCCGGCTTTGGAATCTTCCTTGCCGCCGCCGCGACCCATCGAATAGAGCCGCCCGCCGCTTTCGTAAAAGGCGCCGACAGTGACAGCGTTGTCGCTCGGGTTCTCGCAGTATCCTTCGGGTTGAAGGTGGATGTGGCAGTCGCGATAGATCTGGGGGGCTTCAAATGCCGGATCGAGGCTCAACGAGCCCAGCCGGGTGGGCGCCTGCATCAATGCGCGCGCAGTTGCTTCCATGCGCTCCTGCTCGCGGAAGACGGTTTCGCCGATCGACTGCCACATCAATTCTTGCGCGGCCCGGTCGATCGCCTTGGTGAAGCGATAGTGCGTGGTGGCGTCGAGCGCGGGCTCCGCTTCTTGCCAATTCGCAGGCGCGCGTCCGTGCTGGGCCTGGAATGCCGGCGCTGCTTCGTGCTCGACGACGGCCGGTACGGCACCGCGCAAGCGGCCCATGACGTGACGCTTCAACGCCAACACGAAACGTTGCTGGGCGAGTTCATCTGGCGTTTGCTGGGCCAGCATCGCGTGCGGTTGGTTGCTCATGACGTCTCCGGCTAGTCGAGCACCAGGCCGCCGCTCAAATTGAGCGAGGCGCCGGTTATGGAACGGGCGTGATCTGAAAGAAGATACGCCGCTGCTGCTGCGGCTTCTTCGGGTTCGATGAGTGCGCTTGTCAGCATGGCTTTGCGGACCGCCGCCAACGTCTCTGGCGACAGACGATCGAGCATCGGCGTGTTGACTGGGCCGGCGATCACCGTGTTGACGCGCACATCGGGCGCCCATTCCTTGGCGAGGTAGCGCCCGAGGTTGGCGAGACCGGCTTTTGCTGTTGCGTAGGCCGGGCCGGAAACGGCAGAGCCGCCGTGTACGCCGTTGACGGAGCCGAAAAACACCACCGCGCCTCTGCTTTCGCGCAGCGCGGGTCCGAGTGCGCGACTGAACAAGAATGCGGAGGTGAGGTTTGCGTCAATGACACTGCGCCAGTCGGCCGGGCCGATCTCAGAGAGGTCGCCGGGGCCGACGACGCCGGCCCCGTGG
>JAEYPY010000260.1 GCA_023410295.1 Pseudomonadota bacterium | reverse complement strand
CTTAACGGCAGCGACAGCGAATTGGATCGCAAACAGCGACTTGCCCGTGCCTGCCGGGCCCAAAATGAGCGCGCTTGAGCCGCGCTCGATGCCGCCGCCGAGCAACGCATCCAATTCTGTAACGCCGCTCGACATCGGGTCACGTGCAAAGCGCGTGTGATGTTCGAGTGATACGAGGCGCGGATAGACTTCGATCCCACCGGTCAGAATTTTCATATCGTGATAGCCGCCGCGGAAACGGCGGCCGCGATATTTGATGACACGCAGACGCCGGCGCTCAGGCCCATATTCCGGCGCCAGCTCTTCAAAGCGGATCACGCCATGAGCGACGCTGTGCACTGTCTTGTCCAAAGTCTCGGACGTGAGGTCGTCCAACAGCAATACCGTGCATTGGCGCTGCGAGAAATAATGCTTCAGCGCGAGCACCTGGCGGCGATACCGCAGCGAGCTCTGCGCCAGCAGGCGGATTTCCGACAAGCTGTCGATCGCGACCCGCGCCGGCGTTACGCGATCGACGGCCTCCAGAATTAGTCGCGTGGTTTCGCCAAGTTCAAGATCGGACGAATAGAGCAGGCTCTGCTGTTGCTTCTCGTCGAGCAGGCTTTCAGGCGGGATGAGTTCGAACACCTCGACGCCATCGAGGTCCCATCCGTGCGTTGCCGCGCCCGCGCGCAATTCTTCGGCCGTCTCCGACAGCGTAATGTAAAGCGTTTTCTCCCCGCGTGCCGCGCCAGCGCTCAGAAAGCTGAGCGCCGCCGTCGTCTTACCGGTGCCCGGATGGCCCTCGGCCAGAAAAACTCGGTTGCGTTGTAGGCCCCCGCCCAAAATATCATCGAGCCCGACGATCCCGGTCTCGGCGTCGTCCGGCGGACGCTTCTCGCCATTCCTCTTAGCCACGCGTGACCTTTCCGCCCGTCTTATGCAAGACCGAGGCGGTAAACTGCCAAAAGATAGCCTCGGTTCCCTGGCCGCGAACCGCGACCGCCCGCGCGGAGCCCCATCCGCCAACAAACCCGCCCCGCGCGACGCCGGTTCCGCAACCGCGCTGCACATGCTAAGCGCCGCAACCCATGACGACGCCTACCCCCCAATCCGCCTTCCTGCGCGACGTGATCGCGCGCGGCCAATTCCACCAGTGCACCGATTTCGAAGGCCTGGACAAAGCCGCCCAGGCGGGCGTCACGGGCTACATCGGCTTCGACATGACCGCGCCCTCGCTCCATGTCGGCAACCTGACGCAGATCATGTACCTGCGCCGCCTGCAGCAGCACGGCGGCAAGCCGATCGTCCTGCTTGGCGGCGGCACCACCCGCGTCGGCGATCCCTCTGGCAAGGACGAAATGCGCCAGCTCCTCTCCGAAGAGCAGATCGTCGCCAACACCCATTCTATCCGCGGCACGTTCGAAAAATTCCTGAGCTTCGGCTCAGGCAAAAGCGACGCCATCCTGGTCGACAATTCCGAGTGGCTGATGCCGCTCAACTACCTCGACTTCCTGCGCACGGTCGGGCGCCACATGAGCGTCAACCGCATGCTGACGATGGACTCGGTGCGCCTGCGGCTCGAGCGCGAGCAGCCGATGAGCTTCATCGAATTCAATTACATGATCCTGCAGGCGTACGACTTCGTCGAACTGAAGAAGCGCTACGATTGCAGCTTGCAGATGGGCGGCTCCGATCAGTGGGGCAACATTGTCAATGGCGTCGAACTCGGCCGTCGCATGGAGAGCTTCGAACTCTTCGGCTTGACGCAGCCCCTCATCACCACCGCCTCCGGCGCCAAGATGGGCAAGACCGCGCAAGGCGCGGTTTGGCTCAACGCCGAAATGGTCAGCCCCTACGAGTACTGGCAGTACTGGCGCAATTGCGAGGACGCCGACGTCGGCCGCTTCCTCAAAATCTTCACCGATCTACCGCTCGAAGAGATCGCGCGCCTCGAAGCGCTGCAAGGCGCCGAGATCAACGACGCTAAGAAGGTGCTCGCCACCGAAGCCACCGCGCTGCTGCACGGCCGCGAAGAAGCGCTGAAAGCCGAAGACGCCGCGCGCGCCACGTTCGAACAAGGCGTGGTGTCGGAAAATTTGCCCAGCTTCCCGGTGACGTCAGAGGAACTCGCGCAAGGTCTCCGCGTCGCCGCCGCGCTCACCCGCGCCGGCCTCACCGCCTCCAACGGCGAAGCCAAACGCCACATCGCCGCCGGCGCGGTACGCGTGAACGATGCGCCCGTCTCAGATGAAAACGCCTCGCTGGGCGCGAGCGACGTCATAGACGGCGTGATCAAACTTTCGGTCGGCAAAAAGAAGCACGCGCTGTTGAAGCTCGCTTAACGCGCCACGTACGCCGTCGCGACCTTGTCCGCGAAGCGGCGCATGGAGCGGCGCGCGTCACCCCAGACGTCGGCCGACATTGAGGCCTGCCGTAGGTCGCTCGAATAATACCGGTGCCGGACTTCATCGACCACCGCGCCTGACTCATCGCGGATCACCGCGCGCAGTTCCGCGCCCCCGATCGAAACCGAGCGCAGGAAGTCAATCGACGGCTGATCGAATTGTTGCTGGCGCGTCGGCCGGTTGGGCGCAGCGTCCACGATGGTAAGCTCGATGCGCGCGCCATCGGCGCTCGCGCCTCGCCGCTGCAACGCCTCGGCCACGTAACGCGTCAACGTCTCGTTGAGGTAGGCGCCTTCATCGACGCCATATTCGTCTTCCAGTTCGTCCTGGAAGTCGGGCGAGAATGACACGCTTTCGATGGTTTGCGCCGAGGCCGCGCTCGCGAACGCCAGCGCCGCCGCGCCAATCAGTAGGGACGAGATACGCATGAGAAATCTCCTCCCGCCCATATTGGCGTGGAGAGGCGCAACTTCCACTCACTTTCCTGTGGCTAAGGCAGCGAAGCCTGCGTCGAGCCCGACGCTTCAACCGCAATCGCTTGCGGCTGCGGCTGCGTTACAACCTCTTCCGGCGGCGGGGGGGCGCCCCCCCGGGGCGGGGGGGCGCG
>JAEYPY010000160.1 GCA_023410295.1 Pseudomonadota bacterium | reverse complement strand
CTGTTCAACTGCTTCGTCATGGGGACGATCCCCGACAATCTTGACGGCATTTTCGAGCACCTGCGCGAAGGGGCGCTGACCATGCAGCAAGGCGGCGGCGTCGGCATGGACTTCTCGACCATTCGGCCATCCGGCGCGCCCGTGCGCGGCGTGGGCGCGAAGGCGTCAGGGCCGCTCTCCTTCATGGACGCATGGGACGCGATGTGCCGGACGGTAATGTCGGCCGGGCAGCGCCGCGGCGCCATGATGGGGTGCCTCCGCATCGATCACCCCGATATCGAGGACTTCATCGACGCCAAGCGCGATCCGGCGCGGCTGCGCAACTTCAACGTCTCCGCCCTGGTCACCAACGACTTCATGGCGGCGCTTGCGGCTGATCAGGATTGGCCGCTGCAGTTCAACGGACAGGTCTACAAAACTGTGCGGGCGCGCGACCTCTGGGCGCGGCTGATGCGGGCGACGTACGACGTCGCCGAGCCCGGCGTCATTTTCATCGACCGCGTGAACGCGGCGAACAATTTGGCCTATTGCGAAACGATCTCCGCCACCAATCCGTGTGGTGAGCAACCGCTGCCGCCTTATGGCGCGTGCCTGTTGGGATCGATCAACCTCTCGCGCCTAGTCGAAGATCCGTTCACCGAGAGTGCGCGCATCGACGAAGCCAAGCTGGTCGATCTCACGGCTACCTCGATCCGGCTGCTCGACAACGTCATTGACGTCTCGCGCTATCCGCTGCGCGAGCAGGAGGTTGAGGCCAAGAGCAAGCGTCGGATCGGGCTTGGCATCACCGGCCTTGCCGATGCGCTGATCTTCTGCGGTGCGCGCTATGGAGCCGAGGACGGCGTTGCGCTGACGCGGCGCTGGCTCGATCTAATCCGCACGGCGTCTTATCGCGCGTCCGCGCAGCTCGCGGCCGAGAAAGGCCCCTTTCCGGCTTACGATAAGGCCATCCTCGATCGGCCGGTGCTGGCTTCGCTCGATGCCGACACGCGCGCGCTCATTGAGACGCATGGATTGCGCAATGGGTGCCTGACGACGATCGCCCCGACAGGCACCATCTCGCTGCTTGCCGGCAACACATCTTCCGGCATCGAGCCGGTGTTTGCCTTCAGCTACCGACGCCGCGTACGCCAACAAGACAATTCGTACGTCGAAGAGCAGGTCGAAGATTATGCGCTAACGCTGTGGAAGCGGCTCCATGGCGATGCGCCGCCGCCCGAACACAGCTTTGTCAGCGCCCAGACGCTGACGCCCGCCGATCACCTCGCCATGCAGGCGGTGGCGCAGCGCTATATCGACAGCTCGATATCCAAGACGATCAATTGCCCGGAAGATATCTCGTTTGAGGATTTTGCCGACGTCTATAGCCGCGCCTTCGATCTCGGCTGCAAAGGCTGCACCACCTATCGGCCAAACGCTGTCACAGGTTCGGTGCTCTCGGTGGAAAAGCCGGAGGCGAAAGCGACGACCGCGGCGGAGCCGCGCATGGCGGCGCTGACGCCGCGACCGGAGGCGCTGATCGGCTCGACTTACAAAATCAAATGGCCCGAGAGCGAACACGCCCTCTATGTGACCATCAACGACATCGAAGAAGATGGCCGGCGGCGCCCGTTCGAGATTTTCATCAACTCGAAAAATATGGAGCATTACGCCTGGACGCTGGCGCTGACGCGCATGATCTCGGCAGTATTCCGGCGCGGCGGCGACGTCTCGTTCGTGGCTGAGGAGCTGAAGGCGGTGTTCGATCCGCGCGGCGGCGCGTGGATGGGCGGGCGTTATGTGCCTTCCTTGCTGGCGGCGATCGGCGACGTGATCCAGCGGCATTTGGACAGCGAACAGGTGCATGCGCCGCTCCAGGTGGGCGATGCAGCGCCGGCAGCGAACGCAGCTCCCGCCATCAAGCCGCGCGCGTGTCCGAAGTGCGGCGCGGCGGCGCTGATCCGCGCCGAAGGCTGCGACAAGTGCCTGGAGTGCGGACACTCCAAGTGCTCGTGATGGGCTCGGGCGGCTCATCTCAGGGTGCGGCCGCCCGCCTCACCTTTGTTGCGGCGAACGCGCGTTTCCGCCGCAGGTGCGCTTGATCGGCGTCAAACTGACCAGCCTGCGCTGATCTAGCATTCACGTATGGACACCAAGCTCAGCGCCTACGCCAAGCAGAGCGCGCCGCGCTATACTTCTTATCCGCCGGCGACGCATTTCACGCCGCAGATCGATCGCACCGACCTGCAAAAATGGCTCGCCGCACTACCGACTGACGCCAAGCTGTCGCTTTACATTCACGTCCCTTACTGCCGCGAGATCTGTTGGTATTGCGGCTGCAACACCTTTGCGACGCGCCGCGACGAACCGCTTGACGATTTCGTCGAGACGCTTCGCCGTGAAATCGATCTGATCGCGGCGGCGGCAACCACCAACAGGCTTGCCGCAATCCACTGGGGCGGCGGCACCCCGAACATCCTGACGCCGGAACGCTTCGCACGCATCGCACGCCACATCGAGTTCTGGTTCGATCTCGACTCCAGCGGCGAACACGCCATTGAGCTCGATCCGCGTACACTGATGCGCCCGCAGGTGGAGACTTACGCGGCGTTTGGGGTCACCCGCGCCTCGCTCGGCGTGCAAGATCTGAACGACCACGTGCAACGCGCCATCGGCCGGATTCAACCGTTCGCGTGCGTGGCGCGGGCAGTTCACATGCTGCGCTCAGCCGGCATCCGCGGCATTAGCATGGATGTGATGTACGGCCTGCCCCAGCAGACCACCGAAGATGTGCGTCGTACGGTGCGCAGAGCCGCAGAGCTCGCTCCGGACCGCATGGCCGTGTTCGGCTATGCCCATGTCCCCTGGTTCAAGAAGCGCCAGCGGCTTATCGACGAACAGGCCTTGCCGGGTGAGGCAGAACGCTTCGAACAGGCAGCCATTGCACGCGAGGAACTACTCGCCGCGGGCTATGAGCCCATCGGCATCGATCATTTCGCGCGGCCCGACGATCCACTGGCCATCGCCGCCCGGCAAGGCAAGGCGAGGCGCTCATTCCAAGGTTATGCGCTCGAGGCCGGAGACGCCACGATCGGGATCGGCCCGTCAGCGATTTCCTCACTCCGCGCAGGATACGCCCAGAACGCGCCTGACGTCGCCGCTTGGCGGCGCGCAATCGACGGGGGGCGTCTGGCAACCACCCGTGGTCACGAACTTTCACCGGAAGATCATCGGCGCGCCGCGCTAATCGAGCGCATCATGTGCGAATTCAGTGGCGATCTCGATATGCTTGGCCGGGATGTGGAACTCACACCCGAACGCGAGGCGTTACGTCTGCTGCAACAGGATGGCCTTGTTCAGCTTGAGGGCCACCACTTGACTATTCCGGAGGATGCTCGTCCGTTTGCCAGAATTGTCGCGGCCGTGTTTGACACATACGCGCGACAAGGGGTTGCACGCCACTCACGCGTGGTATGACCACATATGGACAGCACCGCTAAACAGATGCGGGCCTATACGGGCCCGGCTCTCTTCAGCTTCGGCTTTCGACCCTTCTTCTTGTTCGGCGCGCTCTGGGCCGCCCTGGTCGTGCCGATCTGGACGCTGGCGTATATGGGGTTGATCCCGGCGGAGTTCGCGAGCCGTGATTGGCACGTGCATGAGATGCTGTTCGGCTATCTCGCCGCCATCGTTGCGGGTTTCCTGCTGACGGCGGTGCCCAACTGGACCGGCCGCTTGCCGGTCGTGGGCGCACCGCTTGCAGCGCTCTTCGCGCTCTGGGTCGCTGGACGGGTGGCGATGCTCTTCGTCGCAACGCTTGGCCCATGGGCCGGCGCCATCGACTCCCTGTTTCTCATTGGCTTCGCACTGGTGATTTGGCGCGAGGTTCTCGCCGGGCGCAACACGCGCAATTTGCCTGTATGCGTAATGGTGACGTTGCTCGCCGTCGCTAACATCGCCTTCCACTTGCGGGTCCCGGCGCCGGACGCGGTGTGGATCGGCGAGCGCATTGCGCTTGCGGTAGCGGCGATGCTGATCGCGCTGATTGGCGGGCGCATCGTGCCGAGCTTCACACGCAATTGGATGGCGAAGCGGTCGATGACGCCCCAGCCCGCACAGCAAAGCCGGTTCGATCTCTTCGCCATGGGACTGGCGGGCGCCGCCCTCGTTTTGTGGATGCTTGCGCCGTTGGTGGCGTTCACGGGTTGGGCGCTCATTATCGGAGGCGCCGCCTTGATGCTGCGCCTCGCGCGCTGGCAAGGATGGCGCACCGCCGCCGAGCCGCTCGTGAGCATCTTGCACATCGGCTATCTGTGGCTGGGCGTCGCCATTGCGCTCCTCGGTGTCTCCGCTCTCGCGCCGGATATCGTACTGCCGACCGCGGGCGTGCACGCGCTGGCGGCTGGAGCGATAGGTGTCATGACCCTCGCCGTGATGACCCGCGCCACCCGCGGCCATACGGGCCAAGAGCTCACCGCGCCCTGGGGCACGCAAGCGATTTACACTTTGATCAATGCCGGCGCGCTGCTGCGCGTCGCCTCCGCGCTCGTGCCAACGTCGCAGACGACGCTGCTTGTGGCATCCGCCTTCCTCTGGAGCGCCGCCTTCGTCTTCTTCGCCATCGTTTACGGGCCGCTCCTGCTTACAGCGCGCCGCGCTTAAACATGGCGACCGAGCCAATGCGTATCACCTAAACACTCAGTTTAGCTGCGGCCGCTTTATCCGCTCTCCTCAGTCGGGCTTAGTGGCCATGCCACAAATCTCGGGGGACTGACTTCATGGCGAACAAAAGCTGTCGACGCACTGATCGCGTCTAGTTCATCGGCCATGCGCGGCGCTTAACCGCCAGCGCCGCCCATTTTTCACGATTGCTCGCTTGCTCGCGCGCCCATTGGCGCGGCCGCTTGCGCGCGCCCATAGGAAATTTCCTCTAATGACTGCACACTCGCCCGCACCGAAAAGCTCGCGTGCGCTCTTGGCCTCCGCGCTCTCGCTCTCGGCCCTGGTGCTCGTCACGCCGGCGATGGCGCAGGAGGAGGATGAGGACATCGTCGTCACCGGCACGCGCCTTGGCGATCGCACCGTCACCTCATCGCCAGCGCCCATCGACGTACTGCGCGGGGACGATCTTCGCGGCTCTGGGTATTTCGAAACCAACCAGATTCTGCGCCAGCTGACGCCCTCGTTCGCGTTCGCAACGCCAACGACGCCCGATGGCAACACCCACATCCGCTCAGCCAGCCTGCGCGGGCTTTCGCCGGACTCCACGCTTGTTCTCGTCAATGGCCAGCGCATCCACAGCTCGTCCTGGGTGAACACGTCAGGCACGCTTGGCCGCGGCGCTGCGCCCACCGACCTCAATCAGATCCCGGCCGCCGCCATTGGCCGCATCGAAGTCCTGCGCGACGGCGCGGCAGCCCAGTACGGCGCCGATGCGATCGCCGGCGTCATCAACATCATCCTTAGAGAAGACAGCGGCTGGTCGGGCGCGGCCAGTTACGGCGCCACCCAGGATGGCGGCGGCGATACCTATGAAGCTTCGCTGCACGGCGGCTTTGCCGTGCTTGGCGACGGGCATTTGAACGCGACCTTCTATTATCGCGATCACGAAGCAGCCAACCGCGCACAACCCGATACGCGCCAACAATATTTCGGCATCTCGCCGACCGATACACCGCAGCCGCTTTCAACCCGCTGGGGCTCGGGGATCGGTCTCAACCCGCCCGGCGGCGTCGCCGGCACGGCGCTCGATTCGCGCGAAGCGACCATCGATCGTAATGTCTTCCGCTTCGCCGCCAGCGCCGATCTCACCGACGCCAGCGCCACGCTCAATTTTTCAAAGCCGATCGGCGCGCTCGAACTCTACGGCTTCGCCAACTATCGCGTGACCGAAGGCAGTTCGAACGCGTTCTGGCGCCGACCGGGCCAGGATGAGAACGTGCGCGCCATCTATCCTGACGGCTTCCTCCCCTTCGTCGATACGGAGAGCACCGACTACAATGTGAGCGCAGGTCTCAGCGGCGCATTTGGCAACGCTTGGACCTGGGACTTGAGCACCATCTTCGGCGGCAACATCATCGAATACGGCACGCACGACACGCTGAACGCGACGTTGGGCGCTGCAAGCCCAACCTCATTCTACAATGGCGGGTACGAGAACACCCAATGGGTCACCGATTTCACGCTCACACGCGCCTTCGATCTTGGCTGGCATGCGCCCCTCAATCTCGCCCTCGGCGCGGCGTTGAGGCGGGATACTTACGAAATCTTCGCCGGCGAATTGGGCTCCTATCAATTCGGTCCCGAGCGCGTGCTTGATGGGCCGAACGCCAACGCCCAGCCGGTGATCGGCGCCCAGGGTTTCGTCGGCATCCAGCCGATCGATGAAGTCGATGTCGAGCGCGACAATATCGGCGTCTTCGCCGAGATCAGCACGGATCTTTCCGACCGCTGGTTCGTCACCGCCGCCGGGCGTTACGAAAACTACTCCGATTTCGGCGAAACCTGGAACGGACAGCTCGCGAGCCGCTATGAACTCGGCGGCGGCCTTGCGCTGCGCGCCAGCGTCAGCAACGGCTTCCACGCGCCATCGCTGCCGCAGCAATTCTATGGCTCCTCGGTCGGGCGCGGCATCATCAATCTCACCACCGGCGAGAGCGAGTTCTTCCTCGTCAAGCTGGCGCCAAGCGGCTCGGCGCTGGCCGAAGCGCTGGGCGCAGAGGAACTCGAGCCGGAGCAATCAGTCAATCTGAGCGCCGGCGCCACGTTCGAAAACGGCCCCTGGCGCGCGTCGCTCGACTTCTACCGCATCGCCATCGACGATCGGATTGTGCTCTCCAGCAACTTCGTCGATGGTCCGGGCTCCACGGCGCTGCGAGACTATCTGACTTCAGTCGGCCAGCCAGGCGTCCTGAGCGTCCGCTATTTCACCAATGCGATCGACACTGAAACAGAGGGTTTTGATTTCACCCTTTCGCATCGCTCCGATCTCGGCGCGCTCGGCGACCTCCGTTTGACCGCGGCCTACAATTACAACGAAACGGAAGTGACGCGCATCGCGGCCACCCCTTCGGAAGTCACCGCGCTCGGCATCACGACACCCATCTTCGACGTCGTCGAGGAGATGCGTCTTGAGCGCAGCACGCCGCGTGACAAGTTCGCCGTCAGCGCCAGCTGGGACATTGGCCGCTTCCGCGTCGTGCTCGGCGGCACGCGCTACGGCGAAGTGGCGCAGATCGCCCTGCAAAACCAAAGCGCGGCGAACGTCGCGCTTGCCGCAGCCGGCGACACCCGCATCTTTGCGCTGCCAACGCAAGCCGGCGCGCCCGGTAACTTCGATGTCGCGCAAGTGCTGGAACCCAAGTGGGTGACAGACCTCTCCGTGACCGCGGATGTGAACGAGCGCGTGGCCCTCACGCTCGGGGGCAACAACATCTTCAACGTCTATCCAACCGGACACATCCGCTCGACGGCCGCGCTCGCCGGCTCCGACAGCTTCGGCGTTTTCCCCTATAGCGAAATCTCGCCGTTCGGCTTCAGCGGCGCCCATTGGTACGCCCGCGTCGGGGTGACCTTCTGATGCGCGCATTGTCAAGGCGTGCGCTCATGATCGGCGCGGGGGCGGCCTACGCCGCCGCCGCCGCCAGCTGCGCCACGCCTAGCGCCGGCGGTGAGGCGCCGGACATCGAACGGCTCTCGCTCAACGAAAACGCATTCGGGCCCTCGCCGCGCGTCGCCGAAGCGATCCGCAACAATCTCGATCGCCTAGAGCGTTATGTGGACGCAGACGAAGCGGCGCGGCTGACGCATGTTATCGCCGCCCTTGAAGGCGTCCGCCCCGAGCAGATCGTGATTGGCGAGTTGCTGGCGCCCTTAGGCGCTGCGCTCGCGCGGGATACGGGCGGCGGCGAGTTCGTCTATTCAGACCCCGGTTATACCGCGCTCATCGATGCGAGTACGCCGTTCGGAGGCGTTGGGCGCCCGGTTCCGCTGAACAGCGCGTTGGAGAATGACCTCCCGCAGCTCTTGGCGACGATCGGACCGCGCACGCTTGCCGTGTCTCTCGTCAATCCGCACAATCCATCCGGGACGGTGAACGAAGCGGGCGACTTCGATCGCTTTATCGAAGACGCCGCAGCGCGCACACTCGTCATCGTCGATGAAGCCTATCTCGAATACGACGAGTTCGAACGGCGCAGCGCGATCCGCTTTGCCCGCGCGGGCGCCAACGTGCTGGTGTTCCGCACCCTGGCCAAGGTCTACGGCCTCGCCGGCATTTCTCTCGGCTACGCAATCGCGCCCACCGCCCTCACCCAGCGTCTGCGCGCAGCCGGCGTCGGCGACACCCATGACCTCAACCGGCTTGCACTGGTCGCAGCCGAAGCGGCGCTTGGCGACCAGGATCATGTTCGTGCAGTCGCCGCCCGCGTGCGCGCAAACCGCGAACGGGTGCACGCGGCTTTGGACGCACTGCAGCTAGCGCGCAGCCAGAGCCGCGCCAACTTCGTCTTCTTCCAAAGCCCAAGCGACGCGGCAGCAGCGCGCAGCGCGCTTGCTGCCGACGGAATCATTCCCGGGCGCGCCTTTCCTCCGCTCGACCAATGGATCCGCATCACCGTTGGCACGGATGCAGAAACGACGCGCACCATCGCGGCCCTGCGCCGCCTTTACGGTTGAGATCGCTCATGACCCACCCTTCCGAACAATCACGCCGCAACATTTTCAGACTGACGGCCGCGGGGCTGTTGAGCGCGGGCGTCATCGGCCGGGCGGAGACTGTCGCAGCCCAGCAGACGAGCACGCGCTCCATCACTGGCAGGCTTGCTGCAACAGGGCGCGGCCCCAGTCAGAGGCTCATTCCCGCGCCTTCCTATGGCGGCCTCGACCAACCGCCTGAGCCAGCTGACTTTAACGCGCTTCCGCGCGCATGGCACCAAGCGCGCTTTCAAGCGCTGTTTGATCGGGTTGCGCCGCAGGGTGTCGAAGCGATCCTTCTGCGCAATGTCAACAACTGCGCCTATTTCGTCGGTTATTGGGTATTTCCGAGCGAGCGTCCGCAGGCGGCGTTCAAAAACCGTGGCGACGAAGCGCCCTGGCTCTTCCATCCGCGCAGCTACGAGGAAATTCTGAGCACCGCCTGGCGCGACGGAGGCAAGGCCTATTTCGACTTCCCGCACGCCGACGGCGGCTTTCCCAATGAGGGCGCGGTGCGTTCGGGCCCGCCGGTCGATCTGTTCAACTTCCTGATCGAAGGCCTGCGCGACAAGGGAATTCAAGGCGCCAAGCTCGGCGTCGACGGCGAACTCTATCCCTCCGAACTCCGCAAGCTCGCCGCTATCTTGCCGAACGTGGAGGTGATCAACATCGCGCCTGCGATCCGCGATCTGCGCATCGTCAAGACGCCGGAAGAACTTGCGCTCTATTCCCGCGCCTATGTCTATAGCGACCTGGCGCAGGCCTTCATTCGCGATTATCTCCTCACCTACGGCAGCGACGTCACCGACCTTGAACTTGAGACGGCGACGCAGCTCTGGCTGTCGGATTTGCTCTATACCGAACTCGGCCTCACAGGCGGACGCGTCAATCAAGGCGCCGCAACACGCGCAAGCGTGCGTGTGCGCACCGGACAAGCCAATGGTTCGCCCCATCCCAACCAACCCTATTTCACGCGCTTCGGCCCCAACCAGGCGATCCAGGCCAACAGCGTTGTGAAAATAAATGGATGCGGCGGCGAGGCGTATCGCACCTTCCTCACCGCAAAGCCGGACGGCACGTTCGACGCACACGCCGAGCGGCTGTGGGCGGCATCGCTCCACTCATGCGACATCCAGCACGCGATGCAGGCTGCGGGCGTGCGCGCGAATGCGATCGCCCATGCCGTGCACCAATACCAAGTGGATCAGGGCCTTGGGGCTTATGTCTATCACCGCGCCTCGCACGGGCTTGCCTTCGAAGGCCATTATCGGCCCTACATCGCCCTTGGCGACGATACGGTGCTGCCGCTCAACTCGGCGCTATCCCAAGAGCCAGGTCTCTACGATCCTGAGACCGGATTCGGCTTCAACTGGAGCGACACGGTCGTCACCGGCCAGACACGCGGCTATCGCATGAGCTCGACGCCCTACTCGCGCGAATGGTCCTTCGTGCAGCTCTGACCGCGGCGCCTTGTCCACACGGATACGAATCGCCCTCCGTGAAGATTGCGTGCTGACTTGCCATGCGCAGCAGCGACTCTACTCTCCCGCTGCAAATCTCGGGCGAGATGAGCGAAGCTGAGTTCATTGCGTTCTTGGCGACGACGATGAGCGTCAGCGAGCTACAAACGCGCGATGGAGCGGCCCATCTATCGGGCTGCTGGGAATGACCTCGCGAGATCGTCGGCGGCTATGGCTGCTAAGCGCACTTTGGAAAGCGCTCGCAGCGCGGGGCGTTCGCATTGAGTGCCGGCGAGGCACGCACATCGTTTCGCTTCGACCGCAGCACCACCGCCACGGACATCGCCATTCGATAGCTCCAGCGTTCAAATCGGCCCGCGCCCAAGCCCCGCGCGCGGTGCGCCGCCGTCACACGAGCGCGCTACAAAATCGCGCATCTCGGCAAGGCTGTTATTGCGGTCAGCGGGACTTAACGCCCCCTCTGCGTCGAGCGTCTCCAGAATCGCTTTGGCTTCGCGCCAAGCGGCGCACGCGCGCCCATAAGCGCCGCCATTATAATAATTGCCGCCACCAGTGCGCAGCACCATGGCAAGGCCGCGCCGCGCCCCAGGCGCGCCGCCCGCGAGTTCGACAAGGTGCCGATAAGCTTCAGCCACCTCTTCGTTCATGGCGAAGCTTTCGCGGAAAGCGCCAGCGTCAGCGAGCGTCTGGGCGTAGACTTCGCCTACGAGACCATAAAGGCGCACGGCCCCAGCGTCGGCGGGATCACGCTCGCGCGACCGGCGCGCCAAACGCACGGCTTCTTCGATCGCCGCACGCGCTTGGCTATTGCGATCATTGGTGCGATGAACCACGGCGCTATACCAGAGCGAGGCCGCGAGCTTGCGGATGAGGGTCGGCGAGCCTGGATCCTCGTTGACCAGGGCGCGGTTGATCTCGACCGCGCGCTCGAGCGCTGCGCGCGCTGGGCCAGGTTCGTCGAGCTTATGGTGCGCTTCGCCCAAAAGCCGGAGATTGGCCGAACGCACGTTGCGTACGCCTTGGCTCTCCTGCATTTCTTCCGGAAGGTCGCTGATGAACTGCTCGGCGCGCAGATGCACATCGCGTGCAGCGGGATACTCGTCTTCCCAGGCGTAGGAATCGCCGAGCGCCTGTAGCGCCATCGCATAAAGTCGCGCAGTCTCGACATTGCGCGCGGGCGCATCGCTTAACAATTCTACGACCTGATTGGCGATTTCCCGCCCGGCCACTGGATCGTTGTCGTTATAGAGCGCATCGCCGCTTTGCGTAATCCAAAGCTCAGCGAGCGCAACCTTCACATCGGGATGATCTGGATAGCGGCGGAAGAGCTCATCCAAAATAGCCTCGCCGCGAGCAAGCAGTGTTGCAGCATCGGCGATGCGGCCCAATTCGGAGGCTTCGCCGCCGCCGATCACCTTGGAGAGGCGCATAAAACCGCGCGCGACTTCCAAGTGAACGTCGAGCGGAGCGTTTTCGTCCGCGCCCAATGCGTTGAGATAGTCGAGCCCGGTTTGGGCCAGGATGACGCGCGCCCGAGTGGAACCGGCGACGCGGCTCACTTCGTCATAGGCCTCGAACAGCATGGCCTTGGCGATCGCACGCGTTTCCTGAAAGCGCGCCTCAGTCTCGGCGCTCGCGCGTTCAGCGCGGGCATTAGCGGCAAGAGTGACGCCAAGCGCCGTGACAAGCGCGACGACCGTGGCCGCCGCGGCGGAGACGCCGAGGCGATGACGGCGCATGAACTTGTTTGCGCGATAGGTCGCCCCACCATTCATCGCCGTTACCGGTCGGCCCTCGCCCCAAGCTTGGACGTCGGCGGCCAGCGCATCGACTGTCGCATAACGGTCCTGCGGCCTGACTGCGCAGGCGCGCGCTGCAATGGCCCGGAGTTCGCGGTCGTCTGCTTGCGACGGAATGAGCGCGCTGAGCAAACGACCGAGCGAATAGATGTCACCTAGCGTCGTGACATCCGCGCTCACCATCCGCTCAGGAGCGGCAAAGCCTGGCGTCAGGCTGAGTTCGCGGATCGAAGGCGCATAAGACGACGGCGATCCGGGCTCGCGCGCTTCATCGGAGGCTTCAGGCGCGCGTGCGATGCCGAAATCGATCAGCTTGACGACGCCCTCAGCGGTAACGAGCACGTTGGACGGGGTGAGATCGCGATGAACGATGAGATTTCGATGCGCGAACGCAGCCGCGGCGCAGATGTCGAGAAAAAGCCGACGGCGCAGCGGGACATCGGCACGATGCTCATCGACCCATTGCAGTAACGGTAAGCCCTCGATGAATTCCATAACGATGAAGGGCGAACCGTCCGCGGTTTCGCCGCCGTCATAGAGTTGGGCGATATTGGGGTGGCGGAGCGAGGCCAATGTCTGGCGTTCGCGGCGAAAGCGTTCGATCAGGCTCTCGGACAGGAGGCCCGGCTTAATGATCTTGATCGCCGCAACGTGAGCGAAATCACCAGTATCGCGCTCGCCGCGATAAACTGCCCCCATGCCGCCTCGACCGATACGCGAGACGACGCGATAAGCGCCAATGCGCTCAGGCGGGTCTTCTTCGTCTAGCGTCTCAATAGCAGCGCCCGTGCGAAATGTGGCGCGGCGGTCGGCTTCGTAAAGCGCTTCAAGGCGTCTGCGCAGCGGCTCGTTCTCGCCCGCCTGCGCCGCGATCCAAGCAGCGCGCTTCCCCTCCGGCTGAACCAGCATCTTCTCGAAGAGCGAGATCGCCGCGCGCTCAAGCGCAAGCTCATCCATGGTCGAGATCGAGTCCTTCGAGAGCCTCGACCAACCACGCGCGCGCGGTCTGCCAGCGGCGCTTGACCGTCGCCTCCGACATCCCCGTCGCCTCGCTGATATCGGCGACGGTCATGCCCCCAAAATAACGCATCTCGACCAGCTCCATCAGGGCGGGGTCAATGGCGCCCAACCTTATCAGCGCTGAATTCAGGGAAATGAGATCAAACCGCTGCTCGCCCTCGACGCGGGTGCAGAGCTCGACCTTGATGTGGTCGCGCCGCACCGATTGCTTGGCCCGGGCGTGATCGACGAGGATATGGCGCATCATGCGAGAGGCGAGAGCAATGAAGTGGGCGCGGTCGCCAACATCGACCCGCTCCATTTTCATCATGCGCAGGACGGCGTCGTTGATGAGATCGCCGGTTGAGAGTGAGGCGTTACGCTCGCGCCGGAGGCGCGCGGCGGCGATCTGGGCCAGTTCAGGATGCAATCGCGCTATGAGCCGGTTGCGCGCTGAAGCGTCCCCGTCCCCCCATTGCACCAGCAAAACGCTTGTTGTGCCGCCCTCGTCCATCGCCCGCGCCCCGACCGGCAAACCTTAATGAAGCTCGCACGCACGACAAGCGCTATCAGCGCGAGCCAAACTCCTCGAATTCGCCGCCTATGCCAGTAGGCGCCCTGTAATCGATCACCCGGGCGCGCTTGAGGAGGCGGGGAAGATGCACATCAAGGTTCATGCCATCATGGCGCTGTTGTTCGGCGCTGTTCTCTGCGGCTGCGAACAACCGCAGATAGGCCAACCAACGAATGGTGCGCAGCAAGGCGGCGGCTATGGCCCCTACGGCGCTCCCGCCACGCCGTCGAATGCGCCGACGCAAGATTCCCCGTTCCAGACCGGCGGCGAAGGCGTGGTTTCCGGCGGCAGCGGCAACGTCCCGCCGCAATTTCAGCAGCTCGTGATTGGTTACCTGGACGGTTACACCGAACAAATGGCGCAAGGCTGGCCGCAGGTACCAAGCGTGCCGGACGCCGTGGTCGGACTGGACCCCAATGGCGAACACCGCTGGCAGGTTCGCCTGCGCGGCGGCCGCAGCTACGCCTTTATCGGCGCTTGCGACAATGAATGCTCGAACCTGGACCTCATTCTCGAAGATGGCTCTGGCGCCCAGATCGATTCCGACGTGCTGCCGGACGATTACCCGCTCGTGGAAGTCACCCCGCCGGCCGATGGCGTTTATACGCTGCGCATCCAGCTGCGCGCCTGCTCGATCGGCCCTTGCTACGTCGCCGCCCGGTTAGTTGCCCGCTCCTGAGCCGATTTCCACGGTTCGAACGCGAACCCTGTCGAGGGGCCACGCACGTGGCTGACGGGGAGCAGTACGGTGTTCGATCAAATCCGCGAGCTTGTCGGCAAAAATCAGGTAGCGACGGCCGTCGCCGCCGCTCTAGGCGCCGTGATGCTTTACGCGGCCTATGACGGCGGCGGCGGTAGTGCGGTCGGCGGCGGCAATGGCGGCTGGTCCGCGCCAGGCGCCGGCGGTGAGCATCAGGTCATGGATCGGCACGGCTTCGACCGGCCGGTCCTCGCCCTCACCATTCAAGTCCCGCAGGGCTGGCAAGCGCAATCCGAGGTGCGCTGGGACAATGTGAACGGTCAATGCAGCACCAACATCGCCAGCCCGCACATCGTTTTGAGGAGCAGCGACGGACGCGAGCAAATCGAGGTGCTTCCCGGTTTTCTCGCCGTCACCGACCCGCAAACAATACGAAACCGCGGCTCACAGCCTGGCGATTTCTGCGTCGTCGCGATGGCGGATTCGGGCGAAGCGATGCTCCGCGCGGTCATTCTGCCGCGCTTGCGGTCCGGCGCCCAGCTCCAGCGCATTAACCCCGTCCCGCTGACGCCTGAACAACAGCAGAATCAGACTCGGCTCGAGTCGCTGGCGCAATCGTCTGGCGGACAGATGCGGGCCAACGTCTATTCGCTGGAGGCTTGGCTGAGCCATCCTGACGGGACAGCCGAGGTGCTCGCTATCTCCGGCTTTGTTTTCGCAGGTCAACAACTCATCGCCGGCGTTCCGCCGCTCGTCTCCAACTATAACGACTCCATCCTTTCCGTACGTAGCTCGCCGGACCGCCTGCAGGTGTTGTTGCAAACGGCTCGCGGCATCGTCGCCAACGCCCAGTTCGATCCGGACTGGCGGCGCAACATCGAGGACATGCAGCGTACGGTCACGGCGCCGGCCCAGCCGGGCCGCGGTCCGGTGGTGGCAGGCCGCGGCGGCAGCGGTGGCGGCGGCGGCGGTTTCGACATGGACCGGTGGCGCGAAGATCAACGTCGCGACGACGAGGCGCAACGCCGCCGGATCGATTCAATCCGCGAGGTCGAGCGCTGCTACGACCCCGAGACCGGCCGTACCTACGAAGTTTCGATTCATGTCGGCTGCTGAAGCAGGCCATCGGCCGCCTGAAAAAAAGTCGCCCGCTCCTGATCCGAAAGCCGCGGATGCGCCGCTGAACACTGTGAGGGGAGCAACGATGCCGCGCCGGCCGTTCAGTGACACGCACCGCGCCGAGGCGGCACAATGACCGCCAGTGAAACCGGCGTGCTGGCTCCCGGTCTGGCCCTGCGAACGGTGAAGGGCCGCAGCGGGCGGATCGGCGCATTGCTCGGCGCGGGCGGCCAGGGCGAAGTCTACCACGTCACCGTCGAAGGCCAGCCGTTCGCCCTTAAATGGTATCATCGCCACTACATCGCCGTCGATGTCGGCCTGCGCACACGGTTGGAGCGCACGATACGCCGCGGCGCGCCGACCAGTGACTTTCTCTGGCCGCTCGATCTGGTCGACATTCCGGGAACGGAGAGCTTCGGCTATGTCATGCCACTGCGCAGCGAAAGCTATCGCAGCATCCGCGACATCATCGCTCCGCCGCCGCAGCGTCTTGAGCTTTCGTTGGCGCAGCGCGCGCATGTCTGTCTTCAATTGGCGAACGCCTTCCTGGAGCTGCACGCTAGCGGATTTTGCTATCAGGACATCAATTTCGGCAACATCTTCGTCGATCCGGAGACAGCGCGGATCCTCATCTGCGACAACGACAACGTCAACATCGACGGCGCCGATGCGAGCATTTATGGCGCGCGTAAATTCATGGCGCCGGAAGTCGTGCGCCGCGAACGCCTGCCCGACAGCCGCACCGACCTTTTCTCCATGGCGGTGCTTTTCTTCTACACCCTGCTCGGCTGGCATCCACTCGACGGCGAACGCGAATACCGCGCCGCGCTGCTCGACGCTGAAACCGAACACCGGCTATACGGCGCCGAGCCGCTCTTCTTGTTCGATCCCGCTGACGCCGCCAACGGCCCCGTCGCCGGCTTCCATGACCCGATCGTTGCACGGTGGCAAAGCCTCACAACTCCATTGCGTGCGTTATTCGTTCGCAGCTTCGGCGAGGGCCTGAACGATCCGTCCGCGCGGGTGTTGGAAACCGAATGGCGCGCGGCGCTGCTGGCCGTTCTCGACGCCGACTTCCGCTGCACAGCATGCGGCTACGAGCACGCTGCGGACTGGCGCGGCGAAGTGCTGGCCGGGCCTTATGCGTGCGTTGCATGCGCGCAGTCGTGCGCGGCGCCCGATGCGCTCCGCATAGGCCGTCGCATGATCGGGCTCTCGCCGGGCAGGCGCATTGGCGCCGATGCGCTAGGCGTTGCGGCCGGGGGCGCATCGGTAGAAGCTCACCCGCAGCGTCCAGATACGTTTGGGTTGCGCAATCTCGGTGAAACGCCCTGGCAGGCCACTCTGGCCAACGGCCAGCGTCTCACCATCTCGCCGGCACAAACGGTGCGGCTCTTGCCGGGTCTTCGCATCGATTTCGGAGCCGAGGCGGCAGGCCTTGTCTGCGCTGCGCGTGAAGGCGCGCTCGCATGATCGGCCGGCAAACACCACCCTGGCGCGTTGGCGGCGCATCGATCCGCGGCAGCGCGCATGTCCGCAGCGGTGCGCCGAACCAGGATTGCTGGCTATCGCGCGCCGACAACGCCATGGAAGCGAGTATTCTCGCGGTGTCCGACGGCCACGGCGCACGCGCCCATTTTCGCTCCGACAAAGGCGCCGAACTCGCGGTGCAAGCGGCGGCGGCCGTGCTCGATGCTCAGCTTGAAGACGCGGACGGCGGCGAGCTTGCCGGGGCGATCCTGGCGCGCTGGCGCGCCGACGTGCGCGCGCACATGGGCGCCCATCCCTACACTGACGCCGAGCGCAAACTGGCAGATCATCCCCCGCTCTCGCCCTACGGCGCAACGTTGATCGCGGCGGGGATTAGCGAGGGCATCCTGGCGCTGCTGCAGATCGGCGATGGCGACCTCCTGCTCGGCTACCCCGACGGACGCCTCGAACGCCCACTTCCGGCGGGGCCCGCACTCAAGGGAGAGCAGACTTTCTCGCTCTGCCAGGAAGACGCGCAAACTTGGTTTCAGTCCGCCGTGGTCTGGCGCAGCGGCGGCCGCGCGTGGCCAGACTTCATTTTCTTATCGACCGACGGCGTATCGAAATCGTTTCAGAACGAAGCCAGCTTCTTAGGCGAGATCACCCGCCTGCACGAACGCGCACGCACCGACTGGCAAGGGCTGGTGGACGCCGCGCCGGCTTGGCTTTCCACCGTATCCAACAATGGCAGCGGCGACGACGCAACGCTGTGCCTCGCTGCGCGCATACAGAATTGAATGGAGTTCACGATGAACGGTCAACGTCCCGACCCGATGCAGACGCCCACGCCGCGCGACTACAATGTCGCCAGCGTGTCGGAAATCATGCCGTTCCGCTCGTCGCGCATCAAGATATGGAAGAGCCCACTCTTTCTTCTCGCCATTCTCGCGGCGTTGGTCACGCCTTTTCTCTTTAGTCTGATGGGCGGGGCGCTGGAAGGTCCGGACGTGCGCACGCGCATGGCCTCAATGATGCTGATCGGCGTCGTAGCCGTGTTCTTCCTGCTGATGGTGATCCAGCTCCTTGTCTATCTCTACGTGAAACCAGGACGTTCGCTCTGGATCTACATGCTGACATTCGCTGCGGTGGCCGCCATTCTGGGCACCCCGCTGGCGGCGCCGTACTTCATCATCTTCCGCGAGATTCTGCCTGGTCAGATCGACCTCTCGCAGCAGTATCCGTTCCCCATCAAGTTCGTGAAGATGCTCTTCGCAGCGGGCCTGATGGAAGAGCTCTTGAAGGCCACGCCCATTTTGATCGGCGCCTGGCTCACGCTTTACGCGATCAAATCGCCTGCCATTGCCAATAACCTCGCCCACAAGCTGCTGCACGTGCGCGGGCCGATCGACGGCGTCGTGATGGGCGTGTTCGCCGGCGGCGGCTTCATCTTCCTGGAGACCGCGTTCGATTACATCCCGCGTCTCTCAAACGAGGTGCTGCAGCAAACCAACGATCCCGGCACCGCCATCTCCATGGGCATGATGCTGCTCTTGCCGCGCGTGTTCGGCGGCATCGTCGGACACATGGCTTATTCGGGACTGTTCGGCTACTTCATCGGCCTTGCAATTATCCGCCCGCAGCAAAAATGGAAGCTGCTGGCGATCGGCTGGGCGGCGTCCTCCGTCATCCACGCACTTTGGAATAGCGTCGATACGATCTCGCCGCTGTTGAACTACGTTGTCGCCGGCGCGTGTGCCGTAGGCGTCGTCGGCGCCATTCTGAAAGCGCGGCAGCTCGAATCGGCTATGGGCGCCGCGGCTCCGCTCGAGACGTCCGGCTCGATCGTCGTTGATCGCGCCGCCCATCCCGCGCCGCAGGCATTTGCTCCCGTCACGCCGCAAGCAGCCTATACGCCCGCGCCCCATGCCGCGCCTCATGGCGCGCCGGCGCCAACCGCAGCCGACGCCCTTGCGCTCGATATCGACGGTTTCATCATTCCGCTGCGCGAAGGCGGACGCATCGACCTTGCCGCCGAGCCGCCGCTAGGCGGTCGCG
>JAEYPY010000158.1 GCA_023410295.1 Pseudomonadota bacterium | reverse complement strand
CTACAAACGCGTCCGCGTCGTTGCCGGCGATGTAACCGCCGACGCGGAGCTGCAAAGCAAAGTAGCGGATAAGTCGTCGACTTACCGTGGCGCATTGGGGCGCAGCATTCGGCGGATCAAGAATAGTATCCGACCGCTGTTCTTTGGCATGAGTATGACTGATGTCTTGGTTGCTGTGGCTGTTCGCGTTGATAGGGGCGGTCCCGGTAGCCGGAGCGGTTGCGCGCTGGCCAAAGCGAGCCCACGCGATTTCTACTCTGGAACGGAAGCTTCGCGATTGGGACCGTGAGTATCGAGAATTGATGCTCAAAGACGAAAAGACCTGGGAAGACGTCGATCACCAGATGAGGCTTATGGAGAAGACCTCTGCGGCTCATCGCGTGCTTGATCGGCTGCGCGGGTACTAGCACGTTCCAACGTCTGCTTTGCGGCTGTGTGTTTCGGCCGTCCGTTGTTGGGATTCTTGCGCCGCTCCTGCAAAGCTCGATTGCGTCCGCATTAGAGCTCACCGCTGACGCCCCCACGCGTCAGCGATCGCAGCCCGACAGGGTCGAGACGCGCTTCTCCTTCATCACACGCGCGGCTCGGTCGCGAAGCGACAAGAGCGCGGCCCGCGCAGCGGGCGACGCCCAAATAATTCTCCCGCCCGCTGCTCAATCCATCTTCCTAAAGCGTCTCTCTCCAGAGACCCATGCCTTCCCATTCCTTCACCAGAACAGAGCTCCACCAGCTCATCTGGTCGAAGCCCCTAAACAAGCTCGCTGCAGAGCTCGGCCTCTCTGATGTCGGCCTCAAAAAGCTCTGCAAGCGCCACGACATCCCCACCCCGCCCCAGGGCCATTGGATATCCATCCATCACGGCAAGTCCCGCTCCACCATTCCGCTCCCGCCCAAGCCCGAAGACGACGATCCCAGCTTCCGTATTGGCTTTGCCGCCACGCTCACGCCCAAGGCAGCCCGCGCCGACATCCAAGCATTGAAGACAGACGCCCGCGCCAAGCGCGAGACAGCGCCTCTCTTTCTCACCCGCCCCACCAACGAACTTCATCCCGCCCTTATCGCCACCGCCCAAAAGCTCCGCACCGCCACGCCCGATCGCGACGGCGCTATCACCGCAAGAGGGGAGAGCCTCTGCGGCCTCTGGATCGGCATCGAGCACCGCGACCGCATTATCGCTTTCCTCGACGCGCTCTTCCGCGACCTCACGGCCCGCAATATCGACATCTCCGCCAACGGCACACGAATGATCGCCCGCCGCGGTCCAGACGACATCGAGTTTCGCATTGCCGGCAAGACCGAAGAGCGCATCTACCGCCCGACCGAAGCCGAGCGCGCCGCCGACAAGGAACGCGAACGCCGCTTCGCTCTGGGCTTCAGCCGCGACGAGAAGCGCGCCTATCCCGACACCCATGTCGTGTTCAACGGACGCTACGCGCTTTATGTCGAGACCTGGACGCCGGGCGTTCGAAAGACCTGGTCGGACTCCAAGCGCCAGACGCTTGAAGCAATGCTGCACGAGATCGCCGCCGGTCTCGATGCGTGTCTGTTGGCGCACAAGGCGCTGCGCGAAGAGCGCGAAGCGCGCTGGCGGCGCCAAGAGGAAGCCGCCGCGCGCGAAGCTCGCGTCAAGGCGCGCCAGGCGCGCAACGCCAAGCGCGCGCAGTTTCTCTCAGCACTGATCGCCGGCGAAGACGAAGCCCGCCGCCTCGAAGCCTGGCTCGCGCGCGCGCCGGCCGCGCACGCCGCCCCACAACCTTGGCCCGACCTCATCGCCTGGGCGCACAATCGGCTCGCCGTCCTTCACGCCCAAGCCAACCCCGACACGGTGATCGCGCTGCTTTCGGACAGCCATCCCGATCTCTTCCCCGATCCCGATCCGCTCGCCGAACCGGCAGGAGCGGAGCCCTTCGACGACAACGACGGCCAACACGATGAAGAGGACGACGATTTCGATGAGTGACGATTTTCGCATCCGCATCGTGCGCGAGGCGCTCGACAAGCACGTCGCCTCGCCATCGCTCGATCACATTCGCGACGCCGCCATGCTCGACCGGCTCGCCGCCGAGATCGTGGCGGAGCTTTTCCGCGGCCATCCGATCTGGCGCAAATGGGACCTGACCCGCGAGACTTTCCTACGCCGCGCCATTCCGTGCTGGATTCCGATCGAGGATCTCACCGCATTCCTGAACCAGATCGAGGGCCCCATCCTCACCACCACCGACGTCCAGAGCCGCATGGATATGATGTGCGAGGACCGCTTCGAGACCTATCCGAGTCCGTCCAAGCAAGACTTCTGTCTCGCGATCTATAACGAAGAGAAGGCGAGAGGCACGGAGCTCGCCGCTATCGTGCAGCGCATCAATGATCGCTGCGCCGAAGAAGAGATGCGCGAGTACGACGAGCGCCGCGGACGCCGCAAACGTGAGCTCGCCGAAGCCGCCGCGGAATTAGAGGCGCGCTTTCTCTCAGGCGCCGATTGCAAATGGACGCCGGTCAAAGGCCACGACGGTCTCTATTGCCGGGTCAATGGACGCGCCTTCCGGCTGACCAGGGACGAGCAGAAGAAGCACCTCCTTCACCCGCTTTCAACTCAGGACGAGACCGGTCCGCTGATTGGTCGCTATGGCTCGCGTGCAGACGCCACGAACGCACTTCAGAGCATCGCCTACAGCTGACGCGAAGCGGGGTGCCTACTCGATCCGGTGATCGCCATCTTCCGGCGTAAGCAGCATCGGCGCATCCTCGTGCTCGTAGGCGAGCCTTTTGACGTTGAGCACCTGTGCGCTGCCTTCGACGTAGCTCATCGCCTTGCTGGTGCTATGGAGGAAGTGGAAGAGGTCGAGTTCCTGTTCGTTCGCGGAGAAGAGGGCGATATCGGCATCCAGGCAGGCAAGGCGCAGCGCCTTTGCGGTTTCAAACCAACCCACCGAGACTAGATGGCCGGGATGAGGCCGGACCTCTGCGACCGCCGTGCCGATGTCGGTGGCGGCATAAAGGAAAGCCACGCCCGTGCGATTGAGCCGGCCGGCGCGTGCGCTTGGCGGCGGCGGCGCCCCGAGGCGGTCGCCCTGATAAGGCTGATGCCGGATGTCGGGACTCCATCCCTCGCTGTGCCGCTGAAACTGAGCATGCACGCCGATCCGCGCACGGGCGTAGCGCGAGCCGGCGGAGACAGCATGCACGACGCGGTCGCCGAGCTTGGCGACCAGCGCTTCGGCCGCCGCCTCAACCGCATAGGCATTTTCGCGAAGAAGACGGTCACGAAGTTCCTTTAGTGCGCGGCTTTCTCTTTGGCTGATGGCGAACTGGATATGACGCATGCCCTGGTCGTCATGGCCCGCATAGATGGAAATGCCTTCGTCAACCGGCGGATAAGGATCCTCAAAATAGGATTCCAGAAACGCGTCCGTATCGCCCAGTGGTGCGACACAGCCGGCGTCCTGCGGCGTTTCCAAAATGGGATTTGGCTTCATGAGCAACGTGACGGGCGAATGCTCACCGCCCCAGTGCGGGTTGTATTCATGCTCATTTAAGTGAAAGCGGATCAGCGCGCGCAGGAGTTTGGTGAGCTCAGTCCGCTTGCCGGGGTCCGAAACTTTATAAGGCGCATCGGTACGCCAGCAAATCACACACACCGGGCCCAGGATCGAATGGTGCTCGACGAAGCGCTTGAGGCTCGCGGCTTTGGCGCAGCGAACACAGATGCCAACTTCATCATCGGTGCACGTCGCAGCGTCGAACTGGGCGTAGAGTGAGTCGCGCATTCCAGCGTTGTTTCCTATGTGGAGGTCTCGCGGTCCACGACTGACTGCCCGCCGCGTAAATGGTAGCGTCCTCCATGTCTCAGCGCCGTACGACAGTCCAGATGAACCTCTTCGACTTCCGCAAGGGCGAAGAGACTACCTGGCTTCTCCCACCTTGGGGATATGCGCTGGGGATCGGCGTCAACCCGCTTTTTCTAGAACTAGACGGCCGGATACGGCCTATCGGCACCGCGTTCAATCTGGGCGGCGGCGTCGGCTTCACGGTCACGGCATGGCACTGTATTGAAGAAGCCATCCGCCAAGATCCTGCACTGTCGCGCAGGATGAACCTTGGCGAAACGCCAGCGGCCTCGACGCTTCAGAGGGGTGGCCTCTACATCCTGCGAAACTATGCGATCGAAGGCGGGGTTCAGTTTCGCCTCGTCGCTCTTGAGCATGTCACGGCCGGTCCGCCGGGCGACGTCGTGTTCTGCTCGCCGCACTTTATCGAGGGCGAACCAGCGATGGAGCACAGCATTAGCTTTGGCCTGCCAGAGCCGGACGATGTCGTGCACGCCGTTGGATACTGCAATTTTCGCTTTCCCGACGGGGGCATACCCTTGGCTGAGGCTGCGGACTTTGACTGGAGCCGGGACTACGCCCACGAATTTCGCGTCGTGGAAGGCGCAATTCAGAACGTCTTCCTGCGTGAGTACGCAGCCAGCTATTTGCGTGGGCCGTGTTTCACCTTCGCTGGCGACTTGCGTAGCGGCATGAGCGGGGGACCCATCTTTGACCTCCGGCGCGGCGTGATCTTCGGCATGAATTCTGCGACTGCATTCGATGTGAACCAATCTCTTGGATCCCTGTTCTTTCCTTACGTTCTGAACGCCATCACGTTCGGCGCCAACATTTTCGGCAATCCGAATTTTCGGATCAACGGAACGCGAAGAATCATCGATCTACTCGACTCTGGCGGAATCCGCTCTGACGGCAGTTTCCGAGATCTGGCGTATCAGCAGCTTCCCGAAGGCCTTGCTGTCAGCATGCCGATTGCCAAGAGCTATAAGGGTCGTGCGTTTGAGAACTTTGCCGGACTTCAGGCTGGCACGCCGCCGTCGACGTTCGATGGTCCGACGTTTGTGCTGCGCAGGGCGCAAGAAGCTGAGGAATGAGAGAAATGCTCGCGCGACGCGCCGGGTATGCGTACGCCGCCTAAATCTGCGTAGCCCGGCGACCTCTATACGCCTACTCTCCTCGTCATGTGCAATCGCTACGCCTCCGACATCCGCAAGGCCGGGATAGAGCGCGACTATTACGGCTTCGACGAATGGAGCGAGACGCGCATCAATCCGCTCCTCGGCAACGCCGTTCTCGAAGTCTTCCCCAAGAGCTACGGACCTATCATCAAGCTCAACGATAAGGGCGAGCTTGAATGGGCCAAGATGCGCTGGGGTCTTCCTGGCCCGCCGCAATTCGGCGGCGCGCCCGTCACTAACATCCGCAATGTGAAGAGCCCGCATTGGCGACCGCTTCTGGGACAAGCGCATCGCTGCATCGTTCCGTTCACGGCCTTCAGCGAATACGAGGACGCCTCGCCAAAGGGTAAGAAGCAAATCCGCTGGTTTGCCTCGCCCGATCGCGGTCTTCTCTATTTCGCTGGCATCTGGCGCCAAAGGGAAGGCGATTACGGCTCCAAGAAGGAGCCCAATGTCGGAACCCATCAGCTCTTCAGCTTTCTCACCACCGAAGCCAACGAGCTGGTGCGCCCGGTCCACGCCAAGGCGATGCCGGTCATTCTCCGTAGCGAGGCCGAACAGAGCGAATGGCTTCAAGCGCCGGCGGCGGAGATTGAAGCGATCCAGGCGCGCGTATTGCCGAGAGACGCACTGGAGATCGTATCGGCTGACGAAGCGGCGCAATATGCGGGCGGCTATCTCAAGTGAGCGCGCCCCAGATCATGTGATCAGCCGCACGACGCCCATCACGATCATGGCGATGACCAAGCCGCCGCCGAGCGCTTCGAGCGCGACCGACCAAGTCGATTGGCGCTGGCGCGTGTTGCGCCTTGGCGGCGTCTCCGGTCGTGGTCGGCGAGGATCGTAATACTCACTCACGATCGAACTCTACGCGAGCGCGCCATTCGAGTCTCACCGAACATATCGCTAATTCCTCCGTGATTGCCTCTCCGGTGCGAAGCGACTTCGCACTTCGCCAAACGCGCGATTTTCGCATGCTCGGATCACAAAGCGTCTGCTTGATCAAGAGGTCCCGTGGGACCCGTTGAGACGGCGACGTCAAGCGCATTTGCTTCCACCTGAGATCGTCAGTTCGAACCAGACGATATCTCGGGAGCGTTTCGATGCAGCGGCGTTGGGCAGCGATGGGCGCGGGAAGTGCGATCAGTGTCGCTGCGTGCGTCTGGGCTTCGTCGTTCATCGCCGACACGTTCGGCCATCAACCAGCATTGGGCGCGTCGGCGGTCTCCATAGCGGGCGCGAGGCTCTATCCGCCTTGGCGTGTCTTTGAGTGGAGCGCGCGCTGGAGCGAGGCGTTTCCACGGCCGTTCGCAGCGGCGCAACTCATCGCGCTCGGCGGCTCCGTTTTCGCCTGCATCGTTGCTGCTCTGATCATGCGTCGCGATCACGCAATGAAGCCGTTTGCCGATGGCGCCTGGGGCAGTTTCGATGATGCGGCCGCGTGCGGGCTATTCGCCAGCGCGGGCGCCGTCCTCGGCAAGCTCGATGGCGAAGTGCTCTGCTTCGATGGTCCCGAACACCAGCTGCTGATCGGCGCCTCGCGGTCAGGCAAGGGCAGGGGCCATGTGGTGCCGACTTTGCTGGCCTGGCCGCACTCGGCGCTCGTGCTCGATATCAAAGGCGAGCTCGCCGATGGCGACGAACGCCACGCCTTTCCGGGCACGGCCGGCTTTCGCGAAAGGCTAGGACCTGTGCTGCGCTTTGCGCCGACGCGTGCGGATTCGGCGAGCTTCAACCCGTTGTTCGAAGTGCGCCGCGGCCCAAACGAGGTCCGCGACGTGCAGAACATCGTCGAAATTCTGGTCGACCCCGCTGGAGACGGCCGCCACCAGGATTTTTGGGACCGTTCGGCCAAACACGTCCTAGTCGGCCTCATCCTGCACGTGCTCTATGTGGAGCCGCTCCATCGCAAGACGCTTGCGATCGTGCGCGAGAAATTGCGCGACCTCGACGCGACCGCTGTTGAGATGAAGTCGGTCTATCATCGCATCTCGCCGACGACCGGCGCGCCCGAAATCCATCCCGAAGTGCTGCATGCCGCCGAGAGCTTTCTTGCCGGCGAGGAACGCATGCAATCGGGCATCAAGGCGACGGCGGAATCCTTTTTCGGTCTCTTCGCCGACGAGATCGTGGCGAAGAAAACCGCGACATCGGACTTCCGCATCGGCGATCTTATGTGCCTGGAGCAGCCGGTCACGCTCTATTTGCAGCCGCCGCCATCTGATGCGCTGCGTCTCACGCCTCTGATGCGGCTCATCATCAATCAGTTCGCGCGCGCGCTGATGGAGAGCCAGACCCACGATGCGCAGGGCCGGGCAAAGCGCCACCGCATGCTGCTGCTGCTCGACGAATTTCCAATGCTCGGCCGCATGCCCTTCTTCGAAGTGATGATGGGCGCAATGGCAGGCTATGGCCTGAAGGCCTCGCTCGTCTGCCAATCGCTCAATCACATCACCAAGGCATACGGCCGCGACAACGTCATTTTCGACAATTGCCACATCGTCACCGCGTTCGCGGCAAGTGACGACGACACCAGCGAGCGCATTTCGAAAATGGCCGGCGAGGTCTGGGAGCTGCGCGAAAGTCTGACCGAGCGCACGCCGCGTCCGCTGCTGGGTTGGGGGCGGCGTACGGTCACGATGCGCGAGGAACGCCGCCCGCTGATCACGGCGGCGCAGGTGCGGGCGCTGCCGCGCGACGAGCAATTGATGTTTGTCTCAGGCGCCAAACCCATCCGCGCCAAGAAGCTCAAATTCGACCAGGAGCGCATCTTCCGCGCGCGCCTCTTTCCCGCTTCGAACGAACGGCCGGTTCTCAGCGTCACCCATGATTGGCGGAATGTGCGCGCCATTGGCTTTGTGCCGAAGCCGCCCGCCGCCGTCTCACGCGCGAAGCCCGCGCTCGCCAAGGCAGGCCTGAAGGCGCAACCCGATCTCTTCGAGCAAGCGGCGGTCAAGGGGCAGAGCATCTCCGAACGCGCGCTCGCCGGCTTTCGCGGCCCCGACGGCCAAATCCTGCCGCCGCCCGGCGCCGATGGCGCGCCTCACGTGCAGGCGGTCAGCGCGGCAGGCGCCAACGCGGACGCATCGCAAGCGCTGCCGGTGCGAGAAGCGCCGGCGCGGCAGCGTTCGAAGGGGATTTGACCCATGCCCCGCTCCGGCATCACCGTCTATCTGCCGCCAGCGCTTGAAGAGCGCATCGTGGGGCTCGCCAAGGAACGGCATTGCTCAGAGTCGAGCCTCATCGCCGACGCGGTGAAAGCGCGCTTCGATAAGCGCGTCCTCGACACGACGAGCAATGGCGAGCGCGAGCGCATGCGCACCGATGCGCGGCTCGACAAGGCCATCGGTGAAGCGCTGATCATGAAAGAGGTGCTGCTTCTCTTCGTGCGCGTCTGGCTCGAACACAATCCGCCGCTTGATCCGAGCATCGAGGAGAGCGCGGCGGCCAGCGCCGATGCGCGCTTTGAACGCTTTCTCGATTATGTCGCGCAAGGCCTGGCGCCCGGCAAATCGATCGCCACGCGTGAGCTGGTGACGCCTGCGCTCCATCCAGACGACGACACGGCAAGGCCCATCGTGATGGAGCAGGGGCCATGAGCGCTTCTGTTCAACCGATCGGCGTCCTGCGGCGTCGCTCCGCCTTGGAGCGTGCGCTCGGGCGCGGCGTCGCCGCCGCACTGGAGGCCGACGACGTGGTGGAAGCGCTCATCAACGAAGATGGCGCGGTCTGGATCGATCGCGTCGGCGGGGGGCTTGAACGCACCCCACACGTTTTGTCCGCGCATGATCGCGAAGCGGCGATCCGCCTCATCGCCCATGAAGCCGGACTGTCCATTGGCGAGGACCGGCCCCAGCTCGCCGCGATCCTGCCCGAGACCGCGGCGCGCGTGCAGGCCATGCTCCCCCCGCTGACGCGCGCGCCGATCCTCGCCATCCGCAAGCGGCCTCGTCTTATCTACCGGCTCGAAGATTATGTGCGCGACGGCATTGCGGCCCAATCCGCAGCCGACCGCCTTGCCAAGGCCGTCGCGGAGAAAAGCAATATCGTCGTCGCCGGCGGCACGGGGTCGGGCAAGACGACCTTGCTCAACGCACTTTTGGCCGAGCCCGGCTTTGCCCACGTGCGTGTCGTCATTCTCGAAGACACTGCCGAACTCCAATGCACCGGCTCGAACGTGGTCCAATTGCTGACCAAGGTCAGCGCGCCGGCGGTCGGCATGCGTGACCTGGTGCAGATGACGTTGCGGCTTCGGCCCGATCGCATCGTCGTCGGCGAAGTGCGCGATGGCGCAGCGCTCGAAGTCTTGAAGGCGTGGAATACCGGACATCCCGGCGGTCTCTTGACGCTTCACGCCAATTCAGCGGCGGACGCGCTGACGCGGCTTGAGGATCTCTGCATGGAGGCGCGCGCGCAACCGGCTAAGCGGCTGATCGAGGCGGCGATCGACATGGTCGTCTTCATCGCTCGCACCGAACGCGGACGCGCCATCACTGACATCGTGGACTTGAAGCAATCCAAGAGGAGGGCGCGATGAGAAAGCACGCATGGATGTTCGCCGCCGCCGTGCTCACGATGAGCATCGCCGCGCCGGCGTACGCGGCCGGGTCCGGCATGCCCTGGGAAGGTCCGCTTGAGCAGGTGGTGGATTCGATCACCGGCCCGGTCGCGCGCGCCGCCGGCGTCATCGCCATCGTCATTGCAGGCGTCACCATCGCTTTCTCCGAAGGCGGCGGCGGCGTGCGCAAGCTCGCTTGGGCAGGTCTTGGCATCGCCATCATGTTCGCCGCCGTGAGCTGGGGACTCACCTTCTTCGGATTCGCCGGCGGCGCCCTGATTTGAGGGAGAGATGTGATGGAGGATGTTCCCGAATTCTATGTCGCGCCGCTCAGAACTTCGCTCACGCGTCCGATCCTGATGGCGGGCGTGCCGCGCGGTTTCGCTATCCTGAACAGCACGCTCTGCGCGGCGATCGCCTTCGGGCTGCAGCAGCCCTTGATCGGCGCCCCGCTCTGGATGGTGTTGCAGGCGAGTGCGGCCTGGGCGGCCGCGCGCGATCCCTGGTTCCTTGAGACCTGGCCGCGCCATCTCGCCAAGCCGATTTATTTTTCGAGCTGATGGAGGCGCGCGATGCTTGACCTCCGACCTTATAAGACCAGGGCCGCGCGTCTCAGCGATTATCTGCCTTGGGCAGGGCTTGTCGCGCCGGGCATCGTCTTGAACAAGGACGGCGCCTTTCAGCGCACGCTTCAATTTCGCGGCCCCGATCTCGATTCCTCGACGCCCTCTGAATTGATGGGCGTGAGTGCGCGCCTCAACAATGCGCTGCGGCGTTTCGGTTCAGGCTGGTGTCTGCATGTCGAGGCGCGCCGCTCGCCGGCGCCCGGCTATCCAGATGCACAATGGCCCGATGCGCTGTCGTGGCTGATCGATGAAGAGCGACGCACCGTGTTTGAACGCGCGGGCGCGCGGTTTGAGAGCCGCTATTTCTTCACGCTCACCTGGCTGCCGCCGGCGGAGCGCCAAGGCAAACTCGAGAGCGTCCTTTTCGAAGGCGGGGAAGCGCCAGCGCAAGGCGTCGATTATCGGCGCATGCTTGCGCTCTTCGAAGCCGAAACCGACGCGCTGCTCAATCTCGTGGAGACCTTTGCGCCTGAGGCGCGCTGGCTCTCCGACGAAGAGACGCTCACTTATCTGCATGATTGCGTCTCCGACACGCCGCATCGCGTGGCGGTCCCGAACACGCCCTTCCATATCGATACGCTAATTAGCGATACGGAATTGATCGGCGGCCTGAAGCCCAAGCTCGGCCGCCACTGCCTCGCCATCGTCTCGGTGCGCGCCTATGTCACCGAGACCGAGCCCGGGCTTCTGGATGCGCTCAACCGCCTGCCGATGAGCTATCGCTGGGTGACGCGGTTCTTGCCGCTCGATCGCGAAGAAGCCCGGCGTGAAATCGAAAAAATCCGCAAGCGCTGGTTCTCCAAGCGCAAGGGCATCATGACGTTGTTGCGCGAAGCGCTGTTCAGGGAAGAATCGGCGCTCTTCGACAACGACGCGTCCAATCAAGCCGATGACGCCGATGCGGCGCTGCAAGAGCTCGGCTCAGACGCGGTGGCGGCGGGCTTCACAACACTCACCATCACGCTCGCGGAGGAGAGCGAGGAGGCGCTGAAGGAAAGTATCGAGCGCGTCGCCCAAGTGACCGACGGCATGGGCTTTGTCACCGAGGTCGAGGGCGTCAACGCGGTCGAAGCCTGGCTCGGCAGCCTGCCAGGGCAAGCCTACGCCGACGCACGCCGCCCGATCATCCTGAGCCCGAGCCTTGCACATCTTCTGCCGCTTTCGGCCGTGTGGGCGGGGCCTGAACGCAACGCCCATCTCAATGCACCGCCGCTCATGCTGACCGCGACCGATGGGGCGACGCCGTTTCGGCTGTCCACTCATGTCGGCGATGTCGGCCATACGCTCGTGGTTGGTCCGACCGGCGCCGGCAAGTCGGTGCTGCTCGCCACGCTCGCCGCGCAATGGCTGCGCTACGAACACGCGCAGGTTTTCATTTTCGATAAGGAGCGCTCGGTCCGCGCGACGGTGCTTGGGCTTGGCGGAGACTTCTTCGATCTGGGCGAGGGGGGCGCCCTCGGACTGAAACCGCTCGGCGGCGTCGATGATGCGGGTGAACGCGCCTGGGCGCTCGAGTGGATCGCTGGCATACTTGCGAGCGCCCGCATCACGATCACGCCCGAACTCAAGCGCGAACTGTGGCGCGTGCTCGAACTCCTCGGCGAACGTCCGCCGGAAGACCGCACGCTCACACTTTACGCGGCGCTGCTGCAGGACGCATCGGCGCGCGCGGCGCTTTTACCGTTCACGCACGCAGGCCCGTTTGGGCGCATCCTCGACCATGAATGCACGACGCTTGCGCATGGCCGCGTGCAGGCGTTCGAGATGAACGCATTGATGCGCCGGGGCGAGGCCGCCGGGATTGTCCTCGCAGCGCTCTTTCACGTGCTCGAAGCCCGCTTCGACGGACGCCCGACCTTGCTCGTTCTGGACGAGGCTTGGCTCTTCCTCCGCGACGCCTTCTTTTCCGCTCAAATTCAAGAATGGCTGAAGACGCTCAGAAAACGCAATGTCGCGGTCGTCTTCGCAAGCCAGGAATTGGCCGATGTGGAAGCAAGCCCGATCGCCTCGACGATCATTGAGGCCTGCCTCACCCGCATCTATCTGCCGAATGACCGCGCCCGCGAACCGCGTTCGCGCGCCTTCTATGAAGCGCTTGGTCTCAACAGCCGCCAGATCGCGCTGATCGCCAGCGCCACACCCAAGCGCGATTATTATGTAGTGAGCCGCGACGGCGCGCGGCTGTTTGAATTGGGCTTAGGGCCCGCCGCGCTCGCTTTCGTGTCGGCTTCGAAGCCCGAAGACCATTCCAAAATCGATGAAGTGTTGGCGCGCGCGCCGGGCGTCGCTTTCGCGCCGACTTGGCTCGAAATGCGCGGACAGCGCGCGGCTGCTGAAGCGGCGCGCCGGTTTGTGGCAGCCGCCGATGTGCTCGCAACACGCACCGATGCGGTCGCGGCTGAATAGGAGGACGACATCATGCCCGTGTCCAAACTCAAGACGATCGGCGCTCTCGCGTTCGCGCTCATGCTTACGGTGGCGCCAACGCGTCCGGCGTATGCCCAATGGGTGGTGATCGATCCCGCGAACCTGGCCCAAAGCATCACTCAGGTCTCGCACATGGTCGAGCAGCTCAGAAACCAAGTGTCTCAAATCGAGCAGGCGGCGGCGATGCTGCGCCAAAACCCGCTTCAGCTCTCATCCGAGCTCACCCGCTCCATCGGTGAAGCGCGCGCCTTATTCACGCGCGTCGAGGGCCTCGCCTTCGAGGCGGAAGCTCTCGGCGAGAATTTGCGCACGCTCTATCCCGAAACCTGGGAAGAGTACGATCTCGCCGATGTGCTGGGCCGATCGGATCGCTGGCTTGATGAAAGCCGCGCCAGCATTCGCCGCGCCATGGAAGCCGAAGCGCGCGCCACCGCGTCGATTGAAAGTGCGCAAGGCCAGATCGACCGTGCCATGCGCTCGTCATCGGACGCTGAAGGCCAGACCGGCGCCATCCAGGCCGGCAACCAATTGCTGGGCGTGCAGGCCAGCCAGCTCACGGAAATCCATGCACTGCTCGTCGCTCAAGGCCGGGCGTTGCAGACCGAACGCATGGAGCGGCTCGCGCGCGAACAACGCGCCGAAGAAATCCGCCGCCGCGCATTTCCCGCTGAACGGCGCACGGCGCCCGATCCCGCGCGCAGCGCTTTCTGAAGGTCTAACCCGCAATGGAGCCGCAAACCCTCAACAGCTTCCTCGATCGCTTCCTCGCGGTCGCAGATTCGGGCTTCGGCCTGATCGCCGGCGACATCGCCTTCGTGCTGAACGCGCTCATCATCATCTCGATCACGCTGGCGGGTGCGCAATGGGCGCTGGCGCAGGAAGCACCGATGGCCGCCTTCTTCCGGAAGGTTCTGTTCGTCGGGCTCTTTGCGTTTCTGATCAACAATTGGGACGCGCTCTCCACCGCGATCAATCAATCGGGCGCGATGCTGGGCCTCAAGGCCGGCGGCGACGGCATCTCCATGGCCGATCTGCACAATCCGGGGCGTGTCGCCGAGATCGGTGTGGAAATGTTCGGCCGCACCTCGGCGCTCGGCGAGGGGATGAACATCATCACCGATTTTGGTCCGCTCATCGCTATCTATGTCGCCGCTTTCACCGCGATGCTCGGCTTCTTTCTTTTGGCGCTGCAAGTGTTCGTGGCGCTGATCGCGTTCAAGCTCGGCGCGCTCGCGGCCTTCGTTGCTTTGCCGTGGGGCGTTTTCAGCGGCACGTCATGGGTGGCCGAGCGCCCCATCGGCTGGGTGGTTGGCTCGGCCGTGCGCCTCTTCGTGCTCGCCTTCGTCGCCTCGATCTCGGTGACGTTCGTCGACAGCTTGCCCGCAACGCTCACTTTGGATGAGGGCGGGGCGCTCAACGTCATGCTGTTTGGCCTGACCGTGATGGCGCTTGCCTGGTTCGCGCCCAATCTCGCGACCGAAGTTGTGCAGGGCCAGCCGCATCTCTCTGGCGCCGACGCAATGCGTGCGGGCCAAGGCGCGGCTGTGCGCGCGGTCGGCGCAACGGCGCTCGCCGGCTGGGGCGCCGTCAAGGGCGCTGGCGCTCTCATGGCAGGTAGCCGCGCATTGGCGGGGGGCGCGCGCCGGCTTGGGCGCAGTGGCGAGCGCGGTGGCGGCGGAGGTGGCGGTGGCCGCGCGCAGCCGCAGGCGCCGATCAATTATGCGGGCATGCGTGCGCGCCCAGCGCAGCCGCCCGCCTCAGGCAGTGGAGGCAAGTCATGACCTTTCCCTTCAGGGCGCCGGTGAAGAATTTTGCGCCAGAGCCCGTGGATACCCCTTACCGGCGCGCGCAGGCCGAATGGGACGCGCGCATGGGCAGTGCGGTGCTTTCCGCGCGCAGCTGGCGGCGCATTGCATTCGCAGGCCTAGCGGCGACGGCGCTCGCAGTGATTGGCGCCACCGCCATCGCCCTGCAGCAGCGCACCTATGTTCATGTCGTGGAGGTCGATCCGCAGGGCCAGGTCTTGAGCGTACGCGCAGCCGAACGGCAGTGGACGCCAAATGAAGCGCAGACGGCCTATCATATCGGCCGTTTCGTGCGCCTTGTTCGCTCGTTGCCCACTGATGGCGTGGTGCTGCGCGAGAACTGGCTCGAAGCCTACAGATTTCTGACGCCGCAGGCCGCGGCGCAATTGACCGAGATCGCGCGCCAGGACGATCCCTTCCTCTCCCTCGGGCGGGTCGGGCGCACGGTCTATATTCGCTCGATCATCGCGCGCTCGGACAATTCGTACGAAGTGAGCTGGATCGAGCGCAGCACTAATGGCTCGGGCTCAAACGCTGGCGAGGCTTATAGCGGCGTCTTCACCGTAACGACGCGCCCGCCGCGCAATGCCGATGACATTGCCGTCAACCCCCTTGGTCTTCTGATCTCCGATTTTTCATGGAGCCGGGTGCGATGAGAGGTCTTATCTGCGCAGGCGTCTGTAGCGTTCAATTGCTGTGCGGTGTTCCCGCGTTCGCGCAGGAGAATGTAACCGCCGACGAACCCGCCACGCGCTGCCGTCCTCTGGCGCAACCTTCCGCGCCTGAGCGCAGGTCGCGGGCGTCGGGGCAAACCTGGATCGATGCTAATGGCGCGGCGCGGCAGCGGCCGGAGCGGGACGGCTTCGACGCGGCGCGTTATGTCTACACCTATGCGCCGGGCGCAATCTTTGAACTCTACGCCAATCCCAACTTCATCTCGACCATCCTTCTGGAAGAGGGCGAGACGCTGACCAACGTCGCGGCCGGCGACACGTCGCGATGGCAGGTAAGCGAAGCCAGCGCCGAAGGCTTGAACGGCTTTCGCACCATCCTCTTGGTCAAACCGGCCGCGGCTGGTCTGCGCACGAACATCGTGTTGGTCACGGATCGGCGCACCTATCTAGTCGAGGCGGTCTCGCAAGCGGGTGAAGCTTATTCAGCCGAGATCGCCTGGTGCTATCCGGACGCTGAGCAATCAACGCACACGCAAGGCGGCGCGCTCAATTTCGACTACCGCGTGCGCGTTCTGCGCGGCGCGCGTCCGGCATGGACGCCCTTGCGAGTGTTCGATGATGGACGCCGCACCTGGATCGAGTTTGCGGAGGCGACCGAAGCAAGCGAACTGCCGCCGCTTTTCATCATCACCAGCGAGGGCGCCGAACTCGTCAATTATCGCATCGATGGCCGTCGCTACATGGTTGATCGCGTTTTCGATCGGGCGGAGCTGCGTCTCGGCGTGCGCGCCCCGCAAATCGTGCGCATTGAGCGCGTAGAACCTATTTCGGCACGACGGCCCCAGCGCCGGGGACGGCCATGAATGGCGCCGTTCAGTCCGATGCGGCCGCACCCGCGCCGCAACCCGATCTATCGATCCGGGCGCGGCCGCCTTCGCCCAAGCGGCTCTCGCGCAAAGTGCTGCTCGGCGGTGCGATCATCTTGGCTGCGATTGTCTCCGCGGCGCTCCTGTTTGGATTGAGCGCGCAGCCCCATAGGTTTGGGCGAGAGGCTGATGCGCAAGCCACGGCGGGCGGTCCGCCGGAAACGATCCAAGGCGCGCCCGCTGATTATGCAAGCGCCGATCTGAGCGGAGGAATGGCCGAGGATCTCGGCATTGATCCCACTCTGGATGATCCGCTTGCGCCGCCAACGGATCCAATGTGGTCAGGCCAGGCGGCACAGGCGCCGCCAGTTTCCTCATCCGCCTCGGCCGAACCCGATCCCCAGGCGATTGCGCGCGCGGCGCCCATTCTCTTCAGCGCCGCAAGTGGTGCGGTTGAACGCGATGACGGCGATCGCTTGCCTTCGCGGTTGTCGCCCCCGCGCTCGCGTTATGAGATCATGGCGGGCTCGGTCATCGCGGCCGCGCTTTCGACCGAACTCAACTCCGATGCGCCGGGGCGCGTCATCGCGCAGGTGACCGCGCCTGTTTTCGACACCGTTTCCGGCGCGCACCTTCTCATTCCGCAGGGTTCTCGCCTCATCGGGACGTACGACAATGCCGTCGCCTATGGCGATCGCCGGCTCGTGTTGGTCTGGAATCGACTCATCCTGCCGAATGGCTGGAGCATCAATCTGCAGAATATGCAGGGCGCCGATCCTGGGGGTGCAGCGGGTCTGCGCGACAGAACGGATAATCACTTCGACCGTCTCGCCGGCGCCATTGCGCTCTCGGCCATCATCAGCGTCGTCGCCAATAACGCAGAGGACGACGATGATACCGCGTCCTTGTCGCAGAGCCTGGGCGACGCGGCGGCGCAAGAAGCGGCGCGCACGGGTGGCAGGCTTGTCGAGCGCGAACTCTCGGTGCGTCCAACCTTGCGTGTGCGCGCCGGCGCGCCCGTGCGCGTGCTCGTCATGCGCGACATTGGTCTTCGTCCTTATCGTGAGAACCGAGATGGCGGCGGGTGAACGCGGCGCCATTGAGGGTGATTCGGCGCCGCGGGGGCCCGGGGGGGGCGGGCGCG
>JAEYPY010000054.1 GCA_023410295.1 Pseudomonadota bacterium | reverse complement strand
GCTCACGCGAGCCCCGGAATGACGAGGTGATCATATTCCGTGGATAGATTTTCCCGACGCTCGTATTTTTAGGCGCTTAAGCCTTCGCGCGCGCGGATACATCCCCACTCAATCCGACCGAGCCAGAACGCGCGTACACTCACGCGCAAATGTCAAACACAAGCTCACCCTGCACAGCGCCGCCAGATCTCTGGCGCATCATCGAAGGCTTCGTCGCCGCCTTTATCGATCGCATCGGAAATCCCACGACGATCGCTTACCGCGAGTTCGTCACGCTGCACCATTTGCGGCTCATCCGCCGTTGGCTCAGCGCCGGCGAAGCTTTCCTGCGCCACCTTCTGCTAATCGAAGCGAGCGCCTATCCGCGGTCAGCGCCCGCACGCCCGCGCACGCCGCGCAATCGCGAACGTCGTCTCGTTATCCACGATCCGGACAAGCCCGCGGAATGGCGCGTCTATTTCCGCTGCTTCCCCGCGCAACAACGGCCTCGCCCCGCGCGCAAACGCAAATCGCCGCCGCCGTCGTCGCCGCGCGATCCGCTGGCGCCGCGCCTTTATTCCGCCTGGCCGCTGGCCGAGCGCGCCGAGGCGCTGCTCCGCGTCATTAACAATCCCGCGCGTTACGCCAAGCGCCTCGCCCGCAAGCTCTTCGCCAATCCCAAGCGCACGTGCGTGTTAAGCAAACGGCCGACCGCCGCCGCGGTCACGCTCATTGGTGAAGACGCTTTCGATGCGCTCGACACCTACGGCCTCCTCGCGCATGTGCATTTTGATCCTGAGCCTGGCTAAACGCACACATCGGGCATTCGCACGCCCCAACCGCCCGCGCGCATCGCGCGGCGCGGGCGCCGGCGCATGGCCAACGCGCCGCTGCTAACCTTACTCTTCGCGTTTGAGCATTAATCGGCGCAGCGTTTGCACCGAATTGGCGCACGCCCCGTGCGGGAAACCCACTCGCCTCGCTGGCATGGCCGTTGCAGCCGGGGCGATTAACGCTCGGAAACCGCGGGCGCTCGGGAGTTTGCGCTATGTATTTCAATAACCAAGACGACGACGAACGGGACCCGTTCGAGTTGTTCGGCGAAGACGATCGCGCCGAAAGCTCGAGCGACGCCGCGCTCGACAGTTTCGAAGATCGCCCTGACGTCACCGAGACGCAGGTGATCGAACCCATCACCACCAAGAAGGTGAAGACCGGCTTCTCGTGGGCCGGCTTTACTGGCGGCCTCGCCGCTCTGGTCTGGATCGCCGGCGCGATCGGCGGCCCCATTTCCTATTTTGGCGTCGAAGGCGTCCTGACGATGGATCCGGCCATGCAAGCCGGCCTCATCGCCCTCGCCTTCGGCCCGGCCCTTCTCTTCTGGGTCGCCGCCTCCGCCGCCGGCGAAGCTTACAAAGCCCGCCGCCTCGCGGTTGAGCTGACGCGCATGGCCGACGAAAAGCGCAGCCCCGCCGCCGGCGAGCTTGAAGCGCAGCGCGTTTCGGAAACGGTGAAGACCGAGATCGAGTCGCTGAACGACGCGGTCACCGCCGCGCTCGACCGCCTCGCCGAACTCGAAAGCATCGCCAAGCGCAACGCCGCGCTCTTCAACGATGCGGTCGAAACCTCGCGCGAACACGCGGCGCAAATGTCGTACGCGCTCAAGATCGAACGCGACGCCATCGTCGAGCTCAACGGCGATCTGAAGAGCCAGACCGAAGTCGTCGCCCACTCGGTCGGCCGCCAAGTCCGCCTGATGCGCGAAGCCTCCAAGCTGGTGAAGACGGAAGTCGAAGCCGCCGAGGACGCGCTGCAATCGCACATGGCCTCGTTCACCGAAACGGCGAACGAGATCGGCGAACGCACCGCTGCGTTCCATCAGGCCGCCGACAACGCCGCCGCCGCGTCGGCCTCGCTCAATGGCTCGATGACGGAAATGCTCGACGGCCTCGCGCACGCCACGCGTCTCACCGAGACCGCGAAGAAGGCCACAGCCGAAGCCGTGCTCGCGGCCAACGAAACCGCCAGCGCCGTGCGTGAAACTACGCGCAGCGCCGTCTATGAAGCCAAGCGCGCCGCACAGCTGATCCGCGCCGAAACGGTTGCCTTGCAAGACGCCGCCGCCGAAACGCTGGCCAAGCTGCAAGAGGCTGCGCAAGCTGCCCGCGCTGCTTCGGAAGAAAGCCAAGCCGCGGCCGACTTCCACGCCGCGTCGATCGAAAAGCGCGTCAGCGCTTTCTCGGGCGCTAAGACCGCTTCGCGCAGTGTTGAGCGCACGGTTGAACGCACGCTTGAGCCGGCGATGGCCGAAGAAACCACCTCGCTCCACGCTGCGGCCTCCGCTGCTGTGGCCCGCGGCGGTTCGCGCGCCCGCGTTGAAGTTGCGGAAACGCAGCCCAAGCGCGTGTTCAAAGGCTTCGGCAGCTGGGGCAACTTCATGCCGCCGCGCGAAGAAGAAGCGCCGGTCGCCGCCAACGAGGATAGCTACGAACTCGCTTCGTTCGAGACGCGTCAGCCGGCTGATCCGGATGCGGCGCTGAAGCACGGCGCAATCGATCTCGTCACCAACGCCGGCGTCGATCTCGACGACGTGCTGGCTGCGGAAGATCTGGCTCGCGTCGCCCGCTGCTCACGCGAGGGCGCGAGCGCCCGCCGCCGCGCCGTGATCGACGCTGCGCCCGGCGCCGTCACCCGCATCGCTCGTCACGTGCGCCGCAATGCCGATGCGCAAGCGCTGGCGAGCCAGTTTCGCTCACGTCCGGATTTGGCCAAGAGCACCAACAAGAGCGAAGGATCGGACCTCGTCCGCGCTTACCTCTTGATCGACGCCGCGCTGGCGTGATCACTCGTCGGCGGAAGCCATCGCTTCCGCCGCCGCATCTGCCGCAAAC
>JAEYPY010000044.1 GCA_023410295.1 Pseudomonadota bacterium | reverse complement strand
GCTGAGGCGGGCGCCGCCGCCGGTTCGGCTTCCAGGCTCGCGCTCTCGGCGGTGAAATCCTCGTCGCCAATTGGGCCCGCATAGAGCGGATCGTCAGCATAGGTGTCTTCATTGGCCGCGAGTTCCGGCGGCGGCGCGCTCGGCATCATGGTGGAGTAGGCGTAGTAGCCCCCGCCGCCGATCACGACTGCGAACAGGCCGATCAGCAGCCATTTGCCGCTGCCGCCGCGCGGCTTGCTGGCATGAATTTTCGATGCGCCATGATGGGGATGATCGCTCATTTCGTCTCCTCGCTCGAAAGCACCCGCTGGCCCGCAGCAATCCGCACGCGGAGGCTGTCCGCATGTTGGCTCGGGCCGATCAAACCCGGATCAGCGTGCGTTTGGTGTGACCGAGGTCATAGCGCGGGCGCGCGACGGCTTAGTCGAGCGGCGCGTGCGGCTGATCGGTGTGGTGGTGCATCTGCGCGAGGTTCTGACGGTCCACGGTCTGGCCACAGACGGGGCACGTGAAATCCCGGTCCGGGCTGCGCTGCGGTTCGCGTGTCTCGACGTCGTCGATGGTTCTTTGGATATCGAGAGCAGACATGGCGACGCCCCATGAAAACAAGTCGACGGCGCAACAATAATCCTTCGCCGCGGCGCCTTTCAAGCCCGCAACCCCGTTCCATATCGTCGCCGGAGGACAACGGACCCCAATTCGTTCCGCTTCCCCTGTGCATAGGCGGCAAATCAGTTCATCCTGCGCCACCGTCAGCATCGTTGCGGGTGCGATCCGTGCGATGCGTGTGCGGGAGACGAAACGACATGCGCAAATACGCAGCGCTTCATTCTCATCTCAACCGGCGCAACGGCCGCCCGGAAATGCTCACCTTCGAAGACATTGAACAGATCATCGGAAAGCCGCTGCCGCAAAGCGCGCAGAAGCACCGTTCGTTCTGGGCCAACGATAATCAGGATCACCACACCCACGCCCGCGCCTGGATGCAGGCCGGGTATCGCGTCGCCTATGTCGACCGGGACGAGAAGGTGGTGCGGTTCGAACGCACGCGCTGACGCGCTTGTGCCTCGCGCTGAGCCGATGCAGGCTAGGCGCAGGAGGAAGCTCAGAATGCGCAAATTGGTGTTGGCGCTCGCCGCGGCCATCGCGCTCGCGGGCTGCATGTCCACGCTGCAGAACGCGTACGACGAGCGCGCTCAGGAAGAGTGCGAGGAGAACAATTACGGCTCCGACCGCGTGCTGAATTGCTGAGCTGCGCGGCTCAGAAGAGGCCGTAGGCGAAGGCGATGATCGCGATCACGGCGATCAGGAACGCGGCCCAAAGATAGGGCAGGATGCCGAGGCCTTGCCGATGCTGGCCGGCATAGCTCGCATCAGCGAGCGGGCGGTTCTCGCGCTGCATCTCCGCGCGCACTTCGGGGAGTTCTGAATCTGCCATGGCCGGTCAACGATGGCTGGCGCGCAGGGTTCCGGCGACGGCCCCAACCTGCTTGCCAGGTCAGCCCACAATCCCGACAATGACGCCCAACAAGGGGAGATACGAATGCGACGTGCAATTGCCGCTCTGGCCCTGGCGCTGGCCGCCTGTGATGGCGCAAACGATGCTTCAACGGAGACCAAGACGGGCGAGACCGCCAGCGGTTACACCATGGAAATCCGCGCCACCGAGGCGGTGCAGACATATGTCGTCATCGCGCCGGACGGCCGCACCGTTGGGGCACGCGCGGCGGAAGGCGTTTCGGCGCTGATGGATACTGGGCGGGCGCAGGCGCTCGCGGCCGAACCGCCGCCGGAGGGCGAAGAGGTTCCGGAAGTTATGTCGCTGCGGCTGCCCGGCTTCGAGATGTCCATCGGCGGCACGGAAGACGACGCCAACGGCGACCATGGCAGCGTCAATCTGCGCATCGGCGGCGAGCAGAACGTGATTGTGCGCGCCAATGAAGGCGGCCCCGGCGACGCCGACGATACCGCGTTCGTGCGCATCACCGGCGCTGACGAAGCCGCGGCGCGCGAGTTCATCAATGACGCCGAGGAACTGTCACCCGAGGTCAAGACGCAGATGCTGGGCGCGCTTGGGCTCTGATCAGCGCCGGGCGCTTGCTTCTGCGGCGCGCCCGCGCTTTTCTCGCGCCAATTCGATCTGAGGGGATCTCTATGAAAACCGCCTTGCGCACGGCCGCGGCCGTGCTCGCTGTTCTCGCCTGCGCCGCGACGCCCGCGTCGAGCGACGAAGGCATGTGGACGTTCGACAATTTCCCGACCGCGCGCATGCAGCGCGATTTGGGCTGGGCGCCGGATCAAGCATGGCTTGACCGCGTCATGGCTGGCGCGGCGCGTCTGCCGGGCTGCTCGGGCTCCAATGTCAGCGGCAATGGCCTGATGCTGACCAACCACCACTGCATCACCAGCTGCCTTCGCAATCTCTCCTCCGGCGAGCGCGATTACCTCGCCGACGGCTTCATGGCGCGTACGCGCGAAGAAGAGGTGCAGTGCCCGAACTATTCGATGTCGATCCTCACCGACATCGATGACGTGACCCAGCGCATCGATGCGGCGACCGTCAACATTTCGGCCGCCGATTTCGCGCACACGCGCGACGCCGAAATTGCCCGTATCGAAGCGGAATGCACGCAAGGCAACATGCGCTGCGAAGTGACAACGCTCTATCGCGGCGGCCGCTACGCGCTTCACCATTATCGCCGCTATGACGACGTGCGCATGGTGTTCGCGCCGGAAGCTTCGGTCGCGGCCTTCGGCGGCGATCCCGACAATTACAACTTCCCGCGCTACTGCCTCGATTTCGCGATCCTGCGCGCTTACGAAAATGGCGCGCCGGCGCAAACGCCGAACCACCTCTCGATGCGCTTCACGCCGCTGGCGGAAGACGAGATCGTGCTCACCGTCGGCAATCCCGGCACCACCTCGCGCTCGCGCACCACGGCGGAGCTTGAGTTCGCGCGCGACTATCAGCTGCCGTTCATGCTGAGCATCCTCGCAGAAACGCGCGGCCGCGTGATCGAGTATTCGCGCCGCGGTCCTGATCAGGCGCGCATCGGCGAGAATGCGCTGCAAGGCATCGAGAACCTGGTAAAGCGCTTCTCCGGTCAACGCATGGCGCTGGTGAACGGCGCCGGCATGCGAAGCGTCGCCGCCGCTGAAGCTGATCTGCAAGCCCGCGTGCGCCGCAACCAGGCTTCGCAGCGCGAAGTCGGCAATGCGTGGCAGGAGATCGCTGACGCGCAAACGGCGTATCGCGGCATGTTCTATCGTCACACGCTGCTGGAAGCAGGCGCTTCGCGCTCGTCGCTGTTCAGCTGGGGCCGTGAACTGGTGCGCGGCGCCGCCGAGCGCGCCAAGCCGGAAGCAGAACGCATGAGCCGCTACGCGCCGGCGCGCCTGCCGCTGATCGAGCGCACGCTGTTCACCGAAACGCCGGTGCAGCGTGATTTCGAACAGCTCAACCTGGAGATTTGGCTGCTCAAGGTGCGCGAGTACCTGACCGTCGATGATCCCACCGTGCGCCGCATGCTCGGCAACGAGAGCCCGGAGCAGCTGGCGCTGCGGCTCTCGCAATCGCGCCTGGCTGATCCGGCTTTCCGCCGTCAGCTCTGGGAAGGCGGGGAGGCTGCGATCGCGGCGTCGGACGATCCGATGATCGTCTTTATCCGCAATTGGGATGCCGACGCGCGCCAAGTGCGTGAGCGTTACGAGCGCGAAGTCGAAGGCCCGGTCGCGCGCGCGCACGAGCGCATCGCCCGCGCCCGCTTCCGCGCCTTCGGCACGAACCTCTATCCGGATGCGACGGGCACGCCGCGTCTTTCCTATGGCCGTATCCGCGGCTGGACTGAGAGCGGGCGCGCGATCCCGTACGCGACGCGCATCGCCGGCCTGTTCGAGCGCAATACGGGTTCGGCGCCGTTCGATCTGCCGCAGCGCTGGCTCGATGCGCGTTCGCGGCTCAATCCGGAGACAATCTACAACGTCGCGACCACGACGGAGAGCGTCGGCGGTTCTTCCGGCAGCCCGCTCTTGGATCGCGATGGCCGCGTTGTCGGCGCCAACTTCGACGGCAACATCCACGCCACCGGCGGCACGTTCTTCTACGACCCCGCGCTCAACCGCTCCGTCACGGTGACCACCACCGCGATGCAAGCGGCGCTGCGCGATGTTTATGGCATGGACGCGCTGCTGGCGGAGCTGGGCGGGAGCTAATTTGGAGCGCGGGTCTTCGGACCTGCGCCACAAGTGCTGCAATACTCGTGAGGGCGCCGGCGCCGGCACTCGGAGAAGTCGCCGCCGGCGCCCTCGGCTTCTCCCGCTGGCGAGGGAGAGAGCCAACTGGTGAAGACGGGGGTCGCCGTCACCAGATGAGACGAGGTGAAGCCATGAGCCGCCGTTCGCGCTGCGCAGGCAACGGCGCGGCGACGAGCCGCCGGCAATGCGCGGCGAACCGCTAGGTGAGCGCTTGGTTCAGGAACTGCGCCTGCCGCTGCAGTGATGCGAACGTCTGCGGTGTCGGAAACGCGATGAAGCCGTGGCAAGCGCCTGGATAAATATCCAGCTCACCCGCATTGCCCGCGGCGATCCAGCGCGCATGCATAAAGAGGCTATCGTCGAGCAGCGCGTCTTTGGCGCCGATGGTGAAGAGCGCGGGGCAGAGTCCGCGAAGATCGGCGTAGAGCGGCGACAGATGCGGCGCGCGCTTTTCCACTTCGCTCATGCCCGGCAGGAACGCTTCGCTGAACTTCACGATGTCGAGCGTGCGCAGCACGAGGCGTTCTTCGTCGCCGAATAGGCGCGCGCTCGGCGTCATGCCGAGATCGAACACGCCGAACACGAGGTTAGCGGCTTTGAATGGCGTCAATCCATGCTTGTCGCGCAGGCGCAGGATCGTCAGCGCCGAAAGATGCGCGCCGGCGCTTTCGCCGCCGATCGCCAGCGCATCGCCGCCGAAGTCGCGCAGATTTTGCGTCACCCAGAGCGCCGCCGCTTCGCAATCGTCCGGGCCGGCGGGATAAGGATTCTCCGGCGCCAGGCGATATTCGACGCTGATGGCCGTGAGCTGTGTCGTATCGGCGAAATGCTCGAGCAGGCGATCTTGCTGGTCCGCCGCGCCGAGCACGTGGCCGCCGCCATGGATGTGCAGATAAACGCCCCGCGATTTCTCCGCCGGCAACACACGCAACGGAATCTTCCCCGCCGGTCCATCGATTTCGATCCAGCGCGCGCGCTCCGATTTCGCCGCGGCTGGAAAGATGCCTTCGCCCCGGGCGCGCGCGGCGCGCACCTTGGCCGCGCCGACCTCCCACCATTCGGGCATATCCTTCATGGCGGCGATGATGGCGGCATTGGCCTGCCGCGTTTCCGGTGGAATGGCGTCGTCGCTGAAGAGGGTGGGATCGAGATTGGTCATCACTTAAGCCCGCCCATTTTGCGGATGGCTTTCCATTCGTCGGCCGTCACTGGCTGCACCGAGAGGCGCGAGTTTTTCACCAGCACCATGTCGGCGAGCTTTTTGTCGGCCTTGATGGCGGCGAGCGTCACCGGGGTTTTCAGCGGCTCGACGGCCTTGAGATCGACGCAGACGAAGGTGTTCGTCTTGTCCGTCGGATCGATATAGGCCTCTTTCACCACTTCGCTGACGCCGACGATCTCCTTGCCGTCGCCGGAATGATAGAAGAAGACGCGGTCGCCCTTCTTCATCGCTTTCAAATGCGTCTTGGCCTGATGGTTGCGCACGCCGGTCCAGGCATCATTGCGCTTCTTGCCGTGCTGATCCCAGGACCAGGTGTC
>JAEYPY010000265.1 GCA_023410295.1 Pseudomonadota bacterium | reverse complement strand
GAAAGACACCGACCGCAAGCAGCACGGCCCAGATCATGGAGAGCTCAAGCCCGAACATCAGCGCGCCTCCCCTGATGATGCAAGACCTTGCGGCTGCGCCTCCTCCACGCCGGCGCCAAGTGGCGTGCCGGGCGGCTGGTTTGAGGTTGGTTGCGGCTCATCGGCCTCTGGACCCTTCGCGATCAAGCGCAGGATGTAGAGCGCGCCTGCCGTGAAGACGATCGCGTAGACGATGATGAAGAAGAGCAGCGATGCGGCGACGGATTCAGCTGTCACCGGCGAAACGGCGTCTGCGGTGCGCAAGACGCCGTAAACGACATAAGGCTGGCGTCCGACCTCGGCGGCGATCCAGCCCGCCAACACGGCGACAAAACCGCTGGGCGCCGCCGCGACCAGGAAGCGCTGATACCAGCGCGCGTTATCGAGCCGCTTGGCCGCCCACCAAAGCGCGCCCCATACACCGAGCGTCACCATGATGAGCCCCATGCCGACCATGATGCGAAACGCCCAGAACACAACACCCACCGGCGGGCGTTCGCTGGCCGGATAAGCGGAAAGCCCCTGCAGTTCTTCCTCCGCCGCGTTGCCGAACACGAGCGAACTCGTGCCTGGAATCTTGAGCTCGAAAAGATTGCGCTCCTGGCGCTCGTCCGGCCAAGCGAACAGCACGGTTGGCTGATCGGCGCGCGTCTCCCACCAGCCTTCCATCGCCGCGACCTTGGCTGGCTGATGTTCGATGGCGACGAGGCCGCTCTCGTGACCGACGACGACCTGCAAGGGCGCGACGATCGCCATCATCAGGATCGCCATGCGGATCGCGGTGCGGCTCTCGGCGATGGCGCGGTTCTTCAGAAGCGCAAACGCCGAAGCACCGGCGACCACCATCGCCGTTGTGAGATAAGCGGCGAGCACCATGTGCGCGAAGCGCGACGGCGTCGATGGATTGAAGATCACCTCGACGAACGACGTCGCGACCATCGTGCCATCTTCGGCGAAGGCGAAGCCTTGCGGCGTTTGCATCCAGGAATTGGCGGCAAGAATCCAGAACGCCGATATCAACGTGCCAAGCGCCACCATGCAGGTGGAGAAGAAGTGCAGCCCCGGCCCCACCCGCTTCCAGCCGAACAGCATGATGCCGAGGAATGAGGCTTCGAGGAAGAACGCTGTCAGCACTTCGTAGGCAAGAAGCGGCCCGATCACGCTGCCGGCCTGCTCGGAGAAGACGCTCCAGTTCGTGCCGAACTGATAGCTCATCACCACACCCGACACGACGCCCATGCCGAACGAGATCGCGAAGATCTTCACCCAGAACAGATAGAGGTTCTTGAACAGCGGCTTCTTGGTGAAGAGCCACAGGCCCTCGAGCACCGCGAGGAACGAGGCGAGCCCGATCGTGAAGGCCGGGAAGATGATGTGAAAGCCGATCGTGAAGGCGAATTGCAGCCGCGACAGCAACAGTGCGTCCCATTCCATGGCGTCACCTCGTCCCGCAGCGCCTTATTCCTATGCTACCGCGCCGACAAGCTTGCGCAATGCCGCGCTGCGCCACACAGTCGCGCGATCTAGAGGGAGAGAAGCGATGGCCGGGCGTGTTTCGGGCAAGAAGATTTTCGTCACCGGCGCAGCACAGGGCTTGGGTGCGGCCATCGCGCGCGGATGCGCGGCTGAAGGCGCCAAGGTCACGCTGGCCGACATCAACCAGAGCGGCGCCGAAGCGGTTGCGCGCGACCTCAATGACAAGCACGGCGCCGGCGCTGCGTACGCGGTTGCGCTCGATGTCACGCGTGAGGATCAATGGATCGCCGCGCTTGAGAGCGCGAACGCGGCGATGGGCGGCATCTCCGGGCTCGTCAACAATGCGGGCATCGCCGGCGGCAAGGGCGGCATCGAAGAAATGGAGTTGGAGACGTTCCGCAAAGTGATGAGCGTCAACGTCGATTCCGTCTTCTTGGGCGCCAAGTACGCGATCAACTATCTGGCGCAGAACCAACCCGGCTCGATCGTCAATATCAGCTCGATCGCGGGGCTGATCGCGAGCTGGAACACGCCGGCGTACAATGCGTCGAAAGCCGCGGTCTGGCTGCTCTCCAAGAACATCGCGCTCTACTGCGCCAAGAAGCGCCTCGACGTGCGCTCCAATTCGCTGCACCCGACGTTCATCGACACGCCGATCCTCGATCCCCTGCGCGCACAGTTCGGCAAGCAGGAAGCCGAGGCCAAGCTCGCGCGTCAGGTGCCGCTTGGCCGGATCGGCAAGCCCGAGGACATCGCCAATGCGGCGCTCTATCTCTTGTCCGACGAAAGCCGCTTCGTCACCGGGGCCGAGATCAAGATCGACGGCGGCATATCGGCGATGTGACTTGCCGGACCCACGACGTTGGCCAAGATTATAGGCATGACCATGACGCGTTCACTTGTTTGCGCTGCGGCGCTCTTTCTCGCGGCCTGCGGCCAACAGCAGCCGGCCAGCACAAGCGGCGGACAACCGCCCGAGCCCGGCTCTATCGCACTCGGCTCCACGCAGAACCTGCCGGATTGGCTGTTGGTGGCGCGCCAGCGCAGCTGCCCCGCGGACGCCCCGCCGGAAGATCGCTGCCCGCTTGGCGAAGTGCACTTCAACCAGCGCACCATCACGCGTGATGCGGCCAATGGCACGGCGGATATCTGGATTCAGGTGCGACATGGCCAACCGCAACTGTTCGAGATGGAATCGGCGACGACGGAGACGACCATCCGCTTCGAGTTGGAACGGCTGCACTATCGCTTCAATTGCGAGAGCGGACAGTTCATCGTCGTCGAGCGGCAGATCCTCGGCGCCAGCGATTCCGTGGTCGCGCGCGACGAGCCGCGGCAAATCTATCGCGATCCGGTGCGCGGCAGCGTCACCGGCATCATTCAGCCGATCGCCTGCCGCGGGACCTGAACGCTCAGCCCTGGCGGCGCTGATAGATGATGTTGACCAGCAGCACCCGCGCGCCTTCCGCGCCGAGCACGCGATCAATCGCGTGCTGCATTAGGCGCGTCAACGTCTCCGGGTCCGGCGACGTTCGGTCTCGATAGTAAGTGGACGCATAGGTCGACAGCGCCGTGCGCAGCGCGTCCCGTAGCCTGGGCGCATTGAGCTGCGCGCGCCGGCGCAGCGCCGCGTCCTGCACATCGATGCCCATATCGACGACGATCGTGCCTTGCGTGGAAAAGCGCTGTATCACGCCCGCCGAAAGCGTGGGCATGGGCACAAACGACTCGGCCGACGTCAGCCGCTCCTGCCGGCTCGCCGGCGCCTGTTCTGACGAACCGCTATTGCTGCCGCTGCCGGCCGCTTCGACCGGTGCAGCGAAGGCGGCAAAGGCCGCGCAGAGCACGAAAATCCGCATCTGGCGCATGCGCCGACCATCGCGCCGGCGCGGCTAAGGAATAGTTAGCGCATCATTGCGCCGTCCAGCCGCCATCCATGCTCAGCGCAGCGCCATTGATCTGATCGGCCGCCGGCGTGGTGAGAAAGAGCGCAAGCCCGGCGACATCCTCCGGCTTTACGAATTCCTTCGTCGGCTGCGCCGCCAGCAACACATCGTTGATGACCTGCTCGCGCGAGAGGCCACGCGCCTTCATCGTGTCCGGGATCTGATTCTCGACCAGCGGCGTCAACACATAACCCGGCGAGATCGCATTGCAGCGCACGTTGTATTGCGCGCCTTCGAGCGCGACCGTCTTGGTCAGCCCGAGCACACCGTGCTTAGCGGCGACGTAGGCTGACTTGAACGGCGAAGCCACATGCGCATGCGCCGAGGCAATGTTGATGATGCGGCCGTAGCGCCGCCGCTTCATCGCGCCCATGGCCACGCGAATGGTGTGAAACGCGGCCGACAGATTGAGCGCGATGATCGCGTTCCATTTCTCGACCGGGAAGTCCTCGACCGGCGACACGAACTGGATGCCGGCGTTGTTCACAAGTACATCGAGGCGCCCGAACGCGCCGACAGCGCCCTCGACCAGCGCGGCGCAACCATCCGCCGCCATGAGATTGGCGCCGTCGAAGCGCACGGAAACACCCGTCTCCTGCGCCAATCCGGCCCGAACCCGTTCGATCTCGCTAGGATCGCCCAGGCCGTTCAACGTGACATCCATGCCGGCCTTGGCGAAGGCGGTCGCGATCGCAAGGCCGATTCCGCTGGTCGAGCCGGTCACCAAAGCCGCTTTGCGTTCGCTCATCTGCTCACCCTTGCTTGCTTGCCTTGCGCCCTCGCGCCGGAACCGCTAGCGCAAGCGGCATATAGACCGTGCGGCGGTAGCGAGGGACCCGGGCCAATGGACTTTACAGCGCCTTTGAATGCTTTCGTGGCGGGTTTTCCCGATTTCATCATCCAACTCGCCGTGGCGCTTGGACTCTTCGTCGCATCGCTGATCATCTACGTGATCATGACTCCGCACAAAGAGCTGGCGCTGATCCGCGCCGGCAACCCGTCCGCCGCCCTCGCCTTCGCCGGCGTCGTTGTCGGTCTCGCCATTCCGCTGGGTTCGTGTCTCGCCTACGCGTTCAGCGTGCTCGATCTTGTCATCTGGGGCGTCATCACGCTGCTGCTGCAGCTCCTGGCTTTCCGCTTTACCGACATTTTCCTGCGCGGCCTGCCGCGCCGCATCGCCGAGGGCGATGTCGCCGCCGCGGTCTTTCTCATGAGCATGAAGATCGGCGTCGCGCTCATTATCTCAGGCGCCCTAGCCGATCCGAACATGGCGATCTACCGGGCAGGCTGATTTGATCCGACTCATCCCCGACTGGCTGCTCTACATCATCGTCATTCTGGCGGTGGTGTTCGTGCTGTTCCGCGTGGACCAGCGCGCCGACGCGCCCGAAGCCTTGCCGGACGCGCCCGAAGCCGGCGCCTTCCTGCCCCCGCCCTCGATCTACGATCCGGAAGTGCTGGTCGAAGTCGGCCCCGTCGCGTCCGGCCTCGGCAGCGCCTTTGCGATCTCCGAAGACGGCTGGTGGCTCACCGCGCGCCATGTCGTCGATGAGTGCGAGCGCGTCGGCCTTGTCGTTTCGCACGGCGCCGCGACGCCAGTCACGGACGTGAAGGTGGCGCTCTTCGCCGACCTTGCGCTGTTGAAGACCGATCGCGCGCCCGTGGCGCTCGCGCTCGATACCTCGGAGCGCCGCTTCCAAGTCGGCCAGCGCGCCTTCCATGTCGGCTTTCCGCAAGGCCGGCCGGGCGAGGCTTATTCGCGTTTGATCGGCCGCGAAACGCTTATCGCGCGCGGCCGCTATGAAGCGGAAGAGCCGGTGCTGGCCTGGGCCGAACTCGGCCGCACCTCTGGCCTGCGCGGTTCGCTGGCCGGCATCAGCGGCGGGCCGGCCTTTGCGGCGAACGGACAAGTCATCGGCGTCACCGTCGCGGAATCTGCGCGCCGCGGGCGCATCTATACGGCCGCGCCAACCTCGATCCTGCGCCTCCTGCGCGTCGAGCAAGTGGAGGCGCAAGGCGCGCCGGCGCCACGCCTGACGCCGGACAATTACGGCGTCACCTCCGACGATCTGCGGCGCGAGCTCGCGGTGGCGCAAGTCGTTTGCGTCGCGCCGGGCGAGTCTGGTCCGCTATGAGTGCGTTCGCCGACCGCCTGATCGAAGCGGTGCGCCGCAAAGACACGCCGCTCTGCGTCGGCCTCGATCCATTTCCCGACAAGATCCCCGCGCTGTTCGGCGATGCGCGGCAGGATTCGTCCGTCGTGCTAAAATTCTGCGGCGCGATCATCGAACAAGCGGCCAAGCACGCCGCAGTCATCAAGCCGCAGCTCGGCCTGTTCGAACAATTCGGCGCCGAAGGCTACGCGATCGCGCGCATTCTCACCGAACAAGCACGTAGCGCCGGGGCGCTCGTGATCCTCGACGCCAAGCGCGGCGACATCGGCACCACGGCCGAAGGCTACGCGCGCGCTTCGCTCGGCGCCGCGCCCGGCTTCGGCGCTGATTGCGTCACCGTCAACGCGTACATGGGCCTCGACACGCTTGAGCCTTTCCTCGCGCTCGCGGAGCAGGAAAGCAAAGGGGTCGCCGTGCTCGTGCGTACGTCCAATCCTGGCGCGGGCGATGTGCAGGATTTGCAGGTCGGCGGCGCGCCGGTGTGGCAGCGGCTCGCGGAAATGCTTTCGCCGCTGCAGGCGCGCTTACGCGGCGCGAGCGGCTGGTCGGGCCTGATGGCCGTCGCCGGCGCCACTTATCCCGAGGAAGCCCGCACCCTGCGGCAATCGCTGCCGCACGCGCTTTTCCTCGTGCCGGGCTACGGCGCGCAAGGCGCGAGCGCCGCTGACGCCGTCGCCGGTTTCGTGCGCAGCGCGAAAGGTCTGGAAGGCGGCGTCGTCAATTCCTCGCGCGCCGTCACCTATCCACAAGCCGCTCAAGCGGCGAAGACCATGAACGAATGGCGCGCAGCGATCGGCGAGGCGATGAGCGCCGCGGCGGCGGAACTTAGCGCAGCTTGCGCGCGCTCGTAACGCGACAAGTCACGCCAAATCGGTCTAGTTCTCCCGAATCGGGACGCTGAGAACAGCGAGGGAGGATATTCATGCGCAAGAAGCTGACGCACGTCATGGCGGCGCTGATGGCCATGTTCTTGGCCGCGCCTGCTTTCGCCGACGGCAACGGCAGTGCTGGACCCGACGTCGCCGCGCCGCCCGTGAACGCCGCGCCGACGCAGCCAAGCGCAGAACCGGCCGCCGACGGCCGCAGCGGCATCATCCCGCTCGACGATAGCGGCATCTCGCTCAACGTCCCGGACGGCTACCGCTTCTACGCAGCGCCCGAAGCGCAAGCGTTCCTGCAGCGCAGCGGCGCGGCCGCGCCGAACGGCGCCGTGTTCGGCCTGCTCGCGCGCGCCGGCGACGACATCCGTCAGCCCGGCACGTGGGCGACCGTGATCAGCTACGACGCCATCGGCTATGTTCAGCCGGAAACAGCTGCTGGCCTCAGCGCCACTAGCTTCGAAGACGACGTGCGCGGCGCGCGCCGCACCCAAGGGCGCGTGTTCGAAGGCTTCGCCGAAGCGCCTGGGTTCAACGCCGATACGCCGCACCTCGTTTGGGCCGAGCGCGCCGCACGGCCCGGCTCGCAAGGCAAGGATCTGCGCTACGAGCAAAAAGTGCTCGGCCGTTACGGCGTCGCCGGCCTCACCTCGATCGGCAGCGCCGACCAGATGCCCGAGATCGCCGCCGCCGCCGAAGCGTTGCGCGGCATGCTGAGCTTCAATCCCGGTGCACGGCACGCGGATTTCCTGCCCGCATCAGACCAGGTCTCGTCGTACTCGGTGCCCGGCCTCGTGACCGGCGTGCCGAACGCGGCGCCGCAAGCGCTCGCGGAAAGCGCCACTGCACCGGCCGGGCAAACCGCGTTCGGCGGACTTCCCAGCTATTTCCCGTGGGTCGCGCTCGGCGTCATCGTGCTCGCCATCGCCGGTTACATGATGCTGCGTCGGCGCGAGCAGCACGAAGCCGCGTGACGCAACTTACGCAATAAGCACGAGCCCGTCGCGCACTTCGATCGCGACGCGTTCCAGGCTATCGCCGTTGCACGGTCCGCCGGCGCAGGCGCCTTCTGTGAGCGTGAAGCTGGCGCCATGCGCGCCGCACACAAGATAGCGCCCTTCCTGCACGACAATGCGTCCGTCGGCGCGCTGCAGCGGATAAGCTGCGTGCGGGCAGCGGTTGCGGAACGCGGCGATGCGATCGCCGCTGCGCGTGACGATCAAAGTCGCATACGCATCGCCTCCGATCGGCACGACGATCGCGCACGGATCGGCAAGCTCCTCAACGCGCGCCAGCGCGAGCCCGGCCGGCAATTCGCTCAAACGCCTTCAGCCTTGAATGGGCGCGAGAGCAGCGCCGTGATCGCTTCATCGATGCTGATGCGCTCGGCAACGATGGCGTCGACAGCGGCGGAGATCGGCATCTCGACGCCGTACTTCTGCGCCAGCGCCACCACCGCCGGCGCGCTTTCCACGCCTTCGGCCACCGAACGGCGCTCGGCGAGAATATCCTTCAGCGCTTGCCCCTGCCCCAGCGCCGCGCCGAGCGACGTGTTGCGCGATGTCATCGAGCAACAGGTCAGCACGAGATCGCCGAGGCCGCACAGGCCGGAGAGCGTCTCGGCCTTCGCGCCCATGGCGAGGCCGAGCCGCGTCAGCTCAGCAAAGCCGCGCGTGATCAGCGCCGCGCGCGCGCCATCACCGAGCTTGCGCCCCTCGGCGACGCCGCAGGCAACGGCGATGACGTTCTTCACCGCCCCGCCGATCTCGGCGCCGACCAGATCGTCCGCCACGTAGGGGCGGAACGTCGGCAGGCCGATGGTGGCGACGATGCGCTTCGCCAGGGTCGCGTCTGCGCTGGCGACTGTGGTCGCCGTGGGTAGCCCGCGCGCCACGTCCTTGGCAAAGCCCGGCCCCGACAGCACGGCGACGGGCTGCTCCGGCAATTCCTCCGCTTGCACGTCGGTCATCAACGCCAACGAGCCGCGCTCGACGCCCTTGGCGCAGAGGACAACCGGCGTCGCGGGCTGGAGGTATGGCTTCAGGCTCCGCAACACGCCGCGCATGTACTGCGCCGGCGGCACGGCCATGATCACATCGGCCCCAGCCGCCTGTTCAATCGCGCTGGTGGCGCGGATGGCGGCGCTTAGCGGGATGCCGGGCAAGAAGAGCGGGTTCTCGTGGGCAGCGTTGACGCCCTCCACCACCTCGCCCTCGCGCGCCCAGAGCAGCACCTCCCGTCCCGCGGCGGCCGCGACTTGAGCCAGCGCGGTGCCCCAGGCCCCGCCGCCTAGCACCGCGACCCTGCCGAACGGGGCGGTCACCGCTCTGAATCCTTCATTGATCGTTCAGTCAAAACCGGATAGCCTGTAGGGATGGATGAGAAAACCGCCACGCGCGACCGCATTCTTGCCGCCGCCATGGAGCGCATCAAGCACTACGGCTACGGCAAAACCACCATGGCCGAGATCGCTTCCGATTGCGATATGTCGCCGGGCAACATCTATCGTTTCTTCGAAGCCAAGATCGACATCGCCGAAGCCATGGCGCGCAAGCACTACGCCGAAGAGCACGCCAACATGGCCGCGCTCGCCCGGCGCAAGGAATGGCCGGCCGACCGCAAGCTGCGCGAAGTGCTGCTGCGCAAGATGCGCGAAAACTTCCGCATGTTCGAGGATCACGCCAAGATTCTCGAAGTGGCGGAAGTGCTTTCGCGTGAACGCCCGCTCTTCTTGAACGAACTTATCGCGCAGGAGCGGGTCATTCTCCGCGCTGTCATCGAAGAAGGCATCGTCAGCGGACTCTTTACCGAGACCGACGCCGAGTATGCCGCGGAGATGATTCAATCAGCGATGATCAAGTTCTCGCTGCCACAGCTTTTCTCGCACCTGACCCTGCCCAAGCTCGAGCGCGAGTTCGACGGCGTGATCGGCCTCCTGCTAAACGGGCTCTACGCCGAGGGCGCCAAGGCTGCGGACTCGAAGAACCGGGCGCCGGCCAAGGCTCCGGCTTAAACTTTCGTCATCGGTGAACGAAAGCGATTTTATTCATTGATCACTGCTCCGGCCGGTGCTACACGACACTCATCAACCCCGATGAGCCCCGGAGTTAAGTTCATGACCGCCACCCGCCCCTCGCTTCCCATCACCGCAGCCTTCTTCGCTATCGCTGCCTTCGTGATCGCTGTTGCCGCCTCCCCGATCCTCGACGTCGCCACTCGCATCGTCGCTTAATCCTCTGCCGGCCGGCGCGTCTCCCAGCGCGCCAGCGGTTCTTGTGCAGGCGCGAAGGTTAACGCCTTCGCGCCTCTTCTTTGCCTGCATGAACGGTGCGAAATTAACGTATCGCCTCCATTTCTGCATAGCTGGGCCGGAAATTTCTGCCTTCTTTTCCTACACGAAAGGGTCCATCTCACCGGCATCGGTGTTCGCAAGTGCAACATCGGACCTTTTGGGGAGAGAATTCAAATGTCCGCGCAAGACCTGCCTGCCACCACCCGCGCCATCTCGGTTGTCGTGGCGATTGCCCTGGTCGCGACTGCGCTGGCGCCGCTGATTTTCACGGCCGCTCGCGTCGTGGCCTAAGCCTCCAGGCGCCCCACCCGACCGCACCCCGCCGCCGCACGGCGGGGCGG
>JAEYPY010000209.1 GCA_023410295.1 Pseudomonadota bacterium | reverse complement strand
CATCTGGGCCGGGCGGCGAAGCCGACGCTGGGGGAAACGGTGCGCGCGTGGCGCGACTATCCCGAGGACGTCATGCCTTTGCCGCATCCATCGTGGCGCAATACGGGCTGGTTGAAGCGCAATCCATGGTTCGAGCAAGAGCTGCTTCCCGAATTGCGGCGCAGGGTCTCCTTGGCCTTGCGCTGATCCTGCTGGCCGCGTGCGTGCCGACGGTGCAGCAGGCGCAACCGCACAATTTCGCCGGGGCGCCGCACTTCAATTTGGCGGCGGAGCGCTTCGTCAGTTACGACGGCGCTGAATTGGGTCTGACGTCCTGGTTGCCGCCGGATGGCGCGCAGCCGGAGGCGGTGATCATCGGCCTCCACGGCATGAACGATTACGCCAACACGTTCTACCTTGCCGGGCCCTGGTTCGCGGCGCGCGGGGTTGCGCTTTACGCGTACGATGCGCGTGGTTTCGGTCGCTCCCCCAATCGCGGCGTCTGGCCGGGCGAGCGGCTCATGAGCGAAGACCTGCGCACGGCGGTGCGCATCGTACGCAACATGCATCCAGATACGCCGATCGTCGTTGTCGGCGACTCCATGGGCGCGGCGTCGGCGATCGCGACGTTCGGTTCCGATGATGCGCCGCGCATCGACCGGCTCGTGCTGGCAGCGCCGGCGGTGTGGGGCTGGTCCACGCTCCCGGATCACTACGCGCTGACGCTTTGGATCGGGGCGCACACGTTTCCGTGGCGCGCGGTGCAGCCCTCGCAGCGCGTCACGCGCCGCATCACCGCGTCGGATAATCAGGAAGCGCTGCTGCAGGCGGGCCGCGCGCCGCATATGATGTGGACGACGCGGATCGACGCCGTTTACGGGCTCGTCAATCTGATGGAGACGGCGGCGGAGCGCTCCGCCGATCTGGATGGCAACGTGCTCTTTCTCTATGGCGCGCACGATCAGATCATCCCGCGCAATTCGGCCATCGCCGCCGCGCGGCGTCTACCGGCAAGCGTGCGCACCGCGTATTACGAGAACGGCTGGCACTGGCTGTTGCGCGATCTTCAGCGCGAGGTGGTTTACGAGGACATTCTCGCCTTCATCCGCGATGCGGAGGCGCCCTTGCCCTCGGAAGCGCCGCCGCTTCTGCCGGTCGTTCAAGCAAATCGTTAACGCGATTGGGCTAACCTTGCCGCGCTATGGCGGTTCTTAACGCGTTGTTTGACAAACGAAAGCTCGCGCTGACGCGCGCGAAGCTGCGCGCCTGGTGGGAAGGCGAGGCGTTCGACGCGGAGGCCGCGCAGGCCGAAATCGACGCCGAGTTGGCGGTCGCGGCCAACGAGAATGATGACGGCGCCGAAGAAGAACTGTTCGAAGCGCCCGAATATGAGCTGCCGCCGCGCCTGAAAGCGCTGGCGATGATCTGGGGCGAGGGGCGTGTGCGCCCGGGCGACGCGACGGGCGAGAAGCTTGAACCGGCGCGGCTCGGCCTTGCGGCGGAGAGTCTGATGGCGTTCTTCGGCCCTGGGCTCGAGGCGCCAGTCCGCGCGATGGCGGAGGCGCACGCGGGCAAGATCGACGTGTTCGAATGGCGCGAGGAAACGCTGGATGCGCTGAAGCATGGGGTCAGCGAAGCCAAGCTTGATGAGCGCGTGACGGTGGCGCGCATTGATCTTGAAGCCTGCACGTTCACGCCGGCGCAGTATGACGGCATCCTCAGCGTCGACGATTGTGCCTACTGCGCATATCCGCCGCGCTTGGCGCAGCAATTCATGAAGGCGCTAAAGCCCGGCGGCTGCGCCGTGGTGGAGTGCTACGTGGGCATCAAGTCAGAGGCGCTCGCAACCGCTTTCGCCGCGGCCTTTGCTGAGCCGCACGTGCGCGCACATGGCGACCTGCTGCAATTCTTCCAGGATACGGGCCTCACCGTCGAAGGCGACGAGGATTTGACCGAGGAGTTTCTCGCAACCGCGCGCAACGCTTTCAAGGAGTTGGGTCAGCGGCTGAGCGAGGCTGGCTCGCTTGAACCGGCAATCGCGCGTGAGCTGGCTTGGGAATCCGAGGCTTGGCGCATGCGGCTGAAGCTCTTGGCGCAGCGGCGGCTGGAACGGCGGCGCTTCATTTTGCGCCGGCCTGTGGACGGCGCTGAAGAAGAAGCGCCGGATCAGGCTGAGAATGCGAACGCGCCGGCTGCGTAAATCTCAACATCGACGCGCTCGGCCAGCTCGGTGCGCGCCGGTATAAGCGCGCGCCACACCACGCTCTCGGCTTCGATGCGCACGAGATCATGCGCGCCGTGCGGGCGTACATCGAGGACGCGCGCGCGTGAGCCCGGCGCAAGGCGCAGCGCTTCGGCGCGGACCGCGGCGCGCGCTGGGCCTGCGCTCAGTGTCGGCGCCAGCACGTTGCCAAACGGGGTCGCCACCGCGCCATTCTCAACGCGGCCGTCGAAAACGTTGATGGGTCCCAGCGCTGCGGCAACGTCAATCGAGGCGGGGCGGTCGTAAGCTTCGCGCGGCGGCGCTTCCTGCAAGAGGCGCCCGGCTTTGAGGATCGCGAGCCGATCCGCCACTTGCAACGCGTCGTCCGCATCGTGAGTGACGAAGAGCGTCGTGGTGCGCGCCTCCATCAGCGTCGCCAGCGTCGCATCGCGCAGCTCTGCGCGCTGCACGGGGTCGAGGCCGGAGAAGGGCTCGTCGAGCAGAACGGCGCGTGGTGACGGCGCGAGTGCGCGGGCGAGGGCGACGCGCTGCTGTTCGCCGCCGGAGAGTTCATGCGGATAAGCGTGCGCGCGATGCTTGAGGCCGACGCGGTCGAGCCATGCAAGAGCCCGCGCTTCGCGAACAGCGCGTGAGATTCTGTCGAGCCCGAAGGCGACGTTGGCGCCGGCCGTCAAATGCGGGAACAGCGAATAGTCCTGAAACACCATGCCGATGCGGCGCTGCTCAGCGGGGAGCGTGTGATGTGATGAGGACATCAACTCATCGCCAATGCGGACCTCGCCCGCATCGACGCTCTCAAGCCCCGCAACGAGGCGAAGGATCGTCGATTTGCCCGATCCCGAAGGGCCGAGCAGCGCCAGCACTTTGCCGGTGGGCGCCGTCAGCGAGACGTCATCCAACGCGCGCACGCCGGCATAGGCGCGCCGCACATGGGTCAGTGTCACAGTGCTCATCGCGCGCCTGCTCTGGCACGGGTGATGCCGCGTGTCAGCACGAGGATAGGCAAGAGACCGGCAAGGAAGATCAGTAAGGAGGGCGCGGCCGCTTCGAGCAGGCGTTCATCGGAGGCGTAAGAATAGGCGCGCACCGCGAGGGTGTCGAAATCGAACGGCCGCAGGATCAGCGTCGCCGGCAGCTCTTTGACGATCTCGACGAAGAGAATGAGCGCCGCGGCGGCAATGCTGGGCGCGGCGATGGGCAGATCGATGCTGGCGAGCCGCCGCCATGGCCCCGCGCCAAGGGTGCGGGCCGACGCGTCGAGCCCTTTGGAGAGCCGCGCGAGCCCGGCGTCGATCGGGCCAACGCCCGCGGCGGAGAAACGCGCCGCATAGGTCCAGAAGAGCGCGAAGAGCGCGAGCGAGGCGCTGAGCCCGCCGATCCAGCCTGCTTCGCGCGCGGCTGCGAATAGCGCGAGTGCGCCCATGGCGATGACCGCGCCCGGCGCTGCGTAGCCCATCGCCGCGGCGAAGAGCGAGACTTGCCCGACGCTGCGCGCGCGTCGCGCCGCGACGGCGACCGCAGCGGCTAGCGTGAGAGTCAGGACAGCGCCAAGGGCGCTCAGCAGCAGCGTGTTGATGAAGGGCGCGGCGATGTCGCCGGGATTGGCGTGGAGGAGCGCCAGCCGCGCCAGCCAGCCAAGCGGCAGGAGCGCGCCGAACACCAGAAGGGTGCTGCAGAAGATCGAAGCGGCAAGGCCGGCGCCGGCGGAGAGTTGATAACGCGGCAGGGGCCGCCAACGTGTCGAACCGCCGCCGAACGCGGCGCGGCCGCGGGCGCGGCGCTCCACCACCAGGAAGACGAGCGCGGCGAGCAGCAGTACGGCGGAGATCTGCAATGCGCCGTGCAAGCTCTGGTGCGCGTACCAGGCGCGGAAGATGGCCGTTGAAAGCGTCGTCAGTCCGAAATGCTGTGCTGCGCCGTAATCAGCGGCGATTTCCATCATCGCCAGCGCGCCGCCAGCGGCGATGCCTGGCCGCGCCAGTGGGAGCGCAACGCGGCGGAAAAGTTTGCCTGGCGAGACGCCCAGCGTCCGCGCCGCTTCCAACGCGCACGCCGATTGACTGGCGAACGCGGCGCGCGCGGCGAGATAAACGTAAGGATAAAGCCCAACCGCATAAACGAACGCCGCGCCCCAGAAGCCGCGCACTTCTATGGGGCTCCAGCCGCCGGCCCAGCTGAAGCTCGAATAGGAATAGGCGAGCACATAAGATGGCGCGGCGAGCGGCAGCACCAGCAGCCACTCGAAAAGGCCATGTCCCGGAAAACGGCACAGGCTGACGAGCCATGCGGCCGCCGCGCCGAACAGAATGGCGCCGCCACCGCCGACCAGCATCAGTGTAAAGGTGCCAATCGCGCCATCGCGTAACAGCGCGCCGCCGAACGATGCCCCTTCCTGCTGCGGCGCCAGCGCAAAGCCGATGACGGCGAGCGCCGGGGCCGCGCAGACAAGCGTCGCCACCGCCGCCGCGAGCGCGACGCCGTCGATGGCAAAGCCGCGGCGCGGCGCTGATGTTGCGTCTAGCGCCACCCTACCTCTTCGAAGATGCGCGCCGCTTCGGCCTGGTTGCGGCCGAGCGCATCGAGCGGCAGCGGGTCTTCGCGGAAGCTGCCGAGCGCTACCAGCGCCGGGGAGGGCTCAACGTCTGGACGGATCGGAAACTCCGAATTGATCGGCGCCAGCAGGCGCTGCGCTTCGACGCTGGCAAGATATTCAAGGAAGCGCACGGCGTTGTCGCGGCGCTTGGCGTGGCGGGTGACGCCGCCGCCGGAGATGTTGATGTGCGTGCCGGCGCCGGCTTGGTCCGGATAGACAAGCCCAGTATTGGCGACGATGTCGCGGTCGGCCGGATCTTCCGATTGCGTCAAGCGGAAGTAGTAATAGTGATTGACCAGCGTCGCCTGCGCTTCGTTCGCGCCGACAGCCTTGATCTGGTCGGTGTCCGAGCCTTGCGGATCGCGCACGAAATTGGTGCGCACGCCCGCGGCCCAAGCGCGCGCGTTCTCCGCGCCGTGGCGTTCAATGCGCGCGGCGAGCGTTGAGAGCTGATAGACGTTGCTTGACGAGCGCATCACCAGCGCGTTGCGAAAGCGCGGCGTCGCCAATGAATCATAAGTGGCGACTTCCTCGGGCTGTACCCGCGCCTTGTTATAAACGATGACGCGCGCGCGCTTGGCGAAGCCCCAGAACGCGCCCTCCGGGTCGCGCAAGTGCGCCGGCACGCTCGCTTCGAGTGCTGGCGTCACGACGTTTTGCAGGAGGCCCGCATCTTTCACGCGCCAGAGATTGCCGGCGTCGGCGCTAATGAACAGATCGGCTTCGGTGGCTTCGCCTTCGGCGCGGATGCGCTCGAGCAATTGTTCGGCGTTGCCGGTCAGCGCGCGCACGGCGATGCCTGTGGCTTCCTCAAAGGCGCTGTAGAGCGTGCGGTCGGCCTCGTAATGGCGGGCGGTGTAGAGGTTGAGCACTTGCTCGCCCCCGCTGCCGCCTTGGCCCGCGGGATTGCACGCCGCGAGCGCGGTGGCGGAAGCGCCCATGGCGAAGGCGCGGCGGCTCATGCTGAAGGTCAAAGGCTTCTCCCAACCCAGTATTTGAGAACGGTTCGCAATAGCGCAGGTTGGGCGCCGCAGGTCAAGAGGTGACGCCGCTGCCGCTTGACGCAGGCAAGGCCGCGCTTATGGTCCGCGCCCTTCGGACGGCGCACGGACGCCGCTTCGGGCGCGTAGCTCAGCGGGAGAGCACTCCCTTCACACGGGAGGGGTCACAGGTTCAATCCCTGTCGCGCCCACCAGACTTCCCAGATGTTGTCGCGACACGGGGCCGGCCCTGTGGCTACCCCTTCGCGCGCCGCGGCAGGCCAGGCGGGGCCGCCCGCCTGCGCGGGACCGCTGCCGCTGGTGGCGCCTATCTCGTTCCTCGCTGCGCTTATTATTATATTCGTATAGACGCAACGAGTTTGGAGGGCGCATGGCCAGGACCGCAAAGAAGACACGCGCCGGACTGCGGGAACTGGAATCCCGCGCGGGTGATGCGGCCGAGTTGATGAAGCTGCTGTCCAACGATCAGCGGCTAATAATCCTCTGCCGATTGAGTGATGGTGAACTCTCGGTTTCCGAATTGGGGGAGCATGTACATCTGGCGCAATCCGCGCTCTCTCAGCACTTGGCCAAGCTGCGCGCCCACGGCGTGGTGGCGACGCGACGTGAGGGACAGAACATCTATTATCGGGTTGCGAGTCCCAACGCGCAGAAATTGGTGGGCGCGCTCTGCGAACTCTACGGCGGAAAGCGCTGACTACTTGAACAGCAGGCCAGGCTTGAAGCCTAGGCGCTTGAACACCATTGCCGCAGGACAAAACCCCGTGAACGCGGCCTGGAACATGTTCAGCCCGGCGAAGGCCGACAACAGCGCCCAATAGGGATGGACCCAATAGGCGAGCGCCAAGCCGACCAGGACGACGAAGCCAGCGAAAGCAAAGACGGCGCGATCAAGGGTCATGAGTGCATCTCCATTATGTCAGCCGAATTGAGGCTGTGGCGCAGCCATTCGGTAATTTGATCTGCGGTCATGAGGCCGGAGCGGCGGTCCACCTCGTGTCCGTCGTGAAAAAGCACCAGTGTTGGAATGCCGCGCACGCCCAATTGCGCCGGGGCGCTGTTTTCGTCGGCGTTCATCTTCAAGAACCTCACATTCGGCTCGAGCTGGCGCGTCGCCTCTGCAAAGTGCGGCGCCATTGCGCGGCAAGGGCCGCACCAGGGCGCCCAGACATCCAACAGGACGGGGCCGACCGTAAGTTTCAAATGTGCGCTAAGAGCCGCATCGTTCACGTCCACCGGCGTTCCGGTGAAGAGCTTTGCGCCGCAACGGCCGCACTTGGCCGCCGCCGGATCCCGCTCGCCGAACCGATTGCCGGTTTGGCACGACGGGCAGGCAGCTTGCTTCATCATGCGTGAGGCCGCTTGGTTTCTTTGAGTTTGGAGATGCCCAACACCTTGAGCGCGAGGGATTCGTAGAACGGTTCGCTCTCGCCGCGGCGCAGCTTGCCGATGAAGTAATGCTCGAACTGTTCTTTCGCGAAGTGGACCCATTTGCCTTGTGCCGCCCAGTTGACGTTGCGCGGCGGGATTTGCGGCTGCGCGACGAAAGCGACGCCTTCATCTCCGAAGTCGGCGAGACAGATGGCGTTCCAGGTGGCTTCTTCGACGGCGTCGCGGCCGCGGACCAGATTGCCGATATTGTGCGCGGTGGCGGTGACCATGGATTCGATCATGAAGCCGGTCTTCGGCACGCCGACTGGAACGGGGGTTTTGCCCGTGGGCGGGATGGCGACGGCGACGCCGATGCCGAACACGTTCGGGTAGGTCGGATTGCGTTGGTGTTTGTCGACGATGACGAAGCCCCGTGGATTGACGAGCCCTTCTATGCCCATAATCGCCGGCACGCCGCGGAACGCTGGCAGCATCATCGAGTAGGCGAATGGCGTTTCGTGCAATGTCTTCACTGAGCCATCTTCGTTGAGTTCCTCGACCGTCATCTTGCCTTGCTCGATTTTGGCGATGCGGGCGTTGGTAATCCACTTCATGTGGCGCTGACGCATCTCGCTTTCGAGCAGGCCCTTGGTGTCGCCAACCCCGTCGAGGCCGAGATGGCCGATATAGGGCTCGGCGGTGACGAAAGTCATCGGTACGCGATCACGCAGCTTGCGCCGGCGCAGCTCGGTGTCGAGGATCATCAGGAATTCGTAGGCCGGGCCATAGCAGGAGGCGCCTTGCACGGCGCCGACCACGATCGGACCGGGGTTCTCGCAGAAGGCTTCGAACGCGATCGCCGCTTTCTCAGCGTGGTCGACATGACAAACGGATTGGGTGAAGCCGTCCGGGCCGAGGCCGGCAATCTCGTCGAACGCGAGGTCGGGGCCAGTAGCGATGACGAGATAATCATAGGCGATTGAGCCGCCGTCCTCCAGCTCGACTCTATTTTCCTGCGGATGAACGCGTTTGGCGCCGGTCGATATGAACTCGATGCCCTTGCGCTTCATCACCGGCGCCAGTGTGATCTCGATGGTTTCGCGTTTGCGCCAGTTCACTGCAATCCAGGGATTGGACGGGACGAAGTGGTAGGTCTCGCCCTTGGAGATGAGGACGACCTTGTCCTCGTTCCGCACTTGTCCTTTGACTTCGTAGGCGGCCAACACGCCGCCTAGCCCTGCGCCGAGAATAGCTACCGTCGCCATGACGTGTTCTCCGGACTGCGCCTTGAGGGCGCTATTGCAAAGATATTAGCAAAGACGCATATACGCAAGTAGAGCCCATCGGGCTTGGACAGAATGCGGCTTTACCCAGGACGCGTATTGATCTGACGCAAGGTCATTCGCGCCGACGTCGCGAGAGTGGCGGGAGGAGTGCTGTAATGAGGCGCGTGATCTTAACGCTTGGCATGGCGGCGGCGCTGACATCCTGCGGCGCGCCGTCAGCTCCGGAACCGGCTGCCGCGACTGCGCCGCAAGGGCAGCTTTCGATCAGCCAAGCGACCATCCCCGATTACAAGACGGTTTCGGCCGTGCTCACCAGCCGCGATGTCGGCGACGCGCGGGCGCGCATCGGCGGGACGCTAACCCGGTTGCTGGTCCGCGAGGGCGAGGCTGTGCGCCGCGGGCAAGTGGTGGCGGTGATCACGGACCAGCGTCTGGCCCTGGAGGCCCAGGCGGGCTCGGCGGGCATTGCAGCTGCGCAGGCCGCCGCTGAGCGCGCGCACGCCGATGAAGCGCGTTATCAGGTGCTCTACGACCGCGGCTTTCTCTCTCCCGCGCGGATGGATCAAATCAGGGCCGAGACCCGCGCCGCTGATGCGCAATTGCGTGCTGCGCGCGCACAGGGCGGCGCGCTCTCCGAGTTGAGCGGCCAGGGCCGTGTGTTGGCGCCGGCCGATGGCCGGGTCACGCGTGCGCCTATTCCGCAGGGCGCGGTGGTTATGCCTGGTGAAGTTGTCGTCGCCATTGCCACAGGTGCGCGCGTGCTCAGGCTGGAACTGCCAGAGGCGCAGGCGGCATTTCTGCGCGAAGGACAAGACATCCGCATTCTCGGCGCGGGCGAGGGCGATGCGGCGCGAACGGTACGCGTGCGGCAAGTCTATCCCGCCATCGAGAACGGCCGTCTCACAGCGGATTTGGACGCCGCCGGACTCCAAGGCGAATTTGTCGGCGCGCGCGTCCGTGTCTTGATTCCCGCTGGCGAACGCGAGGCGATTGTTATTCCCGCTCGCTACATCGTCAGCCGCTTTGGCGTCGATTATGTGCGGCTTGTGCGCGATGGCGGGGTTGTCATCGATGCCCCCGTGCAACGTGGCGCGGCGGCGCCTACCGAAGCGATGCCCGATGGCGTCGAGATTCTGTCCGGGCTGAATGCGGGCGATGCAATCGTGCCGCCGGAGGCCGGCGCATGAAGCTCGGCGTATCGGGCGCACTGACCAAGGGCACGATCGGCTCGCCGCTGACGCCGCTCTTCCTGCTGACAGCCCTCGCGCTCGGCCTCTTGGCGCTCTTCACCATCCCGCGCGAGGAGGAGCCGCAAATTTCGGTGCCGCTGGTCGATATCAGCGTTCGCGCCGACGGCCTCCGTGCGCCCGACGCGGTCGAACTCATTACCAAGCCCTTGGAGACGATCGTCAAAGGCGTCGAGGGCGTCGAGCACGTCTACAGCCAGACCGAGGACGACCGCGTGCTGGTTACAGCGCGCTTTCTCGTCGGCACCGATCCCGACGACGCGATCATCCGCATCCAGCAGGAGCTCAGCGCCAATTACGACCGTATCCCGGTCGGCGTGCCGGCGCCGCAGATCGTTGCGCGCGGTGTGAACGATGTGCCGATCATGGTGATCACCTTGGCGCCCGGCCTTGAGGCGGCGGATCGCTGGGACGACAGCGCGCTCTATCGCGTCGCCGATGAGTTGCAGAGCGAGTTGATCAAGGTCGAAGACGTCGGCCTCACCTTCATCGTTGGAGGCCGGCCCCAGGAGATCCGGGTCGCCCCCGATCCGGGCCGGCTTGCGCTCTACGGCGTGCCGCTGGGCCGCGTCATCGATGCGGTGCGCAACGCAAACCGTTCGTTTCCGGGCGGTGATCTGCGCGGCCGCGAGGGCACATCTTCGACGGTGATCGGCGAGACGCTCAGCGATCCGGGCGAGATTGGCTTGCTCACTGTTCAAGCTGCCGACGGACGCAGCGTTTACATTCGCGATGTCGCCGAAGTGACGCTTGGACCTCGCGAGGATCAAGCGCGTGTCTGGCGTTTCACCAGGGACGGTGACGGACAGCGGATGGCGCCGGCCGTGAGCCTCGCCATCGCCAAGCGCGACGGCGCCAATGCGGTGACCGTGTCACAAGCGGTTGAACGCAGACTGCATGCGCTTGAGGGCACGCTGATCCCGCGCGGCGTCGATGTGGCGGTCACGCGCAACTATGGCGAAACCGCCAACGAGAAGGCGAACGAGCTGCTGTTTCACTTGGGGTTGGCGACGATCTCGATCGTGGCGCTGATCTGGTTCGCCGTGGGCCGGCGGGAAGCCATGGTGACGGCGGTGGTGATCCCGACCACGATCCTGCTGACGCTGTTCGCCTCGAACCTAATGGGCTACACCATCAACCGCGTCAGCTTGTTCGCCTTGATCTTCTCGATCGGCATCCTTGTCGACGACGCCATCGTTATCATCGAGAACATCGCCCGTCATTGGGCCATGAAGGATGGCCGCACGCGCGCGCAGGCGGCCATCGAGGCGGTGGCCGAGGTTGGCAATCCGACCATCGTCGCGACGCTCACGGTGGTCGCGGCGCTGCTGCCGATGATGTTCGTCTCGGGGCTGATGGGCCCCTACATGGCGCCGATCCCGGCCAACGCATCGGCCGCGATGGTGTTCTCCTTCTTTGTGGCCGTGGTGATTGCGCCCTGGCTGATGCTCAAGTTCGCGCCGAAGACGGAGCCGGCGGGGCATGGCGGTCATGGTCACGACCAGGAGGGTTTCTTTGGTCGTCTCTATCGCCGGGTCGCTGCGCCGGTGATCCGTTCGCGCAAGGGCGCGCGGCGCTTCCTGATTATCATCGGGGTCGCCACCATCGTGGCGATGTCGCTGTTCGCCACGCGTACGGTGCGTGTGAAGTTGCTGCCCTTCGACAACAAGTCGGAACTGCAAGTCGTGATCGACCTCCCGGAGGGCGCAACACTCGAGGCGACCGAGCGTGTGCTTATTGAAGCGGCCGCCGTGGCTGGAAGCGTCGAAGAGGTCCTGTCGGTTGATGCCTATGCCGGCACAGCCGCGCCGTTCAATTTCAATGGCCTGGTGCGCCACTACTACATGCGCCAGCGTCCGGAACTTGGTGATCTGCAGCTGACGCTTGAGCGCAAGGATGAGCGCAACCGTTCCAGCCATGCGATCGCGCTCGACCTGCGGCAGCGGCTGCAGGCGCTCAGCGCGCCCGAGGGCACGGTCGTGCGCGTCGTGGAGGTGCCGCCGGGGCCGCCCGTGATCTCAACACTGCTGGCCGAAATCTATGGCCCCGACGCAGAAACACGTCGCGCGGTCGCCAGCGAGCTGCGCGGGATTTTCGAGCGCGTGCCGTATCTGGTCGATATCGACGACAGCTTCGGAACGCCGCGCCCGCGTCTCAGACTGACGCCCGACCGCGAGCAGATCGAGTTCTTCGGCGTCGCGGAGCGCGACATGCTGGATAGCGTGGCTGTCGCCATGGGCGGACAGGTGGTCGGCTATTCACATCGAGGCGAAGGCCGCAATCCGATCGAGATCGGCGTGCGACTGCCGCAGGCGACGCGCAGCTGGAACCAGAACCTCGCTTCAATGCCGGTCGCCGTGACGGCGGATGGCGCCCGGCTCGTCGAACTGGGCGAAGTCGTCCAAGCGAATGCCGAAGCGGGCTCTTACCCGATCTTTCGCCGCAATGGCCGCTTTGCCGAGATGGTGCAGGCGGAGCTTGCCGGTGAATACGAAGCGCCGATCTACGGCATGCTCGATGTCGAGCGCCTCGTGCGCGAACACGATTGGGGCGCTCTGCCGCGTCCTGAGATCATCATGTACGGGCAGCCGGAGAATGAAGGCGCGCCGGCGCTGTTGTGGGACGGCGAGTGGGAGATCACCTATGTCACCTTCCGCGACATGGGCGCGGCCTTCATGGTGGCGATTCTCGCCATCTACATTCTGGTCGTGGCGCAGTTCAAAAGCTTCAAGCTGCCGCTGGTGATCTTGACGCCGATCCCGCTCACGCTGATCGGCATCGTCATCGGCCACATCCTGTTCAATGCGCCGTTCACCGCTACCTCAATGATCGGATTCATTGCGCTCGCCGGCATTATCGTGCGCAACTCGATCCTGCTGGTGGACTTCATCCGTCACGCCAAGACGCCCGACCGCCCGCTCCGCGAGGTGTTGCTCGAAGCCGGCGCCATTCGCTTCAAGCCGATCATGCTGACTGCGCTGGCGGCGATGATCGGCGCTGGCGTGATCC
>JAEYPY010000187.1 GCA_023410295.1 Pseudomonadota bacterium | reverse complement strand
GCGCTTCCTGGTAATAAGCGCGCTCAGAGCGGTTCGGGAAACGATAGAAGACGTGAACGCCAATCTGCGTCGTCTGCACCAGGCCGGAATTCCAAACCGGGTTCACGGCAGTGGTGTGATAGTGGGTGGCGTTCTGCGTCATCGGCCGCGCGTAGCCCATCATCACCGCGGTGGCGACGCGCTGCGCTTGGCTCCAGGCGCGGCCGCGCGGGCGACGGTTCAGCGAGCCGTCGCAGGTGAAGGTGAACTGGCAACCAGTGACCCGGTGCGAGCCCTGATAGACGACGCCGCAGATCGAGTTCGGATAAGCCGGCGAGCGCACCCGGTTCATGATCACTTCGGCGACGGCGATCTGACCGCGCTGCGTCTCGCCGCGCGCCTCGTAATAGATCGCCTGCGAGAGGCAGTTGTGCTGGCGCGCGTCGATCGCGGGCTCAGCCGGCTGGGTCTGCTCCGCCGGCGCGGAGGGTCCACGCAGGACCGCCTGCAGCATCATGGCGCGGGCGTCGGGGCTCTCGAACAGCGAGGCCGTGCCGCGCGCGCGTAAACCATCATCGGTGCGGAAGGCCGTCAGTTCGACCCGCGCGTTCGGTTCTGAGAGGTGGTGCGCAAGCTCGGCTTGGAACGCGGTTGAGGTCGCGGCCCATTCTGCGCCATCGCGCTGCTCAGCAGCACGGTGCGAGATCACGGGCATAGCGACCGCGGCGGCCGCCAGGCACATGATCGTCGCTGCGCCCTGGCGCACGGCCAGAGGGTTCCGCTCGATCTCCACCATCACTTGGGTCCGAACTTCGTCCGCAAAGACAGCCAATCGATCCCAGAACAACGACAAATGCATTAAGCCCCGCTTAACGGCGTCCAGTTTTGGGACAGTTGAACGCCAAGGAAACCGCAGCACACGGTCATGTTTCGACCCGCGAACAACCTGACGCGAGCCTTGGGCCGGATACAGGACCGACGCCTGAGGGGCGATTGACTTTTTGTTCATAGTCCAGTTCTCGCCGGCAGCCACCTGTTTTGCACAGGCAAGCGCGGCGCCTCAGCCACAGGCGGAATGCCCAATCGGGGCAAGTCTTTGCGAAAGCCGGGCCAATTCACCGATAAGGCGAGTAAACCAAGCGGGACGCACCCGCCGCCGGCGGCGCACTTTACGTTGGGGCGCCTGGGCCGGCGGGGCGAGGTCTACGTCGATCTGCCAGCGGAGTTGGGGCTTAGTAGTACGCCGCGCCCCGGATGCAGTTGAGCGCGGACCCTTGCGGGCGGGTTCAGTGTTTTCCGCACACGACAAAGCGCGGCCCCTCGGCTGTCGTAACGGCTGGCCCTCCGTTCCCCGCCAGCCGCGGCGAAATCCCGGCGCGCCGAGGGCGCTGTCGAGACGAACGGTCGTAGCGGTAAGATTCTCCTCGCTGGCTTGGTTCCGGGAGGAACTTAGCTTTTTGTTAAGCCGCTAGTTCCGCTTCGCCAACGCCGCCTGCGCCGCCGCGAGACGCGCGATCGGCACGCGGAAAGGCGAACAGGACACGTAATCCAGCCCAGCGCCTTCGCAGAACGCAACCGAGTCCGGATCGCCGCCATGCTCGCCGCAGATGCCGATCTTTAAATTCTTCCGTGTAGCGCGCCCGCGCTCGGCGGCGATCTCGATCATCTCGCCGACGCCTTCGACATCGAGCGAGACAAACGGGTCCTTCGCCAGCATGCCCTTGTCGACATAGGCGCCCAAGAACTTGCCGGCGTCGTCGCGCGACAGACCCATCGTCGTTTGCGTGAGATCATTGGTGCCGAAGGAGAAGAAGTCTGCGGCCTCAGCGATGTCGCCGGCGCGCAGCGCCGCGCGCGGCAGCTCGATCATGGTGCCGACGAGGTACTCGATCTTGCGGCCGCGACGTGCGAACACCTCCGCCGCGATCGCATCGACACGCGTGCGCAGCGTTTCCAGTTCGCGCTTGGCGATCACGAACGGGATCATGATTTCCGGAATGGGCGCCGCGCCCTTCTCGGCCACATCGCACGCCGCTTCGAAAACCGCGCGCGCCTGCATGTCGTAGATTTCCGGATAGACGATCGCGAGCCGGCAGCCGCGGAAGCCGAGCATCGGATTGCTCTCAGCCAAATCCTTCGCCCGCGCCAGAAGCGCCTGCGCGTCGAGCCCCGTCGCCTTGGCGACGTCGGCGCAATCTTCTTCGGTGTGCGGCAAGAATTCATGCAACGGCGGATCGAGGAAGCGGATCGTCACCGGGCGCGCGCCCATCGCTTCGAAGATCTCGACGAAGTCCTTGCGCTGGTGCGGGAAGAGCTTGTCGAGCGCGGCGACGCGTGCACCCTCCTTTTCCGCCAGGATCATCTCGCGCACCGCGGCGATGCGCTCGGCGTCGAAGAACATGTGCTCGGTGCGGCAAAGGCCGATGCCTTCGGCGCCGAACTTCACCGCTTGCGCCGCATCCGTCGGGGATTCCGCGTTGGCGCGCACCTTGAGCCGGCGCGCGGCATCGGCCCATTGCATCAGCGTGCCGAAATCGCCAGTCAGCTCCGGCTGCACCATCTCGGCGGCGCCGAACAGCACTTCGCCGGACGAACCATCCACGGTGATGGTCTCGCCCTTTTTTATGACGCGCCCAGCTACGCGAAACTCGCCCGCCTTGTGATCGATGCGGATATCGCCCGCGCCTGAGACGCACGGCTTGCCCCAGCCGCGCGCAACGACAGCGGCGTGGCTGGTCATGCCCCCGCGCGCCGTCACGATCGCCTGCGCCGCGTGCATGCCCTTGATGTCTTCGGGGCTCGTCTCCTCGCGCACCAGCACGACCGATTCTTGAGCGCCGCGCGCGGCGGCTTCGGCGGGATCGAACACGACAACGCCGATGCCCGCGCCGGGCGAGGCCGGCAGGCCCTTGCACAGGAGATCGCGCTTGTAGTCGGGAGAGATGGTCGGGTGCAGCAGCTGATCCAGCGCCATCGGATCGACGCGCAGCACCGCTTCGTCCTGACTGATGAGGCCTTCGCTCGCCATATCGACGGCGATCTTGAGCGCTGCTTTCGCCGTGCGTTTGCCGTTGCGCGTTTGCAGCATGTAGAGCGTGCCGCGCTCGACCGTGAACTCGAGGTCCTGCATGTCGCGATAGTGCGCTTCGAGCTTCTGATAGACGGCCACCAGCTCGGCGAACACCTTGGGCATCGCTTCTTCGAGCGACTCGCCCTGCTCCTTCATTTCAATGCGCGCGGCTTTGGTCAGCGATTTGGGCGTGCGGATGCCGGCGACGACGTCCTCGCCCTGCGCGTTGATCAGGAATTCGCCGTAGAACTTCTTCTCGCCCGTGCTGGGATCGCGCGTGAAGGCAACGCCGGTGGCGGACGTCTCGCCCATATTGCCGAACACCATCGCCTGCACGTTGACGGCCGTGCCCCAGCTTTCGGGGATGTTGTTGTGCTTTCGGTAGAAAATCGCCCGCTCGTTCATCCAGCTTTGGAAGACGGCGCCAACCGCGCCCCACAACTGTTCTTTGGGATCGGTCGGGAACGGCTTACCCTGCTCACGCGCCACCGCGTCCTTGTATTGCGCGACGATGCTCTTCCAGTCATCGGCCGAAAGCTCGGTGTCGGAGCGATAATCGTGCTCGTCCTTGTAGGTGCCGAGGATTTCCTCGAACACGCCGTGCTCGAGTTCGAGCACAACATCGGAATACATTTGGATGAAGCGGCGATAGGAATCGTAGGCAAAGCGCGCATCGCCGGAAAGCTTGGCCAGACCTTCGACGGTTTCGTCGTTGAGCCCCAAGTTCAGCACCGTATCCATCATGCCCGGCATCGAGGCGCGCGCGCCTGAGCGCACGGAGACCAGCAGCGGGTTCGCCGGATCGCCGAAACGTTTGCCGGTCTTGGCTTCGAGCTTCGCCAGCGCGTCGTCGACTTGCGCGCTCAGGTCCGCAGGATAGGTGCGCTCGTTCTTGTAGAACTCGGTGCAGACTTCGGTGGTCAGCGTAAAGCCGGGCGGGACCGGCAGGCCGAGCTTGGCCATCTCGGCGAGATTGGCGCCCTTGCCGCCGAGCAGCGCCTTCATCGACGCATCGCCCGCACTCTCGCCGGCGCCGAAACTGTACACCCACTGCTTCGTCATCGCTCACCCTCACTGCTCCCCCGCGTGCGGGGGAGCTGTCATGCGAAGCATGACTGAGGGGGCCAGCGCCCGTGTCCGACGGACTTGCCCCCTCCGCTTCGCTACGCTCAGCACCTCCCCGCGCGCGGGGGAGGAGTTCAACCCTCGATCTTCGAGAAGTCCGCCACCGCGGACAGCGCTTCCCTGAAGCGCGAGAGCAGCAGAAGTCTGTTGCGCCGGACTTGTTCCTCCGGCGCGTTGACCAGCACTTTATCGAAGAATGCGTCCACCGGCGCCCGCAAACCAGCCAGCGCCTTCATCGCCGTCGCGAAGTCTTCCTTCTCCACGGCAGCGCGCGCCGCGGGCAACGCTTTCTCCAGCGCTTCGTAAAGCGCCTTTTCCGCCGGCTCGCTTAAGAGCTTCGCGTCAAGCCCCTTGGCGATATCGTCAGCGGAGAGACCTTTGCCCTTCTTCTCCTCCGCCGCGAGAATGTTCGCCGCGCGCTTATAGCCGGCGAGCAAGTTGGCGCCGTCTTCGGTTTTCAGGAGCGCGTCCAGCGCTTCAACGCGCGCGACAATGCGGACGAGGTCATCGTCGCCAAGCGCGAAGACAGCGTCGACAAGATCGTGACGTTTGCCTTGGTCACGGAGCTGAACTTTAAGGCGATCGGCCAGGAAGGCCACGACCTCATACATTGCCGTAAACTGGCTGTGCATCTCGCGCGTCTGAGCCGTCCAATTCGGCCGCTTGGTGAAATCACGATGCTCGACGGGACGCTCGGCGACATCAAACATTGCCGCTTCGGCGGCGTTCGCAAAACTAAACCGAAGCGTGTTGTCGATAACAATCCGCACGAGACCCAACGCTGCTCGACGAAGCGCGTATGGATCGCTCGATCCTGTTGGCTTCTCATCGATCGCCCAGAATCCAACCAGCGTATCCAGCTTGTCCGCCAGCGCGAGCGTCACAGCGACCGGATCAGTCGGCACGCGATCGTTCGGGCCGAGCGGGCGGTAGTGATCTTCGATGGCGGCGGCGATCGACTCCACGCCCTGCTCGCCCTTGATGGGCGAGCTGTCATCGCGCTTGCGCGATGACAGAGTGGGTGGCTGCGCCGCACCCTGAGAC